>PMMM01000209.1 GCA_003162245.1 Phycisphaerales bacterium
TGGTCGACGCCCTGGGCCTGCTCTTCCGAGGCTCTGGAAATGCCGTTGATCAACTCTGTGACTTTGGCCACGCCGCCGACGATCGTCTGAATCGCCGTCTTGCCCTCGCGGGACTTGGTGACGGATTCCTCGATCAGGCCGGTGGTCTCCTTGGCGGCGCCGGCGGCCCGCTGCGCCAGGTTGCGGACCTCNNGGCGGCGTTGAGGGCCAGGAGGTTGGTCTGGAAGGCGATCTCCTCGATCACCTTGATGATCTTGCTGATCTTGTCGCTGGCCTCGTTGATGCCGATCATGGTCTTTTCGCCATCGCTGGCGGCCTTGTGGGCCTGGGCAGCGAGGTCGTTGGCTTCCTTGCTGTTGGTGGCATTTGTGCGGGCCATGGCGGCCATCTGCTCGAGCGCGCTGCTGGTCTCTTCGAGGGCCGAGGCCTGCTCGCTGGCGCCCTCGGCGAGTTGCTGCGAGGCCGAGGAGACCTGGGCGGCGGCGTCGTTGACCTGCGACACGCCGTCGGCCATCGAGTCGATGATGCGGTTGAAGGTCGTGGCGGTCTCTTCCAGCTCCGCCGTGCTGCAACTCTTGAGGCCCTTGAACGTGTTCTTGAGCGGCGTCGCGATCGAGCGGGTGATGGCGAACGCGGCCACGCAGCCGATCAGCGCACCGGCCAGCAGCGCACCGATGATGATCAGCTTGGAGCTGCTGACGATGCCGGTCACGCTGGCGCCACGCTCATCCGACTGCTTCCAGGCGTCGTTCTCCGCCGTCTGGGCCGTCGTGATCACGTTGTCGCCGATCTCCTTCATCTTGGGCAGGATTTCCTTCCGCAACTTGTTGTCGTTCTCGACCCACGACTTGGCCGCCGTCAGGTACTCGCCGGTGGCCTTTTCGGCGCGCTCGATGCGCTGCTGGTCGTCGGCCGTCAGCGACACCTTGCGCAGGTCGCCGTACAGGCTCGTCAGCTTCGTGATGTGGTCGTTCAGCCCGGTCCAGCACTTCTGGTCCTGGTTGATGATGTAGCCCTTCTCGTTGAGCCGCGTGGTGAGGGCTTCGCCGGCGATGTCGGCGACGATGAAGACGCCGTCGGCGACCTTGTCGATCCGGCCCTGCTTGGCGGTCAGGTATTCCGCCGCCGCGCCGCCGACCGTCTGGCCGTCGGTGTCCATCGTGCCCGCGCCGGCCTTCATCTGCTTGTCATTCTCGACCCAGGACTTGGCGGCCGCGGCATATTCCTGCGTCGCCTTCTCCGCGCGATCGATGCGTTCCAGATCGTCCTTTGTGGACGACAGGGGACGGAGGTCCTTGTAGAGCTGGCTCAGCTCATCGAGGAACTGGTTCATTTCGGCCCAGGTCTTCTCGTCCTGGCGCAACATGTAGTCGCGCTCGCGCAAACGGATTCGATAGGCGCACTGATCGATGCTCGCCACCTTGAAGACCGCCTGGGCGACCTTCTCGACCTCCGGTTCCTTGCTCGCCAGGTAGTCGTCAGCCGCTTTGCCGACGGTCTCGCCGTCCTCGGCCATTCTCTTCGCCAGCTCGGTCAATTGGGCGCTGTTGGCATCGCGCGTGTGCTCGGCCACCCAGTCCTTGAAGGCCTTGGAGTAGCTCTGGGTCGCACTGCGCGCGCCGGCTATCTGCTTCTGCTCCTCCGCGGTGGGGCTCATCTTGTCGAGCTGGTCGTACGCCTTCAGCAACTCGACGATCGTGTCCTCAACCTTCTTGGCCTGCGTCTCGTCGTTGCTGGCCATATAGATCCGCGCGTACATGCGAGTCATGTAGGCGCGGATCGCGATCCGATTCACCATCGCCAACTCGTCCTTCGCCTGGTTGTACTCCTTCTGCTTGCTGTCCAGGTAGGCCCGCGCCTCCTCGCTGACCGCCTTACCTTTGGCCTGCAGCGTGTCGGCGTCGGCGGCGGTCGTCTTTTGCGTCTGCACCCAGGCCTTGGCCGCCTCAAAGTACTCCTGCGTGGCCTTGCGGGCGTCGGCGATCTGCTTCTGCTCGGTGGCGTCGGCGTGCATCTTCTCCAACTGGTCGTAGGACTTGAGCAGCTCGGCGATGTTCTTCTCGATGACGTCGAAGTACTTCTGCTCTTTGTAGAGCATGTAGCCCTTCTCGTTCATCCGAGTTTCGAGGGCGAGTGCGTTGATGCGGTTGACGACCGCCAGCGCGTCCTTCCCCTCGAGGTACTCGGTCTTCTTGCTGGCCATGTAGGCGCTGGCCTCGCTGCCGACCAGTTCGCCTTTCGTATTCATCGTCGTCTCCCCCTCTCGGTTCCCCTTTAGCGCCGCCACGCCGTCGTCAAAGAGCTGGGCGTACTGCCCGGCGATGCCGCGGACGTCCTTCGACTTGGTGGCCAGCGCGCTGTCCTTGAATTGCTCGGCGACCTTGTCCACGTTGTCCAGGCTCGTGTTGAGCGCGGCCAGCTTTTCCTTGGCCGCCTGGTGAATCTCGTCCTTCTTCTCCAGCAGGTATTTCTTCTCCTGCAGGATGCTCTCGAACGCGCCGCGCTCCACGCCCGTCGAGTGTTTCACCGCGGGCAGACTGTGCGCGCTGAGCGCGACCACGTTGGAATCCACGCGGCTGAACATGACGTAGCCTGTCACTCCGAGCACGACGGCGACGCCCACCACAACTCCGAAACCCAGGGCCAGCTTCGTGGCCAGCGGGAGACCTTTCAACATACGTGTTCTCCGGTAAGTGTCCTTAAGAGCTCCGTTGTCATCGGCCGGGCGGGCACGCCGAAGTGCCCGCTTGGTTCGCTGTTTGCTTGGGCGCAGACGTCACGTGCCATGCGCGGTGCTGGGTCCGGTTGCTGACGTCGCCCTTTTCCTTCGGGGTCGGCTCATGGCGGGCGGAACGCGGGTGGTCCGCGCCCGCGCCGAGCTACATTGGCGCCCGGGCATCGAGCGCTTGGTTATCGTTCCGAGACCGCTACGCGGGCTCCCGGAGCGCGGGCGTCAGCGCGCTACGATGCGGGTCTTCCATGCCTGCATGTGCCATCGTCCAGGCGTGGCGGGACCTTTATTCAGGGCTGCCCGCGAGCAGGCAAAAGAGAGGAAGCCGGGACTCTTCTATGTGCGCCAGACACCCGTGGCCCCCTTCATTCCCCTGCGCCAAGAAGGTCCCTCCCACTTCTTCGCGCGACGGCTCGAGGTGCGCCCCGGCCGCGGCGGGGGTGGATACCGAAAGGCCCGGTGTTGCGTCCAAACCACTCGGCACCAGGGCGCAATTCCTCGCCCCCGTTTTGGCGCCAGCCCGGAGACATAAGAACCGGGTCATGTCGGCTCGAAAGATGGTCTGACGCGACCGGCGCACCGCCGGCAACCGCTGCGACTCGGTTGTCAACCGCGCTGTGACGCCGTAGCATCAGCCCGGTCCCGTACGCTCCAGGATCGAAGGGCTCAGGTCGTGACGCAAGCGGCGCTGGCGCCATCCAATTTCGTACATCTGCACGTGCACACCGAGTACTCGCTGCTCGACGGCGCGTGTCGGGTGAAGGACCTCGTCGAGACCTGCAAGCGGATGAACATGCCCGCCGTGGCGGTCACCGACCACGGCAACCTGTTCGGGGCAATTGAGTTCTACACCGCCGCCCAGGCCGCCGGCGTCAAGCCGATTATCGGCTGCGAGGTGTACATGGCCCCCGGGGACCGGCGGGACCGCGAGACCCGTGGGCTGAGCGAAGCGAGCTACCACCTTCTGCTGCTCGCCCAGAACCTGACGGGTTACCGGAACCTGATCAAGCTGGCCACGATCGGCTACCTCGAGGGGTTCTACTACAAGCCGCGGATCGACAAGGAGGTGCTGCGCGAGCTCTCCGCGGGGCTGATCGGCACGAGCACGTGCCTGGGCGGCGAGATTCCGACGGCGCTGTGCCGGCACAACGTCGCGGCGGCGAAGGAGATCGCGGAGGAGTACCTGAAGATCTTCGGGCCGGACCGGTTCTTCATCGAGCTGCAGGACCACGGGCTCGCCGAGCAACGCGAGATCAACCCCGAGCTGGCGGCGCTGGCCAAGCGGCTGGGCGTCGGCGTGCTGGCGACCAACGACGTGCATTACCTGACGCACGACGACGTGGAAGCGCACGACGTGCTGTGCTGCATCTCAACCCGCTCGCGCGTCCGCGACGAGAAGCGCTTCAAGTTCGAGGCCGACCAGTTCTACCTCAAATCGCCGGCGGAGATGGCCGCGGCACTCGGGCAGTTCCCGGAAGCGCTGGCGAACACGATCCGCGTCGCGGAGATGTGCGAACTGACGTTCGACTTCGGCAAACGCTATGCGCCAAAGTTCCAGCCGCCGGCCGAGAAGACCGCCGATGCGTACCTGCGCGAGCTGGTCTACGAGGGAGCTCAGAAGCGCTACGGCGAGATCACGCCGGAGCTGCGCGAGCGGATCGACTATGAGCTGGAGGTGATCCGCAGCAAGGGGTTCTGCAGCTACTTCCTGATCGTCTGGGACGTGGTGCGCTACGCGCACGAGCACGACATTCCGGCGGTGGCCCGCGGCAGCGGGTGCAGCACAGTCGTCGGCTACTGCCTGGGGATCAGCGCCGCGGAGCCGCTGCGCTACGGGCTGTATTTCGAGCGCTTCATGGACCCGGAGCGCGACGAGATGCCCGACATGGACATCGACATGTGCCAGGACCGGCGGCCCGAGGTGATCGAGTACGTCCGGCAGAAGTACGGGCACGTCGCGCAGATCATTACGTTCGGCCGGCTCAAGGCACGCGCGGCGATCCGCGACATCTGCCGGGCGCTGGACGTGCCGCTGGCGGAGGCGGACCGCGTCGCGAAGCTCGTGCCCGAAGAGCTGAAGATGACGATCGACAAGGCCCTGCAGCGCGAGCCCGACCTCCAGCGGCTCTATCAGCAGGACGCCACAATCCACAAGGTGCTCGACATCGGCCGGCGGCTCGAGGGACTGGCGCGGCACGCATCGGTGCATGCCGCGGGCATCGTCATCGCCGACGTCCCGCTCGACACGCTGATTCCGCTGCACAAGCCGGCGGACGCGAAGGACGTCACCACGCAATTCGAGGGGCCGACGGTCGAAAAAGTCGGCCTGCTCAAGATGGACTTCCTCGGGCTGCGCACGCTCTCGCAGATTCACCTGGCGAAAAAGCTGGTCCAAAAGCACCACGGCGTCACGCTCGACCTCGACCGCCTCGATCTGACGGACCAGACCGTGTACGCCCTGCTGGCGCGCGGCGACACCCGCGGCGTATTCCAATTCGAGTCCGGCGGCATGCGCGACGTGCTGATGAAGATGAAGCCGAACCGGATCGAGGACCTGATCGCCGCCAACGCGCTCTTCCGCCCCGGGCCAATGGAGTACATCGACGACTACATCGGCCGCAAGCACGGCCGGCAGAAGTGGACCACGCCGCACCCGATCATGACCGAGGTGCTCCAAGAGACCTACGGGATCATGGTCTACCAGGAGCAGGTGTCGCGGCTGGTGAACCGGCTGGGCAACGTCCCGCTACGCCGGGCGTTTCGGCTCGCGAAGGCGATCTCGAAGAAGAAGACGTCGATGATCGAGGCCGAGCGCGGGCCGTTCATCGACGGGGCGGGGGCCAACGGCGTGTCGGGACAGGTCGCCGGGGAAATCTTCGAGGACATCCTGAAGTTCGGCGGCTATGCGTTCAACAAGGCCCACTCGACCGGCTATGCGCTGGTCGCGTTCCAGACCGCGTACCTGAAAGCCTACTACCCCGCCGAGTTCATGGCCGCGCTGCTGACCTACGAGAGCGGCAACACCGACAAGATCGCCGAGTACATCGACGAGTGCCGGCGGATGGGAATTCCAATCCTGCCGCCGAACGTCAACGTGAGCGACGAGGCGTTCACGGTGGTGTACGAAAAAGGGGGCCAGGGACCGAGCGATCAAGGGATCGGGAAGAGCGGCGCGGCGCCGAGACTTGAACCCGCGATCCCTCGCTCCCCCGATCCCGCGGCGCGCGGCTACATCTGCTTCGGCCTCGCTGCAATCAGCGGCGTGGGGCACAAAGCCGTGCAGGCGATCCTGGACGCACGGCAGCAAGGGGGACGCTTTCGGGACATCTACGACTTCACGGAGCGCGTTGATCTAACGTGCGTCAACAAGGGCGTCATCGAGTCGCTCATCAAAGCCGGCGCGTTCGACAGCACCGGGGCGATGCGCCGGGCGCTCATGTGCGTGGCCGAGAAGGCGATGGAGATCGGACAGGAAGTGCAGCGCGACCGGCGGGCGGGCCAGCTCAGCATGTTCGGCAACTTCGAGCAGTCCGTCGCCCCCGCGCCGCCGCCGATCGGCACCGAAGAATGGTCGGACTCCGAGATGCTCGCCTACGAGAAAGCCACGCTCGGCTTCTACATCACCAAGCACCCACTGACGCAGTACGAGCCGCTCGTGCGGCGTTTCAGCACCTGCGACACGGCGGGGCTGAGCAACCTGCCCGACGGGACGCAGGTCGTGCTCGGCGGGCTGGTGTCGAAGCTGCGCTCGGTGCCGATCCGCAACGGCCGCTCGGCGGGCAAGAAGCTCACCGTGGCAACCATCGAGGACTTCGCGGGGTCAGTCGAGATCGTCGTCTTTCCCGATCAGCAGCCGGCGATACTGCTCGTGCTCAAGCCGGACGCCGTCGTGTTCGTCGAAGGCGCCGTCGATCGGCGTCGCGAGGCACCGAGCATCCGCACGGCCCGCGTTGTCCCGATCGAGCAGGCCCGCCGGGAGTACGCGCGCGAGATCGTGATCCGCCTGCGCAGCGGCGATGTCACAGCGGCGGCCGTGCCGCAGATTCTGGAGCTGTGCCGCACGCATCGCGGGGCTTGTCCGGTGTACTTCGAGGTCCAACTCGCCGACGGCTCGATCGCGACGGTGAAGGGGCGAGAGAGCGCGGCGGTCCAGGCGAACGACGAGTTTCTCGCAGGTGTCGAACGGCTCGCCGGCGTCGAAGGCGTGGTCTGCGACGGCGCGCGGCAAGGCGTGCGGGGGAAAGCCACCGGTCGGATTTGAACCGACGACCTGCGGTTTACAAAACCGCTGCTCTGCCAACTGAGCTACGGTGGCGTCTTCGTTGCACGATGTCGCGCTCGTTCGCGTGCGATCGCTTACCTTCGTCATTCTAAGGGGTTTACGCTCACCGGCCAAGGTCGCCGGAACCGCATCGCCGCTGCGCGATGCCGCGCTCGTTCGCTTTGTTTCGCGCGTCAACTGGTGGGGGAATAGGTGGGGGTCACCTGGGGCATGCGGCCGGTCATTCAGGCTGCCCGTCGCCCGCAGGCGCTCGCGCTGGGGTGCCGGTGGGGTCAGGTTCGGCAGCCCGTCCAGCGCCCCCGTCAGGTCGTGCACGCCGAGCTTGCTGTAGACGTTCAACGTCAGCTTGGGGTCGGAGTGCCGGGCCAGCTCTTGCACGACCTTCACCGACGCGCCGCTCTTGACCAACAGCGTCACGAAGGTCGTCCGCAGGGCGTGGAAGTCGACCACGCGGCCGGCGTCGTCGGCCTCGGCCAAGAACTTGGAATCCCGGCGCTCTCGGCGTTCCTGCCGATCGCGCACCGCCTTGATCCACTGTGCCTTTGCTCGCCGCAGGTCCGCCCGCACCATCAGTGCCGTTTTCTCGGGCATCGTGGCAAACACGGGGGCGGCAGCGGGGCGATCGTGCAGCCAGCCGCGCAGCAGATCGGCCAGGTCTCCCCGGATCGGCTGTCGGTCATCGCGCCGGTGTTTCGAGTTGGCCGCGTGCAAGATGATCGCAGGCGGGTCATCGTCCAGCCGGAAGTTCGCCGGCGTCAGGCTGCGCAGCTCGGACGCGCGGAATCCCGTGCCGGCCGCGACGTGATAGAGCATCGCCCGATCGGAGCCGGTCATCCTGTGCCATATGGGGCCGGTCGCGGCTGCGTCCAGCAGCAGCCGAAGTTCGTCGGCGTCCAGCGCGCGCCGCTCATACTGGCGGTCCGTCGCGGCGTTGTACCCGGTCAGGTGGGCCAGGGCATCATCGCGCATGCGCCCGTCGCGTTTCAGCCAGCGGGAGAGTTGCTTAATCGCCCGCAGGTAATGGTGGCAGGTCTGGAGGCTTGCGCCCTCGGCGTGCCTGTTGCCGATCGCGGTTTGCACCGCCGACGCCGACAGGTCGCTCACGCGCTGTGCCTTGATCGTGGTCAGGATGGTGTCCACGCGCCTCCGCAGCAGAGCGGTTTGCTTGGCCGTGATGCCCTTTGCGATCAGACCCGAGACCCAGTCGTCCACGTGGCCGGCCAGGGGGTTGCGGTCGGCCTCGGCGTACCGATCATCGCGGACATCCACGACGCCGTCGCGCCGCAGGGCTGCATCGGCCACACGCTTCGCCAGGATGCGTTCTGCGGCGGCGCGGTCGGTGGTCTTGGTGGACCGCTCCTTGCGCCGGCCATCATGATCGAACCAGCGGGCGATCCACGGGCCGCGCCCGCCCCGCCGGATCAGGCTGCCTTGCCCCTTGCTCCGTTGTCTACGCGCCATGATCTAGCCGTCCTTTCCGTGGCCGCCGCCTGTTGCGGCGGACGATGATCTGCGGTCCGAGGTAATCAGCCGGCTGTCCCGTGGGTTCAACGCCGAACGCCGTTTCGCTGCTCACGAACCGGGACAGCACGCCTTCCGCGATACCGGTTTCCTTCAACCTACGATGGCGGGCCTGCCCGCCCCTTTCGATTGCGTTCCACAGCGTGTTCAGCAGGTCAGCCATGCTGAACGCTGTAGCCCAATGCTCGCTTTCAAACAAGGTCATCTCGCCGTCCTGATGAGCGTGAGCGTTTCGGTGGCCGCCGCGACCTCGGCGTCGGCTCAACTCACCTTTCCGTCGACTTGCATGATGCCAGCACGTTCCTCGAATCGCTCTCGCCAGTCGACGAGCACAACGTTGGGACAGACGGCGTGTCCAGGATCGTCACGACCGGAGCGCAGCCTGATTGACTCTCGACGTTGACCAGCCCCGCCTTTTTCAATGCGAGCAGGCCGCGTCGGGCTGCATAACGATCGACGTCCATGCGCGCCAGGTCGGCGTACGACAACTTGACGGTGCGGTTGCGGGAAATCCCGGCCCAGAACCAGATCGCAATGCCGACCGCACCCGCCCGTCCAGGCAGCGATAAGGCGACACAAAGCCAGTCCCAGGGAATCGGCCCCTTCAGGAACCGCTTGCCCGCCTTGGGGCGCGGGCGTGACGACGGTTTCGGCTTCAGGGCCCGGGGGTCCGTCAGTCTCAGCTGGTCCGGGTCCAAATTCGGCGTCGGAGGGTCCATCTTCATAATAGACATATATAAGACTGCACGGGGTGAGCGCCGGCGCTACAGGTAGGATGGGCGCCCGTGCAACAGCTACCGTCCGGCCGCACGGTCGAACCGTGCGCGCCGGCGCCACATGTTCCGGCCGGCCGAAGCTCGGCCAGGACGGCCTGCACCGTGTCCCACATGCGCCGGCCGCGCTCATCGGCGTAACGGTCCGGCCATTCGAACACCTTCGCTTCGGTCCGCAGCCGAAACCCGCCCAGAACTATGGCGCTGGCATCCGCCATCGCGCGCTGCGTGTCTCGCACGGCGTCTTCAATCTGCCAGGCCGGCGCTTCGATCAAGATGGCGTCGTGGACCGGCGCGCATACGCGGATACCGCGCTCGGTCGCGAAGATGCACGCTAGTCGGAGCATCTCCGCGCCGTTCGCCTGCATCGGGAAGTTCGCGAGCATCCGGGGATTCACGTCGGGGCCAACGTGGACCGTCCAGCCGAAGGCGGTGCACAACCTGCCGCGGAGCATCGCGTACATCACGGCCGCGTCGGACCAGTCCCAGAACCGCCGGTACGTCTCGCGGTGCCGGCGTAACAGGTCACGGGCAACAACCGGCGGCTGACCGATACGCTCGGCCAACGACTCCGCGCCCATGCCATACTGCACGGCCAAAACGCACGACTTGTATAACTCCCGAATCGGCCCATGCGTGGTCTTCGTGGCGTCAACCGGGGCCGCACCGGCCTGTTTTGCGAACGTCATGTACGGGTCGCCGGATTCGTACGCCGCCATCATCGCTGTATCGTTCGATAGCGCCGCGGCGATGCCGAATTCTTGTTGGGACCAGTCGACGTATGCGACGGCCCAGCCCGGATCGGCGAGAATCAAGCCGCGCAACCAGACGGCCGGGCCGAAGATGAAGCGCGTGTTGCTTGGCTGGTTGCGGCCCGTCTTCGACCTGAATGCAGAGAGCAGACAGCGATTCCGACCGTCGGCCCCAACCGCCAGATCCGACAGGCGCATCTGCGAAAGCGACACACGAAGCTCCCGAATCGGTGCGACGGCCGGGTACGCGCGGGCCATCTCGCGGAACGTGTCGTCGTCGAGGGCTAGCGCCCCCGATGGGAGGCGCGGCCACGGGATGCCGGCCTTCGTCAGCCACGCCGCCCAGCGGCTCGCCTTGAATGTGCGGCCCTCGAACACGCCGTAGTCGGCGTCGATGCGCTCGATCAGCCGGTCCTGAATCGCGTGCCACTGATCCCGGATGCGCTCGAACAGCGGCAGGTCAATCGGCACGCCGTTCGCCTCGATTCGCGCCGCCGCGACCATGTAGCGCCCGCGCAGCAGTGCCCGCGGCAGGTCGATTTCGTCGCGCATCCGCAGGAACAGCTTCTCAAGCGCCGTTACGTCGGATTGGCAGTAGTCCAGCAGCGCGGTCTGTTCGGCGTCCGTGTACTCACCGCCGCGCAGAGCCAGCGTCCGCATGGACGCCTTCTCAGCCGCAGCGACGCCGTCCATCCCGTAGTACGCCAGCGCGCCGAGCAGCCCGGCGCCGCACGGCGTCGGCAGCCCATTGGTCGTATTGCGAAACTCGGCAAACAGGTCGAGGACATTGATCGGTGTTGGCCAGCCCAACGCCAGGAAACAGCCGGCTTCGGCACTCGCGTAGAAAGCGACGAAGAGCACATCGGCGTCCGTCGCGAACGGTGCGGTCTGCAGAGCGCGTAGCTCCTCGCGCCTCAGACGAAGTGTGCGGCCGTCCTCGATTCGCCGGGCAACCATGCACAGCGGTTCCGGGGGCCCACCGTCTGGCGCGGCGAACTCGAAGTCCACCAGCCACGTCTCCCGGAATACTCGATCGCCGAATTTCACGTGCCACCCCTACGCTTCGCCCCGCAGCCGCCGGATCACCGGATGATCGACGCTGTCGATGTATCGGACCTTGAACGCTGTTTCCAGCAGCGTCTTGAAATCGCAATCCGGCCATTTGGGTTCGGGCAGATTGCCCGTCGCCTCGAAGATCTCATACGCGCCCAAGCTCATATTTGCTTTGACCCGGACCCAGCGCTGCGCCGCACGCTCGGCGGCTTCCAGGGCGGAGCGGTTCCACTCATCTATGCGTCCGTCTTCGCTGGGAAGTCTGACTGGCCATAGGAACACGACGCCCTGGCGATTGACCGTTGTGTACAGTGCCACGGGCTTCAACTCGCCCGGTAGCTCGCCCCAGAGTTCGCGCGCAACCAAGTACATTTCGCGCTCATCCTTCAACTCGAGGACGGTCGTCGGCAGCCGATACGTTTCGCCGGGATGCACGCGGATAAACTCCTGCCCGCTCGGTTTCCGGACCGGAACCGTTGTCAGCAACTTCTTCACGCCGAGCGTCGCCGCGAAGTCCTGGGACAAGCGCAGCTTGCCCAGGTCGGCGAACGGGTCGGATGGCGAGGGGCGGACAGGATCGGGTGCGTTTTGCTCCAGCATTTAAGCTCCTTCGTGAGCGCCCGCCGTTGCCGCGGCAGGTCTTCTTCTTTGTGTTCGTCACATCCGGCGTTTCCGCGATCCGCCAGCGGTCTGCTCGGAGAGCCAACGTTCGAGCTCCGCGACGGGGTACAGGATCGCTTTTCCGAGCCAGACGTGGGGAATCTCGCCCCGATTCGTCAGCGACCACAGCAACCGCTCGCCGATGCCGAGCGCCTTCGCGGCTTCCTTGGGCCGCAGCGCCAGGCGGGGCGTTTCGTCGGCAGGAGCGGCCGTTGGGGGGCTTGGTGCGCCGTCAGACATTGCGGTCCCCTTCCCGGCGTCTTTGCCACGCCTGCCGGCGCGGATGCTCGCGTTTGACCAGCTCGCGGCGCAGGGTGCGCGCTTCCACCGAATCAGGCCCGGCGTCCCGTTCGGTCGCGCGCAGGATGCGTCGCAGTTCGGTTGTCGGTACGTCGCGTAGTTTCATGCCCCCATTATTGGCAGGCGTGAACTGGGCGTGTTGTCAGCGGTCGTTCGCTGGCCGCAGAGAATGTGCAAACTGCGGGGCTTGTCGCGTCACTTTTTTTTCGCTGGTCGCTTGCTGGTCGTTTTGCTGGTCGCTGTCATCGCGTCGATGATGCAGCGAACAGCGCCGACGCGGTACAAGTATTTGGATTCCCGTGGCCCATGCTCGGAATTCTCGATCCAGCCCGCGAGGTTCCTCTTGCGCCAGCGGCTAAGGCGAGTTCGCAACGCATCGGCTGGTACGCGGAACAGTTCAGCGAGCTTGGCCGGACAGAGATGTGAATCATCGCTGACATTCGGTCTATCGTCGTTGGGCGTTGCGGCGCCGACCGGAGTTGGGGAAACCTCGGGCATGGTCGCGTTCGGCGCGCTGGTCGTGTTGGCATCGCCGGGCGCTCTACCCCCAGCGTCTGAGATTCGCTGACCTTCCCACGCTCGCCGGTGCGCGTCGCACCACATCCATAGCTTATCAAGCTCCTGCCGCACCTGGGACTCCGTCCAGCACGGCTCGCCCGCGGCCTCGTGTGCCAGGCACGTCGGTGTCGGCTGCGGCGGTACGTCGTCCAGATCAAGACGCAATTGGACGATTCGCAGCAGCGCCCATGTGTTGTTGATGGCGTGCTGCTCGTCATCCCGGCCCCACGAGCGGGCATCTGGACATCCCATGCCGTAGTGGGCGTCTACGTAGTTGATCCAGTTGCGCAGATCCGCGAGGTTCTCGATGGCTCGGTTGAAATCGAGTTGGCCCTTCCACCCAGGCGGTCGCCAACCAGCAGCCGAATCGCCCATGCACTGGTGGTATCCAATCAGCCAGTCCAGCCGCTCACCGTCTCTGTTACCACCCTCTGTGTACCCCCAGAAGCCGAGACTCCTCAGCAGCCTGCGCGCCGCTGAATCGTCTGACGGTGGGCGCGCGATGACGCTGCGAGCGGACGGCTGCTGAAAGCTACGGCCGAGAACGAACCGGAGAACGGCTTCGGCGTGACTACCGCATCCTGGCGGGATTGCGAAATCGAGTTGCAGCTCTCCGAGAACGTCGCGCACGGCGTCGACCCTGGCAACTCCCACTAGTCGCCAAGACTCTGGCTGGCCGCCCTGCGCACTCTCGTGGCGCAGTGCGATCCACCCAAGGGGTCGGCTGTGAAGCACCGGCGGCCGTCCGAGGATTGGCAGGCCAACAGCCTTGAGCCACTTCGAGCCGGCACTGATCGACGGCGCAGTCCCCCCCGGATGCCCCTTGGCCAGAGCGCGCTGCAGGAACTCCAAGAGGTGGTTGGGTGCAGCAAGGGCGGCGTCGATCTCGCCTACGGCGCATTCGGCGTACGTGAGGTCGGCTTGCCAGGGGTCCTGCAGGATCGTCAAAAACTGCTCAACTTCTATAGCCACGGCGTTTTGCTCTGGAGCGATGACCTGATGTTGCGCGCGGACTATCGCGCATGTAGGCGGCGCGGTCAAGCAACGGGTCGTTTGTCCACGCGGGTTCAGCCCGTCGCAGCGGTGTTCAAGAGCCAAACGGACCGGGGTACAAGTGGCCGAGCCGCAAGCACTTACGGCCGGCAGCACGCCGGTTTGTCGCGCCGTTTGTTCTGCGGACACGGAAAACGACCGCGCCGAGCTGGCCGCCACCTGACCGCATTGGGCGGAACCCTCTCAAATAACGCCCGTCCCGCGCGACGCACAGGACGTCGGGACCCTCGGCGGCATCTTGACCGTCCTCATCCCGCGCAACACCACCATCCCGACCAGCAAGAAGGAGACCTTCTCGACCGCGGCCGACAACCAGCCCGCCGTCGACATCCACGTCCTCCAGGGCGAGCGCAAGATGGCCGACGACAACCGCACCCTCGGCCGCTTCCAGCTCACCGGCATGGCCCCGGCCCCCCGCGGCCTCCCCAAGATCGAGGTCACCTTCGACATCGANNACATCGACGCCAACGGCATCATCAACGTCTCCGCCAAGGACATGGACGCCGGCCAGCCGCTGTGGGACGAGACGATTCAGACTGTCGCCGTCAGCTTCGACCAGCAGGGCGACTACCTCACGTTCCACATCAACTCACGGTTCTGGGTTGATTGTACGGACTACGAGCGCAAGTTCGTGCTCTGCCATGAGTGCCTGCATGTGCTGCTCAAGCACGGTCTGCGCACTTCCGGGGCAAGCGGCCGAGCACCCCGCGCCATGACAGCTGCGCGCACGCCTGTGAGTACTACTACGCACACGCCTATGAACCGGATGATGTGGCGACGAAGAAGGATTTCGAGCGATTCATCACGAAAGACATGGAGGACCTCGAGTGCTTCGATGTCCCGCCGGCACCGGTGCACTTGTCGAACAGCACGGATCCATTCCAGCCGCTGGAAGGGACTGCGGGCCACACGCGGCTCGCGCTGGAGCAGATCCTGCAACATCGTTGCCGCTTCAGCACCGTTACTATCTTGACGAAGAGCCCGCTGCTGCCCGTCGAGCGCGGGTATCTCGACCTGTTCAAGGCGCTGGGCGCGCTCCCGGACGATCATCCCCGGCGGAATGAGTTTGCGAAGCGACAGCAGCCGGGGTTTGTCATGGAAGTGAGCCTCGCCTTCTGGCGGGAAGAAGCCCGGGCACACTACGACCCTGGCGCTCCGCCGGTCGAGGATCGGATCGCGGGCCTGCGGGCCCTGCACGCCGCCGGCATCCCGCTCGTGCTCCGCATCGACCCGCTCTTCCCACGCTCACCCCTGCCGACCAAGCCCCCGACCACGGTGGCCGACTTCGGCCTGGCCGAGGCCCAGACGCTCGACGATCTGGAACACCTGGTCGCGCTCGCGCAAGAACTCCAGGTCCGGCACGTCGTCTACTCGCCGGCGAAGGTCGTTCAGCCGCGCGGCCGCAAGCTCACTCCGACGATGCAGGCTTGGCGCACAGTGTACGAGGCCTGCGCGCGGCCGGAGCGCCCCCTGTTCCGGGGCGGGAGTTGGCGCCTGCCGGACACCATCGCCGGTGCGCACGTGGTCCAGCCCTTCCTCGAGATCGGCCAGCGCCACGGCGTCGCGGCCAAGTACTGCAAGCACAACCTCATCGAGACGCCGTAGGCACAGCCCGATGCCAGAAGTGAGGAACATGACCGACTGCAGAACGCGCACTGCTGGCTGTCAGTCTGCGACCGGTCCGACGCACAGGCTGAATGGTGGAACGCGTCCAACCTCATGATGCCGGCCAACGTCGGCCGCGTCAGTGGCCACGCTCTTGCGGACGTTCAAGCCGCGTCGCGTCTCGTCTCGACAAAACGCGGCCGGCACAGGTATAAGCCCACAATCGGTCTGGCCGCGAAAGAAAAGCAGGCCGGCGAAGGTGTCCTTCGCCGGCCTGCCGAAATGCTCAACTCAGCGAGCTATGCGCTCGGTTTGGCCACGATTATGGCCACGGCCGGCACGTCGTGCCGATCACCGCCACGAACGGATCAATGTCCGCAAACGTCACCGTGCCGCTGCTGTTGCAGTCGGCGTTCATCCACGGGCACGGCCAACGCGTCCAAGCAGACTCGCCGCTCAGCGCGGCGACAAACAAGTCGATGTCGGCGAACGTCACGCGCCCGTCGCAGTTCATGTCGCCCTTGCACCACTGCGGGCACTTCCCGCCGGCGCGGCAGGCCACGCCAGCCCCGTACCAATGACCGAGGGCGGTGTCGCAGGCCGCCTCGGCGATCACCGAGCACGTCCCGTTCGGCAGGCAGCACGCCCCCGTCGGCGGCTGCGGGCAGGGATTCGGGTCGCACGTTGTCCAGTCGCCCTCGTACGTGCCACCGGGCGCACAGTCTCCCGGGGTCGGCACCGTGCTCATTTCGCAATGCCCGTCATCGAAGCAACAGGCCCCGGGCTGCGGGCAGGGGTTCGGATCGCAGGCTGTCCAGTCGCCCTCGTACGTGCCACCCGGCGCGCAGTCCCCCGGGCTCGTCACCGTGCTCATCTCGCAATGCCCGTCGTCGAAACAACAGGCCCCGGGCTGTGGGCAAGGGCTGGGATCACAAGCTATCCAGTTGCCTCGATACGCGCCGGCGACCGCGGCGCATTCCGTCGGAGCCAGCACCTGGCATGACCCGTCGCCGAAGCAGCAGGCGCCAAAAGCCGGCGTCCAGCGGGCGACGTAGTTGCACGGCACGTAGTCGACGGTCGCGAAGTAACCCCCCGCGATCAACTCGCCATCGTAGACCGTCAGGGCCGCCGCGCGCCCGCCCATGTTGAAGCCGAGCGGCTGCCAGGCGCTGCCGTTCCACCGGGCGATGTTGTAGCACCTGACGCCGCCGGCGGTGGTGAAATCGCCCCCGGTGATCAGTTCGCCGTTGTGGACCGTCAGGGCAAAAACCCCACCGTTCATCCCCGTCCCCAGCGACTGCCAGCTCATGCCGTTCCAGCGGCCGATGTAGTTCACGCTGACGCCGCCGGCGGTCGTGAAGTAGCCCCCCGCGATCAGTTGGCCGTTGTAGACCGTGAGGGCGTTCACGTAGTTGGCCATCCCGGAGCCCAGGGGCTGCCAGGCGCTGCCGTTCCAACGGGCGATGTAGTTCACGCTGACGCCGCCGGCGGTCGTGAATTGACCCCCCGCAATCAGCTCGGCGTTGTAGAGCGTCAGGGCGTAGACGCGGCCATTCGTCCCCGAACCGAGCGGCTGCCAAGCGCTGCCGTTCCAGCGGGCGATGAAGTTGCATGTCACGCCGCCAGCGGTCACGAAATAGCCCCCCGCGATCAGCTCGCCGTTGTAGACCGTCAGGGCGTACACACGTTGGGGGCCACCACCCATCCCCGATCCCAACGCCTGCCAGGCGTTGCCGTCCCAGCGGGCGATGCCGTTACACGTCACGTCCCCCGCGGTCGTGAAGTTGCCCGCCGCGATCAGCTCGCCGTTGTAGACGGTCAGGGCGTCCACCTCGGGGTAGCTAACTCCGGCCATCCCTACCCCCAGCGGCTGCCAGGTGCTGCCGTTCCAGCGGGCGATGTAGTTGCACGCCACGCTGCCGGCAGCCGTGAAGGCGCCTCCTGCGATCAGCTCGTCGCTGTACACGGCCAGGGCAGACACATTGCCATACGTGCTCATCCCCGACGCGAGCGGTCCCCACCCGTATTGAGGACAGAGGTTCGGCATGCAAGTCGTCCCCGCGCCCTGCCACACCCCGGGACACAAGACCGAGAGCGTCACGGTGCACGACCGGTCGAATACATTGCAGCAGGCCCCGCAGCCGTCTAAACCACACGCGCTGCTGTCGCCCTGGTACGTGCCGCCCGCGGCGCAGTTCCCCGGCGCAGTGACGGTGCTCATCTCGCAATGGCCGTCACTGAAACAGCAGGCCCCAGGCTGCGGGCAAGGATTGGGATCGCAAGTTGTTCCGTCGCCCGCGTACGTGCCGGAGACCGCGGCGCATTGCGTCGGGGACAGTACCTGGCACGACCCATCGGCGAAACAACATGCGCCGGTCGCCGACGTCCAGCGAGCGATGCTGTTGCACGTCACAGCACCGGCAACCGTGAAATGGCCCCCCGCGACCAAGTCGTCGCTGTAGACCGTCAGCGCGCGCACGTATGGGTAACTGCCACCCATCCCCGACCCAAGCGGGCGCCAACCGCTGCCGTTCCAGTGGGCGATACCGTTGCACGTCACGCCGCCGGCGGACGTGAACGAGCCCCCTGCGATCAGCTCGCCGTTGCAGACTGTCAGGGCATCCACATAGTAGTCCATCCCCGACCCCAGCGGATGCCAGGCGCTGCCGTCCCAGCGGGCGATGTTGTTGCACGCCACGTCGCCAGCGGCGGCGAAGACTCCCCCGGCGATCAGCTCGCCGTTGTAAACTGTCAGCTCGGACACGTAGGGGTCAGTGCCACCCATCCCTGACCCCAGCGGCTGCCAGGCGCTGCCGTTCCAGCGGGCGATGTAGTCGCAGGTCGTGCCGCCGGCGGTCGTGAAGTTTCCGCCAGCGATCAACTCGCCGTTGTAGACCGTCAGGGCACCCACTGAGGCCACGTAAGCATCGATCCCCGTCCCCAGGGGCTGCCAAGCGCTGCCGTTCCAGCGGGCGATGTGGCTGCACGCCACGCCGCCGGCGGTCGTGAAACTGCCGCCCGCAATCAGGTCGCCGTTGTAGACCGTCAGGGCGTAAACGGCAGCATAGTACGCGCCGCCCATCCCCGTCCCCAGCGCCTGCCAGCTCGTGCCGTTCCAGCGGGCGATGTAGTGCGCGATGACGCCGCCGGCGGTGTAGAAGTCGCCTCCCGCGATCAACTCGCCGTTGTAGACGGTCAGCGCGTAAACGGAGCAGCCGGAGCCGGGGTAGCTCATCCCCGTCCCCAGCGGCTGCCAGCTCGTGCCGTCCCAGCGGGCGATGCACGGCGCGATGACGTCACCAGCGATCGTGAACTCGCCCCCCGCGATCAACTCGCCGCCGTAGACCGTCAGGGCGGACACCCCGGGGGCATAAAAAGGGCTACCGCCAGCCATGCCCGACAGCAGCGGCGCCCACTCGTACTGCGGGCAGGGATCCGGCGTGCAGGTCGTCCCCGCCCCTTGCCAGATGCCAGAACACAAGACCGGAAACGTCATGCTGCACGAGCCATCGACCGCGTCGCAGCAGGCCGCGCAAGCGTCTGAACTGCAGGCGGTGTTGTCGCCGAGGTACGTGGCGCCCGGTGGACAGTCCCCCGGCGCGGTCGTGGTGCTCATCGCACACTGCCCGTCACCGAGACAGCAGGCCCCCGGTTGCGGGCACGGGTTCGTGTCGCAATCCGTATTGTCGCCTTGGTACGTGGCGCCCGGCGCGCAGTCGCCCGGCGCGGTCAGCGTGCTCATCGCGCAGCTCCCGTCATCGAGGCAGCAGGCCCCGGGCTGCGGGCAGGAATTTGGATCGCAGGCTGTCCCGTTGCCCTGATACGCGCCGGCCATCGCGGCGCATTGCGTCGCGGAGAGCACCTGGCACGATCCGTCCGCGAGGCAGCACGCGCCGGGCTGCGGACAAGGGTTCGGGTCACAAGTCGTGTTGTCGCCCAGATACACGCCGCCTGGCGCACAGTCTCCCAGCGTGATAATTGTGCCCGTCTCGCAATGGCCGTCATCAAAGCAGCAGGCCCCGGGTTGCGCGCAGAGATTCGGATCGCATGTCGTCCCGTCGCCCTGGTACGTACCGCCCGGCGCGCAATCCCCCGGCGCAGTCAACCCGCTCATTTCGCAGTGCCCGTCATCGAAACAGCACGCCCCGGGCTGCACGCAGGGATTCGGATTGCACGCTATCCCGTTGCCCTGGTACGCGCCGGCGACCGCGGCGCATTGCGTCCCGGAGAGCACCTGGCAAGACCCGTCCGCGAAACAGCATGCGCCGGGCTGCGGGCAGGGGTTCGGGTCACAAGCCGTGTTGTCGCCCAGGTACGCGCCGCCTGGCGCACAGCCTCCCAGCGTGATAGTTGTGCCCATCTCGCAATGCCCGTCATCGAAACAGCAGGCCCCGGGTTGCGCGCAGGGATTCGGATCGCAAGCGGCCCAGTTGCCCGCATACGTGCCGCCGCCCGCGGCGCATTGCGTCGGCGACAGCACTTGGCATGACCCATCGGCGAAACAGCATGCCCCGGTGACCAGCGTCCAGCGGGCGATGCCGTTGCACGTCACGCCGCCAGCGGTTGCGAAGTAGCCCCCCGCGATCAGCTCGCCGTTGTAGACCGTCAGGGCGGAAACGAACGGGTAGTCACCGCCCATCCCCGACCCCAGCGGCTGCCAGCTCGTGCCGCCCCAGCTGGCGATGTGATTGCACGTCACACCGCCCGCAGTCGTGAAATAGCCCCCCGCGCTCAACTCGCCGTTGCAGACTGTCACGCCGTACACGTCCGAGTTCATTCCCGACCCCAGCGGCTGCCAGGCGCTGCCGTTCCATCGAGCGATGCGACTGCGGCCCTCGTCGCCGGCGGTCGTAAACCCGCCCCCCGCGATCAACTCGGCGTTGTGGACCGTCAAGGCGTCCACAGGGCCGTCCATCCCCGACCCGAGCGACTGCCAGGCGCTGCCGTCCCAGCCGGCGATCGAACCACACTCCACATCGCCGGCAGCCCAGAAGTTACCGCCCGCGATCAGCTCGTCGTTGTACACCGTAAGGGCGTAGACCACGTCGTCCATCCCCGTCCCCAGCGGCTGCCAGGCGCTGCCGTTCCAGCGCGCGACGTAGTAGCAGGGCACCCCGCCGGCAGTCATGAAAGAGCCCCCCGCGATCAACTCGCCGTTGTAAACCGTCAGAGCGCTCACACAGCAGTGGTTCGTCCCGGACCCCAGCGGCTGCCACGCGCTGCCGTCCCAGCGGGCGATGTACTTGCAGGCTACGCCGCCGGCGGTCGTGAAACCGCCCCCCGCGATCAACTCGCCGTTGTAGATCGTCAGGGCCGCCACGCTGCTATTCGTCCCGGACCCCAGCGGCTGCCACGCGCTGCCGTCCCAGCGGGCGATGTTGTTGCACGGCACGCCGCCGGCGGTCGTGAACCAGCCCCCCGCGATCAGCTCGCCGTTGTAGATCGTCAGGGCGGAGACACTGGTGTAGGTACCGCCGCCCGTCCCCGACCCCAGCGGCCCCCAGCCGTAGTCCTGCCCCGTCGCTGCCGGCGATCCGGCGCCGACCGCAGCCACCGCGAAGAGAATCCACCCGAACGCCCGACCACTGACGCAACGGCGCATTGCGCGAGACATGACGTTCCTCTCCCTTGCTTGAGCCTTGCTGCCCTGCTAGACGCGACCGTGACTTGCCGTGGCGACCGCGGGCACGGTACGAATCTCCACTCTTCCATTGTCCACCGCCCGGGCGTGACCTCCGCCCGTGCCCGTAACCCCGGCGCTGGCAAAGTCACTCTCCCGCGTCGACGCACTCTGCCTTCGGCGTCCCGATAGTCTCGGCGAGGTGTGACGGTCGTTGGCTCGTCCCCGAGCCCCGAACCGGCGGCGGCGTCAGGTTTTCCCGAACCGTCGCACCCGCCGAAGCTGCCGGATTCAACTTGTTCAGGCCATTGTACCGCTTGCGTCAGCCTTAAAGAAGGCCAAGTAGCTTCGCGACTTCGCGGCTTCGCGATTCTGATATTCCAGCCAGAAAGCGACGACTGGGAAGGCGCCCAACCGAGGACCCAGGCGCAATCCTATGTAGCCGAACCCTTTATCGATATGTGCCAGGCCACGGGAATCAGCGCTGCGAGCGGTTGATCCGGTACACACCGGATGCGTTGATCTCCCGCAGCATTTGATCCCAGGTCAGGATGTGCGAGTTGGTGATGTTCATGGCGTGCAGGAGCTTGTCGGCGCAGACGGGTTCGTCTTCGACGTAGCGCAGCGGGATAGCCTGGCAGGGCAGGGAGCGAGGCACGATCACCGGCGGACAGGTCATGTTGGGCATCGGCCTAGTCCGCAGCGTGATCGCCAGCTGGGCGGCCGATACGCCGGCCAGACGTAGTCCATCGAGATCAAGGCCTCCTCCGGCCTCAGCGACGCCGAGGTCCAGAAGATGGTCAAGGACGCCGAATCCCACGCCGCCGACGATGAGGCCAAGAAGAAGCTCATCGACCTCCGCAACCAGGCCGACCAGCTCGTCTACTCCACCGGCAAGATGCTCGANNCCGTCAACCGCCTCAAGGACGTGGCCAAGGGCGACGACGCCGCGGTCATCGAACGCGCCATCAAGGACCTCACGACCGCCTCCTACAAAGTCGGCGAAGCCGTCTACAAATCCGCCGCCGCCTCCGGCCCCGCCCCGGCGGTCCGCAAGCAGGCCCCACCCCCGGCGGCCCGGCCGGTGCCCTGGGCGCCGAACCCAAAAAAGACGAAGATGTCATCGACCCGGAGTATGAAGTGAAAAAGTGACGTGCCCATGCGAGAGACCGACTCGCCAACGTGTGCGCGCCCGCGCGCCGGGCGCAAGGGTCTGCGCACATCGCGGACGGGAGCCACGCGAGAAGGACCCGCATCGCGCAGGAGATAGGGGGCCACGACATTGACGAAGCGGGTGTTCCACGCAGCTATCCCGCGCGTCCGGGACCTCGCCACGGAACTCCCGAACGTATGGCGAATCTTCTTAGACACGCCGCGGCGGAGCGCCGACCGTAAGAGCGAGATCCGGGAGCGCCTGCGCCCCATTCTCGCCCCCCAATGGCTGAGCGTTCGCGTCGAGTCGCTTCGCGCCATCCGCAGACGTCGATCGGCCCTCGAGTCGGTATCATGGCCCGAGCGCTTTCACCGCATTCTCCACCGCCTCCACTCGCTGAAGGCAACCTTGACGCTGTCGGCAGCGCTTTTCGCCGCGTGTTTGGCCGCCAGTATCGCCGGCGCCCTCGTATTGGGGCCCGGGATTTCCGAGGCCGCCCCCAACGCTGCGGGCGCGGCGCTCCTGGCCACCGCCCAGGTGCTCGGCGCCGTGGCGGGACTCCTTTTCCTCGCGATCATCTTCATCGTCCAGTTTCACGGCGAACAGCTCGGTCGTGCGTCCTTCTTGGTTGGGTATCTCGCTCGTCGCGAGGGTATCGTTCCGATTGCCGGGTTCACGTTGGCGGTCATCGCGGCGAACCTGTCTATCGGCCTGCTTACAGCGCATGCCCTTGCCCCGGCGGCCCTCGCCCTGGCCCTCCTCGACGGGCTGCTGCTCCCGACCACGTTTCTGCTGACCATTTGGCTCATCTACCGGGTGGTCGTCGGCGCGTCCGGAGACTTCTTCGAGCAAAGCCTGAAACCGGGCTTGGCCTGGGAGTTTCACCGCGCTCTCGACGAAGACTTACACCGCGCAAAGTCGTTCCTGGCATACGAGCAAACCCTGTCAGCGTCGGCCATCCAGTTCAAGAGCACCGCGGGCCTCTGGCCCACGCCCGCCGACAGCTCCCAGAAGTTCCTCCTGCCGGGGCACGCCGTCATCAGCGACGTGAACATCGACGAGCTGCGTACGCTCGGCGCGGTTCTCCAAAGAGAGTGTCCCGCCTACGAACCTGCGATGACCGTCGGGCCCTATGACCGCGTGGACGGTGGGCCGGCGCTCGTTCTGACGCCTCGGTCGGACCAGAACCGCCGCCCAATCCCGACCGCACCGCTCTCGCCCCAAGCACGCGCCATGGTACAGGCGTCGCTCAATCGCGCGTTCCTACTCGGCCGGCCGCGCGACCGCGAAGTCGTTGATCTACTCAGCCGATTCCACGAGCTCATGGTCGAATACGCCCGGTCCGACCGCCCCGAGCAACTCAAACAGGCCCTTGAAGTGTACGGCTACTTGATCGAGCAACGGCTTCAGCGCTCTGAGGCGCCGACTACCGGTGGATCCCTGTTCTTCCGCGCACTGCCCGACTTTCTTGGCGGATTCGAGTACGGCGAACTTGCCGAGGCTGTCGCAATGACGGGCGATCGCGAGAAGATCGATGTGGTCATGATCTTCGCGGTCCGTGTGATGCACACCGCTATCAGGTACTCGAACGCCCCACTGTTGCAGAGGGCCGGCAACTTGGTCTCAGCCCTCTACTTTCACGCCCACAAGCGCCAAGACCTTCAGCCCTGGCTTGGACACACGATCGACATGTGGATCAACAACGTGCTTGAGGTTTTCTGCGCGCGGCGCTGCACCTACGACGACACGATTGCTCCCTCGGCGATCGCCGACCAAATACCGTTGCTCCGGGTTGCCCTCACCTGGGTCGTGGGACTTACCAAGATCGCTCTGGAGGCTGATCACCGCCAAGACGCTGAGGACTTCCTTAGCCGGATCTTCCTCTTTGACCGCCATTTCCAATGGCGGGGCTCGCCGCTCTTCCTGTCCGCCCCCCCCTCTGAGGACATGCGGCGCGCGCTCGCCCTTCACAGCCACGCGCTCATCGTCACCGCCGCTTGGTGTTTGTTCCTCGCGCGCAGGTGCGCCCGGAAGACCGAAACCGTCAAAAGCCTATTCCGCCGCTGCGTGGTGGACTGTGGCACGCGCCACCACGTGGTGAGCGCTTGGGAGCAGGCATGCGCGCCGGGCGCGCCCCGTGACGAGCTTGCGGGAGCGTTCTGGCAGGAGCCGGATCGTCGAATCCGCTCCGGCGTGGTCTTCCGCTCCCTGAGCGCCGACGAGTGGCTTCCCGCCGGGTTCGTTGCGCTAGGACTCACCTGCCCTTCCGCTGATAGGTATCACGTTCCTGCCGAAATGCGTGCACCGCCCAGAATTCCCTTCGACCTGAAATCAATCGAGGCGACGGCCACTGCCCTAATTGAGGACGCGTATATCCGCGACGAGCTTCTTCAACTCGACGACCTCAAAGCGAAAGGCGCACGCGACGAATTCCTCGACCTGATCCAGGGACGCGTGTGTCTGGCGAAGCGCGCTGACCTCGCGCGCATCGTTAACGCGTCCATCTCGACTGCCCGCCAGGAACAAGTCCGGACCGTGATCGAGCAGCGCGTTGGCAGTCTCCGCACGCATCTGTCCGTAATCGAAAAGCTCGCTGGCCTATCCCAGCCGGCCACAGCTTTCTTACCGCCCGCCCGCATCCGTATTTGCGTCCCGAAAACGGACTATGTTGATGGTGAGTACGGCACGATCCACGCCGGTGAATATCTGGCGCGGGAGATTGCCAAGGACGAGAGCGTGCGGTTGGTCGTTCAACTAGAGGGCTTGGCAGCAACGGTCGGAGGTGCGTCGGTCGTGTCGGAGATCGCGCACAGCGTGCGCGCGGCTATCGTCCAACTGCGGAATCGCGGCTTCACTCCCTCCCTGATCCTGCTGCCGCACTTGCCGCACGTCGCCCGAGCTCTGTGCGGCCCCAACTGGTCGCTGTCACCCGCCTCAGTTGGCGGCGCGCGCCGGGCCGAGTTCGACGGTCTCGCCGTTGTTCAATACCCCTACACGGACCCGGTTTCAATCACCATCGTGGATGTATCCGCGTTCTTTGGGGGCGTTCGCCCGACCTCCCCGGGGGCAGCCGTGTCGCTTCGCATCGAGGACGAGTACGCCGAACAAAACCGAGCACTCTTAACGAGCGCGGAACAGGAACCCGACCCAACCAAGATCGCTGAAACCTACGACGTGCGCGCACTCGCCGACGTATCCATGCACATCGGTGCCGGGCTCAGAAAGCCCGACGCAGCCGTCCGTGTCAACCTTGAGCTCGCGTCGGTCGGATACGCGGTCTCACCGTCCGACGGGGCTTACCACCGACCGGGCTGCAGCCAGATCGTCGGGAAAGACGACCTGACGTATGTCCTGGACTCCCGAGTCGCGGGAAACTACGGCCAGCGTGAGCCGTGTGATACCTGCCACCCGGAGGATTGGGAAAACGAAGTGGAAGCCGCGACCGCTCCGGACGGATGACGCGGCTGGCGCCCAGCGCGTAGACCGGCCTGAGTCTTCGAAGCCCAGCTCCTTCCCGTGAGTTCGCCCAAGCCCGTGCCTCCCGCCGGCCCCCCGCGGCGTGCGAAGGCAGCCGCGGGCAATCCGTGGCCCCACCTATTCCGCCGGCGCCGTCTCCGTCCCCGTGCCGGTCGCGCCCCCCCGTCCGACGTGCTTCTCCACATCCTGCAGCAAGATCACCTGCTTCCAACTGTTCATCGCAATGTTGCGCATCGCCGTCGCCCCTGGACCCTGTCAGTCTGGACGCGTCACGCGTGACGCACAGTTCAACCGGCCCCAACTGGAGCCTGCGCGGAGGGCCGGTGCTCGGAGCGAGGGACCTCTTGCGTACAATGCAGCCAATGTTCCGCGCCCGAAGCCTCACCCAGTCGACCGTCTGACCGCCCTGGCCCCACGGCTGCATCGGAGCGGGTCGCTGCACGTCGAGCGTCTGCCCAGCGGCAGACGCTGGATGGTGCTCCGCTTCCGCGAGCGGGTCGGAGGGCGGGGCACAGGGCACAGCGTCGCGAGACGAGAACTTTTTTTGTGCTGTGACCCCGGCCTGCGCCGCATCCCGCGCGACGTTGTCTGCGGGTTGAGTGTGGGGCGAACTTCTCCGGCGGCGCCGGCGGCACGGCGCTCATCAACACTGGGGGCAGAGATTCGCGGCTGGAAAAAGACGTGGCCGGGTAAAATGAACTCCAGTACCTGAAAAGGAAGCGTAGATGCCCACGAAGGTCGGTAATCGGCCCGCCATACCCTGGTATCAGCAGCTCTATTTCGATCTGCGGAAGCTGAGTCTGGAAGAGCTCCGCGCTGCGCTCGACGACGTCGCGATCGAAGTTTGCACTACGGATGAGGCCAAGTACGTCAAGCCGTTGGAGATAACGCGCCGGGCCGAACGGCTGCTGCACGAACTGGCGCGCCGGGGACCCGAGTACGCGCTGGACCATGGGTTCGCCTCGCTCGCCGCCGTGGCGGCGCTCCTGGATCTGCGGCTGCGGGCCCGAATCGGCCAGATGCTGTTCTTACAAGACGAGGCCGATTACCGCCGGCCCGAGGCCCCGTCGCTTGAGGGCATCCGCGTTCTACTGCCGACGTTCGAGGGTCTGACGCGTTTGCAGATCGCTTTAGGGACCGCCTATGCCAAGTTCCAGCACGTGCTTGACATCACTGACAGACAGTCCGCCGCCGCCGCCGCGCGGCGGCACCATCGCGTGGACCGACGTCCAGCCGGCGATGGAGGCGCATCGCGCGGAGTTCGAGCGGCAGGGCGCGGTGATCAAGAAGACGACGGGCCGCGCGTCGTCGCGCTACGTGATTCGATGGCGCAGCCGGTCGGACGGGCTGAGGATCCAGAAGTCGCTGCCGCTGGGGGCTGATCCGGCGGTGGCGGGGCAGGCGAAAGCGCTGCTGCGCGAATGGCAGGGCGCCTATGATCCGACCAAGTCGGCCGATCCTCGGATCCAAGAGGTGTGGCGGATCGTCCAGCAGTGTGCCGCCTCCGCGCGGCCACGGGCGGCAGGTCGGAGATTCTTGGCGGACGTTCGGCCACTACTTCGTGACCCGCCGGCACTACTGCGGTATCTCGAGGAGTGGCTCGCGAACTACAGACGACCGGAACGCCGCCGACCCGCCCCACGGACGTGGTTTCGGGAGCCGCAACCGAGCACGCCGCCTGACGGCGTACCGGTCTGGGCGGCGGACCTGTTCCAGCATGCGCGTCACGCGTGACGCGTGAGAAGGGACCTTGCGGTGTTGCGAAGTTGGGCCATGCTGCGAGGGCCGGTTATGTTCATGCTGGCTCGTTCCGCGATAATGCCGCGTGATGGCTTTGCCTTCGCAAACCCCGCTCAACGGCGCCCTGCCCGACTGGTCTACGCTGGACGTTGACCTCAATTGCCCACGCTGTGGTTACAACCTCCGCCTGCTCACAGTGCCGCGCTGTCCGGAGTGCGGCTTGACGTTCGACTGGCGGGCGCTCGCCGCGGCGGAACGGCTGCGGCGGGACAACCCGTTGTTCGAGTACCAGTGGCGGTACCGGCCGGTGCGCTCGCTGCTGGGCACGATCGTCCGCACGCTCTATCCGCCGTGGCTCTGGCGCAGTGTGCGACTGGAGGTTGCGCCGCGCATCGGCCCGCTCCTGCTTCTCGCGCTGATCGTGGGGATCGGCAGCACGGCGGTCGGGTGGGCCGTCACGTACGGCGAGCTCTACTACTTCAACCGTTTTGTCCCGGTTCCACCGCTGCCCGGCTTGGTCCGGGACCTCGCGCTACAGGCGGGCCTCGGGGTGGCGATCTGGTTGACGCTGCAGGTGTTTTGGCAGACACGGGCGCGCGGACACGTGCGACAATCCCATCTCGTGCGGATCGTGGTGCTGGCGTGCGTAGGACTGGTTACCTGGAAACGGCTGATCCTGACGGTGAACACGGGCCTGGCGATTGGCTACCTGCAGCTTACCGGGCGCGGGCTCTACCGGGACTGGTCGTACTTTGGCTGGCTCTGGCGGCTGGCCGAGTGGATCGCGCTGGGCACGCTCGGCTGGTCCCTTTGCCTCGGGCTGAGCCGCTACTTGCGCGTGCGAGGGGGCGTGCGCCTCGGGCTGCTCACGCTGGCGGTCGTTTTCACCGCGGTGCTAATCAGCGTCGTGGCGATCGCGGTCTACGCCTACGATTCGTTCATGAACCCCTGGGTCGGCGTCGTGGAGAGCGCTTGGCCAGAAACGGCCACGTTGATTGAGGGGATTGCGCTACGGATTCTCCGAGGCTGACCCACCACCGGCACGACAGGGGCGAACCGCGCGCTGTGCCGGGCCGAGGCAACTGCCAGTGTTGATCCCCGACGGTCGCGGCGCCCCGCTGGGCAGGGCGTTGCAGTTTTCGACCGACCGCCGGCAACCCCAGGCGCGGCAGTTTTCGAGTTGCACAGCTCCCATTCACCGACGAGCTCATGCACGCTCGGCGACAGGCTCAGCCGGAGGGTCGCTACGACCAGGCAGAAGTGGGTGTACCGGGAGCGCGTCTGGGCACGCTGGGACAGCACGATGAGCGTCGCCAGGATGACCAGCTGCAGCAGCACGGCCCACACGCCGGGCTTGTCGCGCCAGAACGGAAGGAGTGAGTGGCCGAGCACCATGCCGAGCCGCACGCTGGACCAACCAATCTACTTGGCTTCAAAGACGATGCCGTACTTGCTTGAAAGCGTCGTCGCCAAGTTGATCTTACGCGCGTCTAACAGGGCGCCTTGCTTCTGGAATTGCTCCCATTGCGCGGTAAACCGCACGTCCAGGTCGTTCATCTCGCCCTGGGCCCCTGCCGCACGGAGGCCCCCGAAGAACATCGCCGCGGCCCGCGCACTACGATCTGGGTCTTGAGAATCAGTCGATCCCAGTGCGGCCCCCAGTTGAGCTGCATCATCAACCGATTGGCTGATCTTGCCACGGGCAGCGGCGTATTGAACCAGCAGGATGCGGGCGTCGTCATACAATCTCACACGATCTGAGATGAACTCGCGCAAATCCTGGTCGACCCGGCCGGTGTCGATGTCCGCGCAACGTCGTATGTACTCGCTGAACATCTCCGCTCGATCGCCGTAGTTAGTCGTTGCCAAGTGAACGTCCGCGCGGTTTAGGTTGTCCCATGCGGCTTTCGTTGCTCGCGCTTGTTGGTCCCACGCGGCCTTTGTTTTGCGCGCTTGTTCGTCCGAAACGGGCGAACGGGACTCGCTTGCCGCCGTGCCTTCACGATGGAGATCTCGCACGTGGCCGCCCAGGCCGGGCAAACCGGAACCACTTATCGCGAGTACGGTCAGCGTGAGCCCGACGGTCGAAACCGCCAATCCTGTGATCGATCTTCGGACCGGTGACCGCCGGGTGAGTGCGTTAACAACCGCGACCAAGCCGAACACGATGCCGGCGGCGGCTGTCGCGAGCCCCAGGAGGCCAATGGCAGGAACCCAACCAATTGCGAGGGTGAATAGCCCCAGGACCAGCGCCGTAATTGACGCGACTTGGCCTCCGGGAGGTCCCGGCCGTGGGCCACCGACGATGGGCCTTGCCGCAGCGCACACGAGGTCCGCCGCGGACGTGTCCGCGCTAAGCGGGGCCCCCGGTGCCGTACCCCGCTCGGTAGAATCCTGATGTGCCGCGACGCAGCCGGATCTCTGCTGCAACGGCCTGGCGCTTTCTTCTCGGACCGATGTCCCGGGCTCGAGGCCGGGCATTTCTGATGGCTCGGGCAACCTGTTGAGTGCGCCGCAATGCGGGCATCTGCCCTTGGATCCAGGCAGGTACGCTGGAGCCCGTACCCTGCGACCACACAATGAGCACACGAAGACAATGCCCTTCTCACCGCCGCACTCGTTCGTAGGCAACATGACGATCCCTTGTTGTTGACGTGACGTACGTGAATCCGATCGCACCTGAATGCGGCTTCACCGCCCGGCTACTCTCGGCCTTCAAGGCCTGCCCCTTTACGCCGCTGCCCGGAGCTGCACGACCTGCTGCGTTTGGTTCTATATGCTAGTTATACTCGGTCGATGAATGCAATGCAACGGGCAACAGTGCCCGCATGGCGGCGAAAGACCCCCTGCTGGCCCAGCTCGGTCACTACCTGCGGTCCGTGCGGGAGAAGAGGGGCTGGTCGCAAGAGCAGTTCGCGTTCCAGGTGGGTCTGCACCGCACGTACGTCGGGGCCGTCGAGCGTGGGGAATACAATGTCACGCTGCTGACGCTCCGCCGGATCACGCACGCGCTGGGCATCACGCTGGTGGACGCCGTCCGCAGCACCTCGACCCGCAAGGGGCCACGCCGCTGACGGGTACCATCGGGGATTAAGCGAGGTTCCGGGCGGGCGGTCTCGGCGTGCACAGGTCGAGCCACACGTCAGACGCCGGCTTCCGGCCTGCCATGAATCGCTCGAATTGCAGGACGATGAGCCCAGCGGCGACGGCCGCGACGTGCAACGGAACCGGCCGAGGACCGGCGATGACACGGTGCACGGCGTCTTGTCGGCGGAGCCAACGCTCATAGCGCCTCGCCGAGCGGGAGTCCCAGACGACCCGGATCTGGATCATCCGCGCGGTGGCGTGGACGCTCCCGTAGAACGCTACCCGGTCACGGAGCTGCCGCCACACCACCTGCTCGGCCGGCAGCTTCAACCCGCAGTCCAATACGGCCGTGTGCACGTCGAGTTTGCGAGAGTTAACGCGCGTGCGGGTCTCGATGGCCAGGTCAGCGTTAAACCGATGGCAGAACTCGCCGGTGGCGTGTCGCCGGTACCGGCCGAGATCCTCGGCGAAGTAGCCTTCGGTGGCCGCCTCGGCTGGGTCTACGCGGCCCGCGTCGATCAGCGTGAGCTTCTGGAGGCCGAGACTGGCCAGTTGCTGGGCCACTTGTCGGCCGATCCCGTGCAGGCCGACGACGAGGGCGGATAGGTCCGTGAGCTTTCGATGACTTCGGCTCATGCCACACCTCCCGCCTGAAGGGCCTGCAACATGCGAACGTGCCCCTTCGGGCTGCGCCGGTGGGACCTGCGGGTAGTCCGCGGCCGACCCCATTTCGGTCGTGTCGGCGGCGGACCATAATCCTCGGCCGCCAGGCAGTCCGCGAGCTGGTGCTTGAGCTGCACAATGCGGGGCGGGCTGACCCGCATCCGCCGGGCCAGATCGGCGCCCCGCGCGGTGCCGTGTGACTCGGCGAGCCAGCGGAAGACGCGCTTGGCCTGGCGGCTGGCGCGCTGGCGCTGGAGGATCTCGGCATAATCCACGTCGCGCCGGCAATTCTCGGGCGGCGGTGTAGCCCGCTTGTCGGCCAACACCTCGCTGAGCGGCAGGCGGGTCAGGCCCTCGGGAACGCGAACCGGGCGCGTTTCGTCGAGTGAAATGACGCGCAGCCGGTGGCGCTGCTGGACGGCCGGCGCGAGCACGTCCTGCGTATCGGTGCCGGCAAGCCGGCGCCCAGAGGCGTAGCCCCGGCCGAAGAACGATACGAGCGTGAACGGTGTCAGCCGGGCCAGCTTGCCGCGGGCCGCGGCGCTCAGACTATAGCGAAAAATCTGGCCCACGATGTCGGCCACGGCGTCGTCGCGGTGACTGCGGGGGAACCGGCGGGCGAAGACCTGGGCCCGGCGGGTCAACTCAGGGAGGTTTTCGGTGAACCAAACGTGCGCCGTGGTGAGTGGCGCGCTGGGCAAGACTTGCAGTGTGGTCATGGCGGTATCTCCGCGCAGACGGAGAGCCGCCGAGCGGGGCGGCTCATCCGTCACCCGAGTGGGTGAGAACAGAGCCGCCCCGCTCAGGGGGCAGCAGAAAAAGAACGACCACCACCGGCGCCGATCCGCCGGCGGTGGCCACACGAAGGTGAGGGCCTCAAGGCGTGTTAGCGCTGGGCGGGGGTACGAATTAAGCGCCGGCGGGAACGGGCGGTGGGAAACGTCACGTGTGACGCGCTGGAGGTGCCGAAACCGCGTGCTCGGTCAGGGCGGCGTTACAGCGCCCGTTGGGCTGCCGTGGAAGTGTCGCGATTCGGGTTGGCAGCACGAGGCACGACGTGTCTCACGGTGTGATCGCGGCGGGCGGGCAGTCGGGGCGCTGCACTTTTCAACCGCCGTTCACAGCCCGCCTTGGGTTGCTTCGAAGCTGCCGTCTAGACAGCCTGAAAGCCAGTTTATCGGCGGTTCGCGCGCGACATGACGGACCGTGAGGGCTTGCGCGACGGGGCGTCAACGAGTCGGGGCCGTGAACATCGGATCAGCGCCACACGACCGAGCCGTAAGGCCGCGCTGACACGGCTGTATCACGAGGTCGTGCTGAATCAGCACAACGAGCGTGGCGTCGGCCTACGCGAGCCGGAGCGCGTGGGTGTGCTAAATAAAGAGATGAACATCCGCTGCCGACTACCTCGCGGGGGGTAGCGCCTGGGTGAGCAACTGGCCCAGAACGTCTGCGGTCGTACCGCTGACAAAGTCCATCGCTCCGCCGATCACTGCATCCCGCGCGTTCGTCACACACGTGCCGGTGAACGGTATCAAACCGAGGCTGAGCACGAGGAGCCAGGGCAGGCGACGTGGCTTGCGGTTCATCGGAAGCTCCTTGGAGGTTAGAAGGCCATCTTTAGTCGGAGACCGGCCACGAAGGCGTCCCGTCCGTTCTCGCCGCCGGGGCAGAGAATCCACTGGAAGTCTGGTGCCAGGGAAAGCCAGGGCAGAAGCTGGATGTTGTAGTAGACTTCGATCGCGGTCTCGCGGTGCGGATCAGCCCCGGTCCGGCGCAGCTCGTCGCTGAGAATGCCCTGCGCGACCCCTACACCCAGCACGTCATCGTCGCGCGTCGGCACCAGGCCGCGATACTGCCCGCCGACGCTCCAGAAGTCCTCAATCGTGTTCACGTCGCCGTGCGCATGCGAATAGCGGAAGAACAGGCCCAACCCCTGCTCGTCGCCCTCGACCGCCGGATTCTCCCGGAAGATCATCTGGTCCAGGCTGGTGTAGAAACCGACGTCGTCGCGCCTCATCGGGACCGCTTGCCGTCGTCCGCCGAGATCGTCAAAGAATACCGGTTTCGGCTGCGGGTCGTGCCACAGGCCGAGACGATAGTTGCCGGGCAGCTTGCCCCACCCGGTCTCCCATTTCGGCGTGAAACCGAATTCATAGATGCTAAAGAAGTAGCCGTCCTCGTGGAATGCGGTATGGAATCCGGTCTGGCCAAGTTCACCCTGGGCGTCGGCCAGGCCGGCGCCAACGTGGAACCAGTCGCACGGAGTGAAGAACGCTTGTGCCCCGATCGCACCCCAGGCCTTGGCCGGGAACGGAATGTTCGCGGCGTGATTTAGGCCCCAGTTGGTGAAGTCCAGCGTGGTGTCGAAGGCAAAGGCGTTCGTATCGAACGAGTTTGGCAGCATGATCCGGCCAAAACGAACGCGCAGCTTGTTGTCCAGGAGCGCCTGCTCATACCACAGCTCGTGCACGTTGATCGGATGGTTGCCGAGCTCGATGCCGTTGACGTCGAACAGGTCGCCCGTCCAGCCGCGCGTCGTGGGACTCTCACCCCAGGAATTCGTGGCGTAAACGTACATCGTGCCGCCGGGGATGAGCTTCATCTTGCCCAGGTCGAGTGTCAGCTCGAGCGCATTGACGCCGAGGATCGTGTGGGCACGACGGGTGTTGAGGCCGCCGTGGGCCACCGATTGGAAGAAGGTTGTCAAGGTCATGTCGAAGGTGACCCCGCACTCTTCGAGCCAGGGCCGTGCGCCGCCCCAGTCGCCGGTCGCGCGCTCGCCCGTCAGCAGCGCCTCGAGCACGCTCTTTGGTTCTTCCTCCTCCGCAACCGGCTGACTCGTGGGCGCTTCGGGGCTCTCTTCGGCCTCCGTCTGGCCCGGCTCGCCCACGGCGGGTTCCTCCGGCGGCGTCTGCGCCAGCGCCATCGCGCCGAGCATTCCGACCGTGATCACCAATGCGAGCAGATGGCCGCCGGCGCAAAACGTGGATGCGACTAGATGCGCGCGATCTCGCAGTGCATGGGCCTTGGGTCGCTCTGAGTCCGACAGGGCCTCTCCCCAACCCTTCTTAGCGTCAGATCGATCCGAGCACCGCGAGCCCTTGGGAGACATCCCGCACAGGCCTCTGCTCAAACTCGATGCAGGGGAACTGCAATGTCTTACGTGATACAGGTTCACGCCTGCGTTATCGGCCAACCTTGGCCCGCGCCGTAAGTTTCTCGGCCGAATCAGGCGGACCCGCGTGCCGAGCCGACAAAGTTGGCCGTCACGGCTCCGTCGCGTTTCGCAAACTCGCCAGCAGCGCCCGGCCCTTGGTGACCTCACGGTCCATTTCCTCTACGAACTCGCGTGGATCTGTCAGTGGTCTCTCCTTGGCGAGCGACTCCGTCTGGCCCTTGTGGGGCAGGTCTCGCAAGCGTCGCAGCACGCGGGCTTCATCGATCAGAACGAACTGCCGCTTGGTCACTTCGAGAAGCTCGCGGCTCTTAACCATAAGGTCCTTCTGAACCAGTGCGTGACGCATTGCGATTGCGAGGTCGATTTCGTTGCAGGGCTTCGTGAAGAACTGATAAATCCGGCCCGCATTGATGGCACGCAGGGCGGCCGGAAGCGTGGGGTGGCCCGTCAACATAATTCGCACTGTATCCGGGTAGTCGCGCGCCACGTTCGCCAGAAACTCCGACCCTAGCATGCCCGGCATTTCTTCGTCGCAGACGATCAAATCAACGGGAGCGCCGCCGAGTACGTGCGCGGCCTCTTCTGCGTTGCCGGCCGTCAGAATCTCGTACGGCTCGTCCCGCAGGACGCGCTTCAGCACGACGAGTACTATCGGCTCGTCATCCACCAAGAGCACGGTATGTCGCATGTTGGCTGTCTCCTACAGCACTGTGTCGTCGCGGCATGATCGGCTTGTTTTTCCACATAGACGCGGACGCGAACCTGCCTTTCGAGACCTTGCCCGCGAGCGTAATTGCGGAGGACGCCGTACACAGCAGGCGTGCTCCCCTGCCCCCTCCTGATGAGAAGGCCCCCATCCGAGGTTCTCACGTCCTCCGCGCGGACTGCGTTTCACGTCCAGGACCGGGTCGCTGGCCGCCGCCGACTCGATCAGGCTGAACAGCGTCCTGTGAATCAGTCCGAGCATGGCGTGCTCCGTTTCTGTTTCTGCCTCCAACAGGCGGGCGACTCGCGCCCGACAGAGTGCCTTTGGATGACAAGCCGCCACCCGATGCGTAGTCACCGGCACCACGATGCTGTTATCGGCAATTAAAGACGCGCGACTGGCAAACAAGCCCGGTCCGGCCAGCGAGTCGCGGACAAGCTGGACATTCATGGGCGCGTGAACTTGGCCCGTTTCGCGGTGTGCGAGGGGCTTGCGGAGGCATAAGCCCACCTGGTCCTCAGTACGGAACTACAACGGAGATTGGGCAGTTCTGCCCATCACACGAGCCGACAAGCGGTTCGACACAAATAAGTGTGACAAGGGGTGAGCGCCCGAGAAGCCATCCGAGAGGATGCTAATGGGATCGGGAATCGAACAACGCAGCGTCGATGCGCGGGGCCGAGCCCTTCGGCGCGCAGCGGCCCGGCGATGTGCGGCCCAGGTCTTCGGCTCGCTGTTGGCAGGAGTCTTGGTGTCCGGCTGCAAGCAAGAACTACCGCCCAAGCCGCTGACTGCGGGCGCTGCAGAGCCAGTCGCTTCCCAGCCGGCAAGAGCATGCGTCACGGGAGACCGTCTGTCTGGCCGTCGCGTGCTTCTCGTCCATAGCTATCATCCCGATTACCCTTGGGTGGACACGATCACGCAGGGAGTCCAAGCGGTCATTCAGGGCCGGAACATCGACCTGCGGATCTTCTACATGGACACTAAGCGGCACACTGACGAGCCCTGGAAGGTCCGCGCCGGCGAACAGGCGCAGGCCGAAGTCGAGTCTTTCCGTCCGGACGTCGTCCTGGCCAGCGACGACGATGCTCAAGAGTACTTCGCCAAGGCCTATGTGGGGAGTTCGTTGCCAATCGTGTTCTGCGGCGTGGACGCGGACCCGGCCAAGTACGGCTATCCAGCGCGCAACGTGACGGGCGTAATCGAGCGTCCCCACTTTCAGGAGTCGCTGGCATTGGCTCAGCGGCTGCGTCCGATCCAGCGCATCGCCGTGCTGAGCTGCCACGACAGCACCTCGGTCGTCGCTATGGGGTTCATGAAGCAGGAGCAGCTCGATGTGGAGGTCGTGGAATGGTTGCTGGTCGATGACTTCGACGAATGGCAGACCGCGGTCGCGCGCTTGAACGACACGGTGGACGCCCTGGTCATTCGCTCTTATCAGGCGGTCAAGGTGCCCGGCGGTGCGGACAACGTGTCCCCCAAACAAGTGGCCGCGTGGACGATTCAGCACACCACGATTCCGACGATCGCCTTCCATGATTTCGAGATCCAAGACGGCTTGCTCGTGGGCGTGGTGAAATCCGGCGCCGAGTACGGCCGGAAGGCAATGGAGTTCGGTCTGCAGATCTTGGACGGGACCCCTCCCGCCACCCTGCCGATTGTGCGCGCCGAGATCGGCATTCCGACCATCAATCGCGAAACGGCACGCCGCCTCGGAATTTCGCTGACGCCCGAGTTGACCTCCGGCGTGACACTGGTTCCGACGGACTGACGAGATGGCCCGACGACTAACGCTAACTTTGATGGTCGGCATGCTCGCGCTGACGATCGCACTGTCGGCGGTCAGCGGCGGCCGGTCGTTCGCCCGCGCGCGCCGCGAATACCAGAGCATCGGCCGTCAGGACGCCGTGCTGGGCGCCCGAATCGTGCAGTACGTGATAGAGAAGGCCGAGGGCAACGGCCTGTTCGATCACGAGACGATGTTCCATGCCCGCTACAAATCCGTCGCCGGCCCTGTCCCGGCCCGTTATCACACGGGCTATGACTTCTATTTCGATCGGAACGTCACCACCATTCTGGACGCGTTTCTACAAGCGGACAACATCTATTACGCCTACGTCATCAGCGACGACGGCTACATCCCCTCGCACACCGAAGAAGCTGTCGCGAAAACGCGCCACCCGCCCGAAGCCTGCCTGACCGCGCCTCACCTGCCCGGCCAAAACGGGGTGCACGAGAGCCCGGACGCGCGCCAGTTTTACGAGTTTCACGCTCCGATTACGGTCGACGGCCAGCACTGGGGCGAGTTCCGGGTGGGCATTCCGGTCGCCTTGGTCACCAACGGCATGATCGAAAGCGTCCGCAGCACGCTGGCCGTTACCTGCACGCTTGCGCTGGTCGTCGTGGGCCTTACTTTCGTGTTGGTGCGCCGCAGTCTATACCCCCTGCACACCCTGACCGCCGCGACGCTCCGAATGGCGGCCGGCGATCTTTCTGTCCGCTGCGCTTATCGCGGACGCGACGAGCTGGGCACCCTGGCCGGCTCTTTCAACGGCATGACCGAGAAGATCGCGCAAGCGCGTGACCACCTCGAGCAGCAGGTCTTGGAACGTACGGCGGATCTTGAAGCCGCCAATCGAAGTCTGCAGAGCGAGGTTTCCGAACGCAAGCAAGCCGACGCCCGGCTCCGCGCGATCCAGAAGCAGGTCGAGGGGCACAACGAAGAGCTGACCCGCTTCAACCGCACGATGCTCGGCCGCGAGCAGCGGATGCTGGACCTCAAAGCGCAGATCAACGGCCTGTCCCGGGAACTGTCGCGGCCACCGCCCTTCGAGGTGGCGGCCGCGAACGGCGAGACGCCGGGCGGAGACGCGGTCCAGCCCGTGTCGGCCGGAGATGATGCGCTGGTCCTGCAGCGCTGCTCAGGGCGCGTCTCGGCCATCGCACCGCTACTACGCCGATTCTGCGAAGCCGTCGGTGTGGCCTCGGCGGTAATCGACCTGGAGGGAACCGTGCTGGTCAGTGCCGGCTGGCAGCGGATTTGCACGGACTTCCATCGCAAGCACGCGGAGACGTGTCGCCGGTGCGTGGAAAGCGACACGGTGCTGGCCAACCGCCTGCGCCAAGGCGAGCGCTTCTCGCTGTATACCTGCAAGAACGGCCTCACCGATGCGGCCTCGCCAATCGTGGTTCGAGGACAACATGTGGCCAACGTGTTCGTGGGCCAACTCCTCCTGCAGCCGCCGGACGAGGCGGTTTTTCGCCAGCGGGCGGCCGAGTTCGGGTTCCCCCCGGAGGAGTACCTCGCGGCCTTGCGTGACGTGCCGCTGGTCACCGAGGACCGGCTGATCGTGATGCTTCGATTTCTCTGCGAATGCACGACCTCGCTGGCCACCCAGAGTCTGGACCACGCGGACCTGGCCGTCGTCAATGCAGAAATGGTGCGCAGTCGCCAGGCCGCGCTAAGTCTGCTGGAGGACGCCGACAAAGCGCGCAGTGCGCTCGAAGAATCCAACCGGCACTTGGCCAACGAGACGGTGCGCGCTAACGAGATGGCCGCGCGGGCCGCGCGGGCCAGCGCCGCAAAAAGCGAGTTTCTCGCCAACATNNGATCGGCATGACGGAGCTGCTCCTCGGCACCGATCTGGACGAGAAGCAGCGGCGGCATGCATCTCTCGCGCGGTCTTCCGGAAAGACGCTGCTGGCCCTGATCAACAACATACTTGACTTTTCCAAGATTGAGGCTGGCAAGCTGGAGTTGGAGACGATCGACTTCGACCTGCCGCCGGTTGTCGAAACCGTGACCGACAGCTTGTCGCTCGTGGCGACGGAGAAGGGCCTTCGTCTGATTTCCACGATCGACGCGCAAGTCCCCTCCGCGGTTCGCGGCGATCCGGCGCGCCTGCAGCAAGTGCTGCTGAACCTGACTAACAATGCGATCAAGTTCACGCAGCATGGGCAGGTGGCCATTCGCGCCACGTTGGATGGAGAAAGCGAGCACCACGTGGTCCTACGCTTCACCGTCTCGGATACCGGGATGGGGATTCCGGCGGACCACATGGAACGCCTGTTCCGGTCGTTCTCGCAGGTGGACGCCTCGACCACGCGNNATGGGCGGGCAGATCGGCGTCGAAAGCGCGCCCGGCACAGGGTCGACATTCTGGTTCACGATCGGCTGCGGAAAGAGCCAGGGCACGACTTTGCGAACCACCCCGGTGCTGGCAGCGAGCGCCATCGCCGCAGGGGCCGACGCGGGAACAGAAATCTGTGGAGCGCGCATTCTGCTGGCCGAGGACGACGAGATCAGTCAGGAGGTGGCGGTCGAATTGCTGAAGCGTGCCGGTCATCAGTGCCAGCCCGTGAGCACCGGCCG
>PMMM01000025.1 GCA_003162245.1 Phycisphaerales bacterium
CCCCATGTTGCCCGCGCTGTCCGCGACGCGATTCGTTCGGCCCCCACTGGCCGACGATTGGCCATTGCCTGGTGACACGTCGTCGTCGCCTGCACAACGCGACACACCATGTGGAGAGGGGATACCCAAAGACATTCCGATTACGGACCCGCTCACGGACCCGAACCGCGCCTGTGCAAAGCGTGCTGGTCTCCGAAAAAGCCGGTTCCGGCCGCCCTTCGCGCCCCCGCTGCGCGCCCCGCGCCCTTTCCCGCGACGCCACGGCCCGCGGCCCCGCCGGATCGAGCACGGCCGTGCCACCCACCGGCCGACGTGCAACTCGACCCGTTCGGGGTGCCAACCCTCCCCCGACCCCTCCCTGGGAGGGAGGGGGGGGCGGCTTGCGTCGGGTGCGGTCCACGAGCAAAATCCGGCGGTCGCTTCAGCAGGGTATCGGCGTGCTCAGAGGAACGCTGCGGTTAGAGGAAAGGCGCGGATGACACGTGTGGACGCCAAGTGGGTCGCCCCGCGGCCGGCGGCGGCCGGGACGACGTGGCTGTACAGCCTGCTGCCCCTGCTGGCCGCCATCGTGCTGGCCGCGGCGTTGCACTTTGGCTTGCAGCCGGCCATCGGACCGTTCCGCACGAACGTCCTGATGAACATCGGCATCAACGTCATCCTGGCGGTCTCGCTCAACATCGTGAACGGCTTCACCGGGCAGTTTTCGATCGGCCACGCTGGCTTTATGGCGGTCGGGGGCTATACCGCCGCGGCCATCACGTACTACACCTCCTTTCGCGTGTGGGGCGACGCGCTGATGCACGGCGGCGTGCTCAGCGGGGTGCCGGCCAACGGCTGGCTGACGGCGGGCGACGCGCTCTTCGTCGGCAGTTGCCTGGCGGGCGGCCTGGTGGCGGCGGTCGCCGGGTACTTGGTGGGATTGCCGTCGTTGCGGCTGCGCGGGGACTACCTGGCGATCGTAACGCTCGGGTTCGGGGAGATTGTGCGCGTGCTGCTGCAGCAGAGCGACTCCGACATCCCCTATCTCGCGGCCGACGTCCAGCGGATGTCCGTCTGGCAGATGGCCCGGCACCTGGGGGGCTCGCTGGGCTTCTCGGGCGTGCCGTTCTACACGACGCCGTTCTGGGTCTGGCTGTTTGCCGCCGTCACGCTGCTGGTCGCCTTCCGCGTGAAGCGGTCGAGCTACGGCCGGGCGTTTCTGTCGATTCGCGAGGATGAGACGGCCGCCGAGGCGATGGGCGTCGCGCTGACGCGCTTCAAGGTGCGGGCGTTCGTGCTGGCGGCGTTCTTCGCGGGCATCGCGGGCGGGCTGTTCGCCCACGAGATCGGCACGGCGCTGAACCCGCGCGAGCTGGGCTTCATGAAGTCGTTCGACATCGTCATCATGGTCGTGCTGGGCGGCATGGGATCGATCTCCGGCGCGGCGCTGGCCGCGGCCATTCTGACGATCCTGCCCGAAGTGCTGCGCAGCCCGCCGCACGTCTGGCCGCTGGGGCTGGTGGCGATCGTCTTCGTGCTGGTGGTGCGGCGAAGGGCGGGCGGGCGCGCGGCGTTGACGCTGGCGGCCGTGACCGTCGCGCTGGAGGCGGTACGGGCGGTCGCGTTGTGGCAGGGCGTCAACCTGGCCGACTACCGCATGGTGCTCTACGCCCTGAGCCTCGTGGTGATGATGATCGTGCGCCCGCAGGGCTTGTTCGGCGTGCATGAAATCTGGGACTACCGGCCGCTCGGCCGCCGCCGGGCCGCGACCGTCGCGGTTGGATGATGGAACCACTGCTCGACATCCGTGGCCTGTCGATCGCGTTCGGCGGTCTGAAAGCCGTAGCGGATTTCGACTTGCAGCTTGGGCCGCGGGACTTGCAGGGGCTGATCGGGCCGAACGGGGCGGGCAAGACGACGGTGTTCAACCTGCTGACCGGCATCTATCGGCCGCAGGCGGGGAGCGTGCGGCTGGCGGGGCGGGTGCTGACGGGCATGCGGCCGCACCAGGTGGCCGCGGCGGGCATCGCGCGGACGTTTCAGGCCAGCCGGCTGTTCGGGAACCTGAGCGTGCTCGACAACGTGCGGATCGGCTGCCATCTGCGGACGCGGCACGGGCTGCCGGGCACGATCTTGCGTACGCCGCAGCAGGTCGGGGAGGAACGGGCGATTCTGGCGCGCAGCATGCACCTGCTGTCCACGTTCGGCCTGCAGGACCGGCGGGACGAGCTGGCCTGCAACCTGCCGTACGGCGACCGGCGGCGGCTGGAGATGGCGCGGGCGCTGGCGACCGACCCGCAAGTGCTGTTGCTCGATGAGCCGGCCGCCGGCATGAACCCGCCGGAGAAGCTGGCGCTGCGGGAGCTGATCCGGGGGCTGCGCGAGCGGTTCGACGTGACGATTCTGCTGATCGAGCACGACATGGGCGTGGTCATGGACATCTGCGAGCGGATCACCGTGCTGGACTACGGGGTGACGATCGCGGTCGGCACGCCGGCGGAGGTGCAGCGCGATCCGCGGGTGATTGAGGCGTACCTCGGCGGCGATAAGGTGACAAAGTGACAAGGCGCGCAAGCGCGGAGTGATCGGTCGGTCGCATGGCGTTACTTGAAATCCGCGATTTGCACGTGCACTACGGCGCGATTCACGCGCTGCAGGGGATCAATTTGTCGATCGAGGCGGGGCAGATCGTGACGCTGATCGGGGCGAACGGGGCGGGGAAGTCCACGACGCTGCGGACGATTTCCGGGCTGCTGCGGCCGTCCGCGGGCACGCTGGCGTACGACGGGCAGTCGCTCATCGGCCAACCGCCGCACGAGATCGTCCGGCGCGGTGTGGCCCATGCGCCCGAGGGCCGGGGGATCTTCGCGAACTTCACGGTGGCCGAGAACCTGGCGATCGGGGCGTACGCGCGGCGCGACAAGGGCGGCATCGCTCGCGACCTGGAGTGGGCCCTGACGCTGTTCCCGCGGCTGCGCGAGCGGCTGACGCAGAGTGCCGCGACGCTTTCCGGCGGGGAGCAGCAGATGCTGGCGATCGCCCGGGCGCTGCTGGCGCGGCCGCGGTTGCTGCTGCTGGACGAGCCGTCGCTGGGGCTGGCGCCGCAGGTGGTGCAGACGATCTTTCACATCATCCGCGAGATCAACGCCACGGGCACAACGATCCTGCTGGTCGAGCAGAATGCGCACATGGCGTTGCAGACGGCGCACTACGGGTATGTGCTGGAGGTCGGCCGCATTGCGTTGCAGGCGACCGCGGCAGAGTTGACCGCCAGCGACCGCGTCCGCCGGGCATACCTGGGTGTCGCGTAACAGCGATGCGGTGGGGGCGATTCACCTACCGCCTGTCGCGGCCGCGCGCGGATTCAACAGGCTGCGTCGCCGGCCGTAGCCGAAGTAGATCGCCAGGCCGATGACCAGCCACACGCCGAGCCGCAGCCAGTTCTCCCACGGCAGCGAGAACATCAGCAGCAGGCACATGAGGATGCCGAGGATGGGGACGAGCGGTACGAGCGGGGCGCGGAAGGGGCGCTCGGCCTCCGGATGGGTGCGGCGCATCACGAGAACGGCGCCGCATACGATGGAGAACGCCAGCAGCGTGCCGATGTTCACCAGTTCCATCAGGAATCGCAGCGGCAGCAGCCCCGCCATGAGGCAGACGACGAAGCCGGTGAGCATCGTGGACTTCCACGGCGTGCGGAAGCGCGGGTGCACTGCGCCGAAGAACCCCGGCGGCAGGAGCCGGTCGCGGGCCATCGCCAGCAGGACACGCGGCTGGCTCAGCATGAGCACCAGTAGTACGGAGGTGATTCCCGCGAGGGCGCCGGCCGAGATGATATACCGTGCCCACGACAGACCGACCTGCCGGAACGCGGCGGCCACCGGGGCCCTGGTTTCAAGCTCGGAGGAAGGCACCATGCCGGTCAGGATCGCGGAGACGGCACAGTACAGCACCGTGCAGATCAGCAGCGAGGCGATAATCCCGATCGGCACGTCGCGACGCGGGTTGCGGGCCTCCTCGGCGTGCGTCGAGACCGAATCGAAGCCGATGTAGGCGATGAACGAGATCGCGGCCCCCGCCAACATGCCGAGCGGCTTGCCCGCGGCGTTCTGCTGGCCCCAGATGGTCTTGCCAAAGAAGCTGAGGCCGGTGTAGCCGTGCGGGGCGAAGGGATGCCAGTTGGCGGGATTGACGTAGAACGCGCCGACCGCGATCACGAACAGGACGATGACGACCTTGGTGATGACCATCGCGGCGTTGAAGCTGGCGCTCTCGCGGATGCCCTTCACCAGGATGGCGGTGATGACAACGCAGATCAGGACGGCCGGAAGGTCGAAGAGGGTGCCGGTCCGCAGCAACAAGCCTGTTTGGAGGTCGAAGTCGAAGGGGGCCGAGGTCAGCGCGGTGGGGATCTGCAGGCCGAACATGCTGATGAGGTCCCGGAAGTAGCCGGACCAGCCGTTGGCGACGAAGGCGGCGCCGATGCCGTACTCGAGCACGAGGTCCCAGCCGATGATCCAGGCCAGCAGCTCGCCGAGCGTCGCGTACGCATAGGTGTAGGCGGAGCCGGCCACCGGCACCATGGAGGCGAATTCCGCGTAGCACAGGGCGGCGAAGACGCAGGCCAGGCCGGCCACGACGAAGGAGAGCATCATTGCCGGACCGGTCTGGTCGTGCGCGACCGCGCCAGTGGTGACGAAGATGCCGACGCCGATGATGCAGCCGACGCCGAGGCTGGTGAGCTGGACGGGTCCGAGGATGCGCCGCAGGCGGTTGCCGCCTTCCATTTCGGCGAGCAGGACTTGAAGCGGCTTCCTGGCGAAGAGTTGGTTCATGGCGGTGTATCTTGCCGCGGCGCTGCAACGGTGCAAGAGCGAGAAAACGGCTCCTGACCCCGTTTCTACTGCGTCACCCACCACGCGCGGAGGATTTCGGCGACGGACCAGGCCTGGGCGAAGCAGCCGCGGGGGGTGTGGGGCTCCTCGCCATCGAAGATCTCGCTGAGCGAGCCCAGGCCGTGCGTCCACACCTGCCCGAGCATCGGCGTCAGGAACGCGCGGGCGGCCGACGCGTCGCGGTGCAGCCGGTAGTGCGCGATGACGAATGGACCGAGCAGCCAGCCCCAGGCGGTGCCCTGGTGGTACGCTGCGTCGCGCGCGGGCAGGTTGCCGACATAGTGCCCGCGATAGCCGTGTTCCCGCGGGGCCAGGCTGCGCAGCCCAAACCAGGTCAGGAGCCGGTCCTCGCACTTCTTGAGAAGCGTCAGTTGCCGGTCGCGCGGCAGGGGGCTGTGGGACAGCGAGACGGCGAAGATCTGGTTGGGGCGGAGGGCCGCGTCGGACCCGTCGGGTCCGTCGATGACGTCCTGGCAGCAGCCGCGCCGGTTGTGCCAGAACCGTGCGAAGGACGTCCGCGTGGTGTTGGCGAGCCGCATGTACTCGGCGTCGGGCTTTTCGAGCAGGTCGGCCAGACGGGCCATGTTGCACAGCGCGTCGTACCACAGGGCGCTCAGCTCGACCGGCTTGCCCATGCGGGGCGTGAAGACCTGCTGGCCGCACTTGGCGTCCATCCACGTCAGGTTGAGGCCACGCTCGCCGGCGATCACGAGCCCGTCTTGGCCGACGCGGATGTTGTGCCAGGTTCCGCGGCGGTACCAGGAGACGATCTCGTTCATTACGGGGAACAGCTCGGCGGCGGTCTGGACGTCGCCGGTCGCGCGGACGTACTGGTCGATGGCCCACAGGTACCACAGCGTGGCGTCGGCGGTGTTGTATTCGGGGCTTTGACCCTGGTCGGGGAAGCGGTTCGGGATCACGCCGTGATCGAGGTGGCGGGCCCACGTCCGCAGAATCTGGCGGGCCAGATCGAAGCGCCCGGTCACGAGCGTCAGCCCGGGCAAGGAGATCATCGTGTCACGCCCCCAGTCCGTGAACCATGGGTAGCCGGCGATGATCGTGTGCCCGTCGGGCTCCTCGGGCGACGGACGCCGCACGATGAACTGGTCCGCGGCGAGTGCTAATTGCCGCACCGCGGCCGGGGTCTTTTCGGGCGGGGTGCGCGCGCGGCCGGCCCACGTGTTTAGCAGACCGCGGGCACGCTGCTCGCACCGCGGTAACGCGTCGCGCTCGTCCACCTGGCTGTCCGCCGCGGTCGCGAGCACGAAGGTCACGTGCTGGCCGGGCTTCAGCGGCACCGAGCACACGCCGACCACGAGGTGGCTTTCGAGGTGCTCGTAGCCGTGCAGGGCCTCGACGGCGAGGCGAAAGCCGTGGCACCAGGTGTAATCGAGGCGCCAGTGGGCGCGCCGGGCCGAGTCGCCGGCACAACGGACGCGGATCGGCGTGCCGCCGCCGTCGGCGCGGACCTCGAGCGTCGGGCCCGTCGCGTGGACTTGGAAGGTGCGGTAGGCGCCGCGCACGAGCTGGTGATAGTCGCGGTCGTTGACGATTGGCCGGCACTGCAAGGTCACGTCCGGCGCGCGCGGATCCAAATCGTAGCGCACGTACGCGGCGTTGCGGCCGGCCTCGAGCCAGATGCGCTTGACGAGCCGCACGCCGGCGAATTCGTAGGTCCAGGTCGGCACGTTCCAGTTGAGGTCGAAGCGTTGCAAGAAGCGGACGCCCGGCGGCGCCTCCACGCCGCTTTCCCAGACGTTCGTGTAGAGCTGGAAGCCGTAATTGTCGAGCAGGACCGTGTCGTCGAGCTTGGCGACCAGCAGGCGGCGGCCGACCGGCGGGGCGAGGGCGGGCAGCAGCAGGCCGTGGTAGCGGCGCGTGAGGGCGCCGGCCACGGTGCCGGAGGCGAACCCGCCGATGCCGTTGGTGACCAGCCATTCGCGCTCGAGCGCGACGTGGAGATCGCGGCACAGTCTCTGCGGCAGATGGATGTTCATGCCGGGCTCCGGAAAAGCGGGCGTTCTGCGCGTTCGCGCGCGAGGGAAGCGCCCCCTTCTCTCAGCTCTTGGGCCGCTCTGCGCCGAGCGCTTTGTGCATGTTCTCGAGCAACTGCTCGACCTTGAACGGCTTGAACAGGACCGCCGCCAGGCCCTCCCGGCTGGCGCGCACGATGGAATGGTCGGGATCGTAGCCGAAGCCGGTGATCAGGATGACCGGACAGGCCTTGTTGACGGCGCGGGCAGCGGCGAAGACCTCGTAGCCGTTGCGGTAGGGCATCTTGATGTCAGAGAGGACGAGGTCGAACGATTGCGAGTGGATCATCGCGACGGCCTCGTCCCCGTCGCGCGCGGTGACGACAAGCGCTCCCGTCCGGGTCAGCACGTCGGCGATGGTGTTGCGAATGATGTCCTCATCGTCCGCCACGAGTATGCGCCGGTCGCGCAGGATCGGGTCGGCGGCGACCGCTTCCGGCACCAGCCCGCGTATCGCCGCGGGCCGGCCGGCGGCCTGCAACACGCGTTTGACGCGGTCGACGCACGCGATAATCGCTTGCAGGCGACCGCGGGCGTCCGCGCTGCCCGGGGCCTCGTCCATCAGGCGGCTGGCTTCGCAGACAATCCCGTCCAGCGGCTCGGTGACTTCGGACACGACGTCGGCGGCGACCTGGCCCGCGACCTCGCACCGCTCGACCGCAAGCAGCTTGAGCATGTGCAGCGCCACCGCGATGTATCGGCCGAAGATCTCCGCGAACTGTCGGTCTTCTTCGGTGAAGGCCGCGGGCTGGTCGGACTCGACGTTAAAGACGCCCACGATGCGGTCGATGAGCCGCAGGGGCACCGTCAAGGACGACGCCGCGCACTCGAAACCGGGCAGATAGAGCGGGTCCTGCGAGATGTCCCGACAGATGTAGGCTTTTCCGGTGGCGGCCACGTATCCGCTGATCCCGTTGCCGGTTTCGCGGGCGTAGACCTCGACGTTCCGCGCTGCCTCGGAGAACCCGCCCGCGAGCACGGTTTGCAAGCGCGCCGACTTCGGGTCGAGCACCAGCACGTTGAAGTGCGTGAAGCGCAGCAGGTCGCGGCAGTAACGGATCAGCTTCTCTTCGAGCAGTTGGAGGCGCTCGCCCACCTCGAGCAGGGCCGTCTCGTCCGCGTTCAGCGCCACCAGCTCGCGCCCGGCACTGTCCACCGCATCCAGCTTCTCCCGCATCCGCGCCATGGCGGTCGTGTCGGTACACAGAGCGAGGACTTCCTCCACGTTGCCGCTCGTGGTCGGCAGCACGGACACGGAAAGATCGCAGCAGAAGTCCGACCCGACGCGCACGACTTCCTGGCGCACATGCCCGGCCGGCGGCGAGGGCGCCGCGCTGGCCCACTCCCCCGCGACGCGGACGCAGACCTGGCGGATCGCGTCCGCCACCTCCGGCGGATACCGGCGCAACGCCGCATTCGCCCAGATCAGCCGGCCGTCCCGCGCGACGGTGCAGGCGCCCTGCGCGATGCCCTCGAGAATCCGGCCCGCCCGCTCATGGGCCGCGGCGCGCGTCAGCGGGAGCAGTTCCGTGCTGCCCGCCAAGACGAGGTCGAAGGATTCGTTGCGGAGGGCGGCGACCGCCTCGTCGACGGTCCGCGCGAGGTGCACCTGGCCGTAGCTTTGCATAGCGGGGAGCAGACCCTCGGCAACGCCCGCGGTGTCCGCGAGCACGAGAATGCGGTGAGTAGGGCCGGTGGCGGGCTGGGTGGCCATCGCGGGTTTCGCACCTGGCGTTTGAGCGTGTCCGGACCGGCGGCAATTGGGGGGCCGTCCCGGGCCAAACGCGACCAGTATACGCCTCGGCGGCCGCGCGGCCAGAGCCGCTCAGGAAAAGGGGGTTGACCCATCCCGCGACCGGGATGTAAATGTGCCGCGGACCGCCCGGTTGGCAACCGGCCGCGGCTGCTGTGCGTCCCTGTGGCAGCCCCCGGAATTGCCCGGCGGCCTGAAGCCCCCCGAAAAGGTCCGAGTTGCTAGTTACCGATAACGTGCATAGGCTGAGTGTTTCGCGGTCTGAACGCCCGGACGACACCGGAGCCTGCGGAGCCCAGTCGCAACGATGTCTGCCTCTGCGCCGAAACCGGAGGACGAGGACAGTCACCGGCGGCCCGAAATGCCCGCGGGCTGGATGCGGATGTACGCCGTCGTGTTCGAGTTCCTGGCCTATATCGGCGGGCTGGGTTATTTGGGATGGTGGCTTGAGCAGCGCCACGGCTGGCAGCCGTGGGGTCTGCTGGTCGGACTGTTGGTCGGGACCGGGCTGGGCCTGTACCGCCTTCTGCGGGAGGCCAAGCGGCTGGGACCGTGAGCGGTCATGAAGTACACGTTGTTGCAGGTCGGCATACTGCTCGCAGTCGTCGCAGCCGCGCTGGCCGTCGGCCTGCGTCCGGCCGCCGAACGCTGGGGGCCGCTGGGTGTGCAGTCGCTCTACGCGGCGGCGACGATCAGCCTGTTGGGCGCCGTGCTGGCCGCGGTTCCGCTGGGCGTAACCATGACGTACTGGCGGCAGCATGCGCCTATGGTCGCGTTCGCCGGAACAGCGATCCGTTTGTTGGCGACCGGCGGGCTGGCCGTGGCTTACCAGGCGTTCGGACACGTGCACGTGCCGTCGTTCCTGGTGTGTCTGCTGGTTCTCTATCTGCTGCTGCTCGTGGTGGAGACGTTGCTGATCGTGTATCTCGTCGTGCGGGTGTTTCCGCGGCAGGCGCCTAAACCGGAGTGACGCACCGTGCTCGTCCTGGCCAGCCACGACCCCCTCGATCACGTTCTGCCCCACGCCTTCTTCCGGCTGTGGCCCGGCAACCTGAACTTCGGTCTGGACCAGATCCCGCTGCTGGGCTTCCCGCTGAGCAAGGAGTTCTACTTCACGAACCAGTTGCTGATGACGCTGGTGGCGGCGGGTCTGTGCCTGCTGATCTTCCCGCGGCTGGCCCGGGCGTACGTTGCGACCGAGGCCGGGCTGCCGCCGACGCCGCGCGGGTCGGTGATGAACCTGCTCGAGGCCCTGGTGGAGTTCATCCGGAAGGCGGTGGCGCAGCCGGTGCTCAAGGAGCGGACGGACCGCTTCATGCCGTTCCTGTGGACGCTGTTCTTCTTCATTCTGTTCTGCAACCTGCTGGGGCTCGTGCCGCTGGCGGACATCATTCGCCTGGTCAGCGGCGGGCGCGTGCAGGGCGTGGGCGGGACGGCGACGGGCAATATCGCGATCACCGGCGGGCTGGCGATCTGCGCGTTCTTCATGTTCCACGTCAGTGGGGTGCGCGAGGTTTACGCGGGGCTCGTTTCCGGGACGTATGGCCACCACGGGCATGAAGAGGGGGAAAGCGGGGAAGGGCACGCGGCGCACGGCCCCGCAGAACCCGCTGCGAAGGTGCCGCCGGGCCGCGCTGCGCTGCTCGCGTTGCCGACGTACCTGTGGAGCTTCGCCCCACACGTGTTCGCCAAGCCCGGGCCGCGGCCCAAGCCGCACAGTGCGTGGCGGCCGCTGATGGTGATTGTCGGCGTCGTGGTGGTAGGGGCCGTCATGGCCGCGTTCTTCGGGCTGTTGGCGGGACCGGCCGGCGTGCGCGTCGGCGTTTGGGCGGGTGGGTTGATCGGATTCATGGTGGCGTTTTGTCTGCCCGGTTTGCACTGGACGGACGTGGTGGACCTGGCGATGTGGACGTTCTTGCTCGTGTTGGAGACGATCGGCGCGGTGATCAAGCCGTTCGCGCTGATGATCCGTCTCTTCGCGAACATGGTGGCCGGGCACATCGTGCTGGCGTCGATCTTGCTGCTCATTTTCGCGTCCAAATCGGTTGTGATGGGGTACACCGTGGGCGCGATCAGCGTCGTGGGGTGCCTGGCGATCAGTTGTCTGGAGCTTTTTGTGGCGTTTCTACAGGCGTACATCTTCGTGTTCCTGAGCACGTTGTTCCTGGGCATGTCGGTCGCGCCGGAGCACTAAGCGCAGACCGCGACACGGAAGCTGATAGCGGACGGCGGAAGGTCGCCCGCTCCGAAATATGGGCATAGGTAGCCGGCGCCTTGCCCCGCTTAGCTTAAGGCCGGAACGAACGGTTTCTTGATCCGAGTGCGTGTACAGGAGAGGCAGTCATGTTGAGCGTGCTAGCGGAAACAGCCCCTCTGTTCAGTAACGCCGGGCTGATGGGCCTCGGCGCCGGGATCGGCGCCGGACTGGTGTGCATCGGTGCGGCCAAGGGGATCGGTCATCTGGCGGGCAACTCGGTCGAGTCGATGGCGCGGCAGCCCGAGGTGCGCGGCAACGTCTTCATCGCGATGATCATCGCAGCCGCCCTGATCGAAGGATTCACGTTCTTCGCTCTGGTCGTGTGCAACGGCATCGCGAGCAAGATCACGACGGGGGCGTAGCCGGCCCCTTCGCCCGCGCCGGGCGGAGTGCGCATTGGGAGCGACCATGCGGAATCAATGGCGACGAATGCTGGCCGGCCTGATGCTGGCGGCCGTCCC
>PMMM01000264.1 GCA_003162245.1 Phycisphaerales bacterium
AAACTAAGCGGAATGCGTATAAGGCGCTCCACGGCACTGACCCCGGCCGGGCGCGGTGGGGTCACATGAATGCAGACCGCTCACGTCGCGGCCAGCGCCTTCTCCGTGCTAAACCCCGCCGGCAGCTCCTTTGTGCCCTTGCACTTGGGGTAGGCGCTGCAGCCGAGAAACCGCCCGCGCCGGCCGGTGCGCACGACCATCGGCTGTCCGCATTCGTCGCAGGGAATGTCCGTCGGGATCGGGGCCGGCCGGGTCGGGGCCGGCAGCAACTCTTCCGCCTGTTTCTTCGCCTCGCCGCGCAGGTTGCAGTTGAACCGGCAGCGCGGGAAATTCACGCAGGAGAAGAACGGTCCGAAGCGGCCGCGCTTCAATTCCACCGTGCTGGCGCACTCCGGGCAGCGCAACGTGCCGGGCTCGGGCAACACCTCGATCACCAGCCGCCCGGTCCGCGTCAAGGCGAAGCCAGCCGGCGGCGGCGCGTCCGGCTGCCAGCGCTTCCAGTCGCCATTTGGCGCTACAGCCCCCGCGGCCGACAGCGTAGCGGTCGTGTCTGGAGAAGAGCCGGCCGTCGCGGGGGCGGCGGGTCCAACCTGCGCGCGGGCGGCGTCCAGCTTCTCGACCGGCATGGTGTGCCGACAGCGCGGGAAGCCCGAGCACGCCACGAACTTGCCGCGCCGGCCGGAGCGAATCACCATCGGCCGTCCGCACTGCGGGCAGTTCAGGCCGGCCTGCTCCGGCGGCGGGGTCGGCTTGTGTTCCAGGCGCACGTCCTCCGGCAGCGAGCTCGTATTCTTGCACGTCGGGAAGCGGTTGCACCCCAAAAACGCCCGGCGGCCCTTGCGCTTGACGACGAGTTCGCCCTCGCCGCACACGTCGCAGGGCCGCTTGAGCTCGTCCTCCTTGACCAGGCGCAGCGGCTCGCCCTGTGGATTGCAGGGCATGGTGCTCCGGCACTCGGGATAGCCGCTGCAGCCGAGGAAGAAGCCCGTGCGCGACTGGCGCAGCAACATGGGGCGGCCGCACAGCTCGCAGGCCTGTCCGCTGGTCTTGGGTTGGATCGGCTCGCCCTCGCGGTTGACGTTCAGCGTGCCGCGGCACTTGGGATACTTGCTGCACGCCAGGAAGCGACCGGCGCGGCCCCAGCGATACACCATCGGTGCCTCGCAGGTGGGACAGGCGTACGGGCTGGGCTGGCTGCGCGTGGTCGGCATGGCCTCGCTGGCTTTGGCGAGCAATTCGCGGAACGGGTCGTAGAATTCGTGCAACACCTGCACCCAGTCGAGGTGGGCCTCCTCGATCTTGTCCAGCTCATCCTCCATGTGCGAGGTGAACTTGACGTCCATGATCTTGGGAAAGTGCTCGACCAGCTTGTCGGTCACCAGTTCGCCGAGCGCGGTCGGGTAGAACTTCCGGTCGTCCTGTTCCACGTACCCGCGATCCTGAATCGTGTCGATGATCGCCGCGTAGGTGCTCGGCCGGCCGATGCCGTCCGCCTCGAGCGCCTTGACCAGGGACGCTTCGGTGTAGCGCGCGGGCGGCGACGTGAACTGCTGCTTCGGCTCCAGGTCGAGCAACCCGACCGCCTGCCCCTGCGCCAACCCCGGCAGCAGCGCATCGTCGCTCGGAATTCCAGCCACCCGCAAATACCCGTCAAACGCCAGCTTCCGTCCGTTACCGCCAAACGTGGTCGTCCCCAGCGCGGTTTCGCCGGTGACGGTGACCGAGGTCGCGTCCCATTGCGCCGACGCCATCTGACAGGCGACGAAACGCTTCCAGATCAGCTCATACAGCCGGTGTTGTTCCGGCGAGAGGGCGCTGCGGACGCTCTCCGGCGTGAGCGCCGGGTCGGTCGGGCGGATGGCCTCGTGCGCTTCCTGGGCGCGCTCCTGCCGCTTGCCGAAAACGTTCGGGCTGTCGGGCACGTACCCGGCCCCGTAGTTTTGCCGGATGAACCCGCGGACAGCGTCGAGCGCCTCCTTCGCAACATTGGTCGAATCGGTTCGCATGTACGTAATCAGGCCGACCGGTCCCTGACCGTTGAGGTCCACGCCTTCATACAGCGCCTGGGCGATCCGCATCGTCCGCGACGCCGCGAAACGCAGCACGGTGCTCGCCTGCTGCTGCAAGCTCGCCGTCGTAAACGGTCCCGGCGGCTTGGAGACGGTCCGTTTTGTGGTCAGGTTGGCGATGCGCAGCGCCGGCACGCGCGCTGGGTCCAAAGCCCCGATCACGGTGGCGCGCTGCAGACCGAGGTGCTTGTAATCCTGCCACGGTTCCCGCGCTACGCGCTCGATACGCAAGCCGAGCGCTTCCGCCACGCGCGCTGCTTCCTCCGCATCGCGGGGGGCGAAGGGCTGGCCGCCGACCTTGTCCAACTCGACGCGCAGGCCGCCGTGCTGGCCCAGCCAGGTCAGGATGTCCTTTTGCGTGCGCTCGCCGCCCTGCAAGAACTCATGCCACGCCCCGCGGAGCCGGCCGGCAGCGTCGGCGTCGCCGGTCAGGCACGCTACGAGCTTCCAACTTTCTTCAGGTATGAACGCGCGGATTTCGCGCTCCCGCTCGACGATGAGACGGACCGTAACCGATTGCACCCGCCCGGCGGACAGCCCCTTGGCGATCTTCTTCCACAATAGCGGGCTCAGTTCGTAGCCGACGATGCGGTCGAGGATGCGGCGGGCCTGCTGGGCGTTAACGCGGTCGAAGTCGATTTCGCGGGGATGGGCGAACGCCTCGGTGATCGCCGATTTCGTGATCGCGTTGAAGATGACGCGGCGGACCTTGTCCGCCGACAGGTTGAGCGCCTCGACGAGGTGCCAGGCGATGGCTTCGCCTTCACGGTCAAGGTCGGTGGCGAGGTACACGCTCTCGGCCTCGGCCGCGAGCTTCCGCAGCTCGGCCACGGTCTTGATCCTGCCCTTGACAACCTCGTAAGTGGGCTTGAAGTCGCTAGTTACGTCGATGCCGAACTCTCGCTCGGGCAGATCGCGGACGTGCCCGAGCGACGCTTTGACGACGTAGCCGCCGCCGAGGTACTTGCCGATCGTCTTCGCCTTGGCGGGCGACTCGACGATTACGAGCGAGCGACCCGCCTGCTTGCGTTTACCCATGATGTCAACCTAACGTGCTTTCCGATAACAAGTTACGCGTTAGTGGGCGACACCCACGGTCCGCGCGCGACACGGCCGACGATCAGACCATATCGGAATTCCAGCATCTATTCTTCCCCTGATGCTTAGCCGGGCCGCCCGTTGTGTCAAGTTGCGCGGGTGGCGGCGCCGCCCGTTGGCCGCCGGGCCGCAGGTGCAAAACGCTGCCCGACGATGCTATAGTGACCGCGCCCGGCGAGAGTGGCGGAATTGGCAGACGCACCAGATTTAGGTTCTGGCGGGGAAACCCGTGCGGGTTCGAGTCCCGCCTCTCGCAATGAGGGATTCGCACGACAACGCTGTTTCTTGGCGCCCCTGGCGACTGGGCGGTTCTGACATTGTAGAACTACGGGGAGCGCGTAAAGAGCACGCGCCGGAAGTAGCGTCCGGTCGCCCGCAGCAGCGGCCTGAGCCCCTGGCGCGCAAAAAAGCGGAACCGCCGTTGCATGTGCATGCCCCACCGGCCGAACCGTTCCCGCCGGCTGCCGCGCGGGAACAGGAAGAAGCGGACGCGGTACAGGAACATCAGCACTTTCCAGCCCGTGCTGCCGTACAGGCCGGCGAGCTGGGCGTCGGCCGGACTGACCGCTGCCGTCGCGGCGTGCTGATGTTCGCGTGCGCGGCTCATGTCGGCCCACAGGCTGTCGGCGACCTCCTGGAGCCGCATGAACTCCACGGCGCGCGTCGCGCTTTCGAGCGCGGCCCGCGGGCTCAGCGGGATGGACTCCGCGTGCGCGCGTGGTTGCTGCACGCGCGCCAGCACGTCCGCCATCCGCCGGCCCATCTCGTCGAGCGTGAACCGCTCCTGCACGCGCAAACGCGCATTGCGCCCCAGCGCCGCGCGGCGCACCGGGTCGGCCAGCAGGCCGGCGAGCACCTCGGCGTAGCGCGGGACTTCGACGTCGGGCGCGGCGCGCGGCAGCAGCACGCCGCAATCGGGCGTGACGAGCTCGCGTTGTCCGCCGACGTCGGCGCCGACGACGAGCAGTCCGCAGGCCATGGCCTCGTAGATGGCCAGGGCGATCCCCTCCCACAGTGACGGAAGGAACAGGATGTCGCTGGCCTGCATTAGCGCCCGGACCGTCGCGCTCGACACGGCGCCGAGCACGCGGACGCGCTCGGCCAGGCCGTTCTGGCGGAGATAGGTTTCCAACCAGGGGCGCTCCTCGCCGTCGCCGGCCACGAGCGCCTGGAACGACAGGTGCCGGTCGGCCAGCGCCTTCATCACGCGGGCAAACACCTGCGGCTGCTTTTGGGCACAGATGCGCACGGGGTACAGCAAGACGACGTCGTCGGCCGCGATGCCGTGCGCGCTCCGTACGCGGGCGCGCACCGCCGGATCGGGGGTCCAGTAGTCGGAATCGACGTTGATGTGGACGACTTCGATGCGCTCCGCGGCGGCCCCCCGGCGGACCATCCAGTTCTTCAGGTGCTCGGACGCGACCACGTTCAGGTCCAGGTCATCCTGGCAGGCGGCCGCGTAGCGCGGAAAGCCGCCGTCCTTGTAGTACTCCTCCTCCATGTGGCAGTAGTCGATGTACGCGGGCTCGGGGCACTGGGCGCGCAGGTACGGGAGCAGGAGGTAGCCGAACTCGCTGTTGCTGACCATGACGACGTCGGGCTGACGCGAACGGATGAGATAACGCAGGAACGCCGGCTGGTCGCCGAGCCGCAGGAAATTGCGGAGCACGAAGATGTCGGGCGTCAGATGCGCAAAGACCGGCGTCCAGGAGTGGTCGCCGCGCACGGTGGTCACGATGGTCACGTCCCAACCCTGCTGAATCAGTTGGGCGACCAAGTCGAGGTTGAACTTGTCGGCCCCGCCGAAAGTGAGCCACGGCAGGATCATCAGCAGGCGCGGCCGCGACTTCGCCAGCCGGTTGACCTCCGGCCAAGCGGGCCGGACGCGATCGAACGGCACGTGACAGCGCGGCGTGACGCGGGGGAACTCCCCGTCGACGAGGCGCGGATACCGGCGGCGCAGATCGGCGGCGAAGGCTCCCTGCCGTCGGCCGAGGTCCCAGTCCCTCCAGCGGTCATTGTGATTAGGGCGCCGCCGATACCAATGGTGATGCTCCGCGATGGTTCCACCCCACAGGCCGCGATCGGCCAGGCGCAGCCAGAAATCCCAGTCCTCCATGCCGCCGCGAATGCTCGTGTCGTAGCCCCCGCTGGCGGCCAGCGCGCTGCGGCGCAGCAACGCGCCGTTCGTGACGCAATTGGACTGGAGGAAGCGCGGCCCCTGCTCGAAACCTTCGGACCACAGGTACTCCTGGCCGCCAAACGCGACCGACCAGGCGTTGACGAAGGCGTACTCCGGATTCGACTCGAGGAAGAAGTAGGCTTTCTCGAGCGCCGTGGGCTCCAGCAGGTCGTCGTCATCCAGTTGGTAGACGTACTCGCCGCGCGCGGCGGCAAACCCGGCATTCCGGGCCTCGCCGGGCCCCTGGTTCGCCGCCAAATCCAGCACGCGGATGCGCGGGTCGCGCGCCCGGTACTCCGCCAGCACGGCCAGAGATTCGGGCTCGCTGCTGGCATCATTGACGATCAGCCACTCCCATTGCTGCCAGCTTTGACCCAAGACACACCGCGCCGTCTCGGCGAACACCCCGGGCGACGTGTTGAAAAACGGGGTCACGACGGAGACCAGCGGCGGAGCCAACGGGTCGCTCGGCGCGTAGACCGCCCCGCGCCGTTTCGGCGAGACCGGGGTGTCCGTGAAATCGGGGCTCCGTGGATCGATCATCCTCTCACCTGGCCGGCCAGCGAACCGCCGGCCCACGCGCCGGGCGCACTCGCCCGCACCCGGCCATATCCCCCAATCAATCGCTCTCCAGACGGCGCAGCAGGTGCAACCGGCACAGCGCACGATAAAGTACCTGACGCCGCCACGCGACCAGCTTCTCTTCGTGGCGCGCCTGCTGCTGGTGGAACCGCTCGGCGGCCGCGTCCCGGTCCGCGGCCACGCGCTGCAATTCGGCCGCGCGCTCCTCGGCGGTTCGCTGCCAACCGGCTTGCTGCTCGGCCAGCCACGCCTTGGCCTGCTCCAACTCCGCGACCCACGCCACCTGCTGCCGGAGCGCCGCCTCGCGTTCCTCCGCGGTCCGCTGCCAAGCGGTTTGTTGTTCCTCCAGCCAGGCCTTGGCGCGCTCCAGCTCGGCAATCCACGCCGCCTGTCTGCGGAGCGCCGGCTCGCGGCCTTCCGCAAGCTGCTGCCAGTCCTGGCACTGCTTCGCCAACGCAGCTTTCGCCCGCTCCAGCTCGGCGGCCCACGCCTTCTGTTCGCGGATGATGCCCTCGCGCTGCTCGGCGAGCTGCTGGAAGGCCTGCCATTGTTCCTTCAGCCAAACCTGCGCTTTCTTCTGCTCGTGAATCATCTGCTCACGCCGCTCGGCGGTCTGCTGCCAGTCGGCGTGTTGCCGTTCCAGCCACGCCTTCACCGCGACCAGCTTCGCGTTCCACTCGCGCAGCTCGCGCAAGCTGCGGCGGGTGACAGCGCTCCAGACATACCCGGGCCGCGCCGGCCAGTTCGGGAGGTTCAAAAGACCTTGCGCACAACGCGCGCCCAGGTCAGCCAATTCGGCCACTTCCGGCAGGCCAAACGGCAGGGGCTGCTCGACCCGTCCCCAGATATTGACCCAGTCCCCGGCCAGAACCCGCTGCGTCTCCAGAAGGCCACGCCGCCAGCAATCACCCGCCTGGTCCGCCTCGCCGGAACACGCGGCGATCAGGCCGGCCAGAAACAATGCGTCCACGGTCTTGGTCGCCAGGAGCGGGCTGAAGCGCAGACAGTCCAACGCCGCACACTCCAGGAACGCCCCGCGGGCCTCCGCGCGCTGCCCCAGCATGAGCAGCAGCCGTCCAGCAATGTACTGGTTGGAGACTCGCCAGCGATACGCGTTGGCCGTGGGGGCGGCCAGCCGATGGTATTCGCGGATTTGATCCAACAGCGCAGCGACCTCTTCGGCCGCCGCCCCGCCGCGCTCCAGCATCCGGTATCCCAGCACGCAGAGCGCGGCGCCGGCATCGGCGGAGCCGGGGCTGGCAGTCACCCTGACCCGCCGGGCCATATCCGCCAGCACTTCGGCGTTTGTGACCCGTTGTCCGATCGACACCATGCTGCGAATCAGCCAGGGGCTTTCGTAGTCCCGCGCGAAGGCCGTGACATGAGCACCCGGGATGTCGCTGCAATCCGGCAAGGCGGTCTCGCGGTACCCCGCCTTCCCGGCTCCGACCGGGTCCTTCATGCCCACCGCCAACCACCAGTCGGCCTCCCCGTCCGCCGGCACAACCGGCTCGCGATCGAGCGGCAGCTCTTCCAGCCGCCCCGGGCGGTCGCCGAGCTTCGGGCCGCCGCCGGCAATCTGGCGATAGGCCCGCTCCAGCACAAAACGCGCGCGGAGTTGCGCGGCCAATTCGCTCCACGCGTCCCGGCGCGCGTCGGGCGCGTGCGACTCCTGACCGCCCTGCTCCGGGCGTCCGGCGAGGACACTGACGACCACGCGCCCGCCCGGCGTCAGCACACGCTGGAATTCGGCCAGGGCCCGCTCCGGCACCCGCTCGTGTGTGAACGCCTCGCAGCAAACGACGACGTCCACGCTGGCGTCCGCCAGGACCGACAGATTCTGCATGTCGGCGACGTGAAACTCGACCGCCGGCCCCGCGTCCCGGTAATTCTCCCGCGCGTAGCGAACCGCGCTCTCATCGCCATCCACGCCGACCAAGCGGCTCGCGGGGCTGCCGGCGGCCAGCACGCCCACCCCGTAGCCCGACCCGCAGCCCGCGTCCAGGACAACGTCGTTGGGGCGTACGAAACCGCAGGCCAGAAGGTACTGGGCCACGCGGGCCTCGCTGCGCGGACTCGATTCCCGCAGCATGTCCGCGGGCAGTGTCTCGGTCGAATCACGCCGCGCTGCCGCCCCCGGGACCTTCTCCAGCACCAGCGTGATCGGCCCCGCCTCGTTGTCGGGGGCGGAAAACGGCCGGACGCGCTGCGCCAACGGGTGTTTGCGCAAGCCGGCAGCGAAGCAAGTCCGCTCCCACCAGGCGCGATCTTCGACAGTCTGATGCCAACGCCCTTCGCGATCGGCCGCCGTGGCGACCGTCAAAAACACGCCGCGGCGCGACACGCGGGCCACCTCACGCAGCGCCCGCGGCACGTCCTCGGCGGACAGGTGCTCCAGCACGCTCGTCGCGACGACGGTCTCGAATTCGCCATCGCCGTAGGGCAGCTTCAGCACCGAGGCCGTACAGAAACGCGTCGGCGCGAAGCCGTTGGCGTGGTCCACGACCCGCTGCGCCACGTCAACCCCCTGCGCATCCACGCCGCGCGCCAGCAGCGTCCGCACCAACCCGCCCCGGCCACAGCCCACGTCGAGCAGCCGGCCGCCGCCGCAGACCTGGAGAATGCGGTCGGCCAGCTCCTCGGCATCGGCAGGGGCGTCGGCCCCCCACCGCTGCGGCTGGGCCCAGTACTCGTCGTACACGCGCGGATAGTCAATCAAGAACACGGGCCCTCATTCGCAGGTCGCACGCCCCGCCGAAGAAGTACTCGCGGTTGCGCATCAGCACCTGAAAGAACCCCGCCTCGTCCCGCCATTGCAAAATGCGCTGCGCGCCATAGTACCGGTCGTTCTCCTCGGAAATCGCCGCCTGCACTTCGTAGAGGTTAACCCCGAGCGGGCAATCGCACTCGAACTCGACCGTGATGCCGTCCCCGGCCCGGAAACGCCGCTCCCAGAACACCGGCCCCTGCGTTCGTCCGGCCCACACGTGCTGGTCCTGGTTGAGCGTGCCCCACGAGTACACCTTGACGCCCTCGCGGTTCCGGATGCGCAGACCCACGTTCAGATGCTCCAGTTCGCGGTTCACGCGACACTGTACGCGGATCACCAGCCGGTCGCCCGGATAAAACGCCGATGTCTCGTTCCCGGCCCCGTCGAGAACCTGCACGCCGACGACCTCGGCGTCGCAATCCCCGAACGACAGCCGGTCCACACTCGGCGCGGGCGCGGCCGGACCGGCCGGCGGAGCCGCCGTTTGCTGGTGCTGTTCGGCCCGCCGCAGGTGGTAGTCGAAATAGCGGCGTTCTTCCTCGTGCAGGAGCCGCCGGTACTCGAGCACGACTTCGCTGGGCAGACCGTAGCCCCGCGCGCGCCCCTCGTGCAACAGCAGCACCTGGGACGTAAGGGTCCGCACCGACTCCTGGTCGTGCGAGCAGAACAGCAACGTCACGCCGCCGCTGCGCAGCTCCTCGAGCCGCTGAAAGCAGCGCTTCTGGAAGAGGGCGTCGCCCACCGCCAGCGCCTCGTCGACGATCAGGATGTCGGGCCGCACCTGCACCTGCACCGCGAAAGCCAGCCGCACCAACATGCCCGTGCTGTACGTCTTCACGGGCTGCTCGAGAAACTCGCCGATGTCCGCGAACGCCGCAATCTCGTCGAAACGCTCGTCGATCTCGCGCCGCGGCAAGCCGAGGATCGTCGCGTTCAAGTAGACGTTCTCCCGCCCGGTGAACTCGGGATTGAAGCCNNGCCGTTGCGGCCGATGATGCCGAGGGCCTCGCCCGGCCGAACCTCGCAGGAGACGTCCCGCAGCGCCCAAAACTCCCGGTAGAACCGGCGCCGGCCGCGCCACAGCGTCTGCTTCAGGCGGTCCAGCGGGCGCGGGTAGATCTCGTAGCACTTGCCGACGCCGTAGACGCCGACGGCCGGTTCCGCGCCGGCCCGGCCGGCCCCGGTGCTCGGGCTCAAGCTGCGCGATCTCGCGCTCGATCACGGGTTGTTCGCGCCGTTCGAGGGCCACAGCATCGCCCCACTGCTTGCGCCGAATTTCCGTCGCGGCTGGGCGTTGAG
>PMMM01000031.1 GCA_003162245.1 Phycisphaerales bacterium
ACGAACATCTCGACGAAGTCCGACCCGGAGATCGAAAAGAACGGCACGTCCGCTTCGCCCGCGATCGCCTTGGCCAGCAACGTCTTCCCGCAGCCCGGCTCGCCGACCAGCAGCACGCCACGCGGAATCCGCCCGCCGAGCCGCTGGAAGCGCTTCGGGTTCTTCAGGAACTCGACGATCTCGAGCACCTCCTCCTTGGCCTCCTCGACGCCCGCGACGTCGGCGAACGTCACCTGCGTGTGCTCTTTCGTCGTGACGCGGTGCCGGCTGCGCCCGAAATTCCCCAGCATCCCCGGCCCGCCGCCCGTCTGCCGCAACTGCCGGAACACCAGGAACCAGATCACGGCGAACAGCAGCAGCCACGGCACCGTCTGCAGCAGGACGCTCATGAGCAGGTTGCCGCTGGGCTCGCTGAGCACTTCCACGCGCGTCGGGCTCTTGGCCGCGATCTGCTGGCGGATCTCCTCGATCTTGTCGGCGACGCGCAGGTACGTGCACTCGAACGTCTTTGACTCGGGCCGGGCGTTCGCCGGAATGCGGTCCTCGCTGAACTCGCCCAGGATCGCATCCTCCCTGATCGTGACCTTCGCCACGTCCCCCCGCCCGATCAGCGTCCAGAACTCGCTAATACTGATCTTCTGCGTCTTGTTCATGCTCTGATTGAGCATGACCAGGAACATCAACCCCAGCCCGACGATCACGACCCAACTGAACAGACCCCGCGGCATGCGCAGCGGCGACCGCGGGGGACCGCCGTCCCCGTTCGGCCGCGGTTTCTGGGGCTGCTGCTCGTCCGCCATACGTCAACCAATCCAATCGCGTGCCACTGCTCTTGAGCAGTGCCGCCCCGCGCGCGGCTCGTCACCAGTCCTCGTACATCTTCGCGACGATCTGCCGCGCCAACCCGTCCACCGCCCGCTCCTGGGCGAACTTCTCCGTCTCGCCCGTCGGCGTCAGGTAATCAACCGTCTGAAGCTGGACCGGCACGTCCGCCAGCAGCTTGCCCGTGCGCACGTCGCGCCACTGCAACTTCACCGCCAGCGTCAACTGTTTCTCACGCGGCTGACGGGACAGAAAATCCGGCGCCCAGGCCGCCTGACGCTCCTCGAGCACCTCGCCCGTTAGTATCGTATCGGCCTTCTCGCGCGCGGCCAGCCGGTATGGCGTGTCGGCACCGATGCGCTTCTTAACTGCTTCCGTGAGCATGAATTCCAGATCGCGCCGGAACTCGCGCGATCCGAACATCTCCACGTAGACCGTCTGAATGTCGGTCCGATATGGTCCGCCGGCCTTGTACCCACACCCGGGCAGCACAACCAGCAAGACCACGATACTGATCCACGGCAGTTGCCGACTCACTTCGGGGCCTCCCGCGGCGCGGCGCCGTCCACCGCTTCGTCCAATTCCACCCCCATCGCCCGCAAGCGGCTGCGGGCCTCGGCCTCCGCCAACGTGTTCGGCCAGTCGCGCATGATTCGGCGATAGTAAAACTGCGCCGCGTCGGGCCGCTGCGTCCGCTCGTACCACCGCGCAATGTCGAGGTCCTTCTCCGCCCGCTGCTGGCGAATGCCTTCCAACCGATCGTCAATCTGCTCGCGCTCGGCGTAGGCCGCAAACGTACCCTTGAACTGCCGATAGCGCTCGTCGGCTTCCAGCAACGGCTTGTCGTCGAACTTGATGCCCGGGAACGCCGCCTCGGCCGACTCGGCCGTCCGCAGGGTCGCCGGCTGAACGTACCGGCCGCTGGGATACTGCTGGACGAGGTTGGCGTACTCGTCCTGGGCTAGGTCCATCTCGCCGCGCCCGAAACGGAAGTCGGCTTTGTACTTGAGGGCCAGCTCGCCGAGCCGCGAGCCCGGCTCGCGCTGCCAGACGCGATCCAGAATCTCGACGCCGTCGTCGTACGCCGGCAACGGGAAGATGCCCCAGAGAATGCGCTTCTGCCCAGCCATGAACGCCCGCCCCACGTCGAGGCAGCGCGACTGGGCCAGCCGGAACAGCTCGCCGGACGCATTCTCGGCCACCGTTTGGTATTGCTCGACGGCCTTCCAGAAGTCGCGGGACTCGTAGTACGTCTCGCCCAGGAGGTACCGCGCCTCGTTGAACCGCTCGTCGTCGGGGTTCGCCTTGATCCACTTCTGCAGGATCTTCCGTGCGTCCGCCGGCTTGTTCTTCGCCAGCAGCGCCCGGGCCTGACCCAACACGTCCGCCGGCGCTTCCTCGCTCGGCGGCTCCTGGTCGACCCACTGCCCGGTCTCGGGGTCCAGCACCTGCCGCTCGCGGTACTTCTGCTCCTGCCCGAGCGCGGACCAAGCCCCCAACGTCGCGCAGATGCCGGCCAGCAGCGCCATCCGCCACGGTTTGATTCTCGTCAGCGTCACGGGTGCGGATTATAGGGCATCGTCCGGCGCCTGCTAGGGCGGCGGCGCGGTACACTGCCGCGAGCAGAGGCTGCCGGCCCAAGGGAGCCGGGCGCTCTTCAGCCCGGCCGGCCGGCGTGAGGGCACGCCGGCTGTGTGCTCCAGCGAGAGAAAACACGCGTGGCAACCGCACCCGTTCACAAGCCGAAGCCTGACGAAGAGCTGCTTTCGCCCGACTTCATGACCAAGCTCGAGCAGCTCGAGATCCTGTCGCGCAAGATCTTTCTCGGCCGCATGAAGGGCGAACGCCGCAGCAAGCGGAAGGGCGAGAGCGTCGAGTTCGCCGACTACCGCAACTACGTCGTCGGCGACGACCTGCGGTTCCTCGACTGGAACATCTACGCCCGGCTCGAACGGCTGCTGCTCAAGCTGTTCATGGAGGAGGAGGACCTGAACGTCACGGTCCTGTTCGACGTGTCCAAGAGCATGGATTGGGGCAGCCCGCACAAAGGGCTGTACATCAAGCGCGTCGCCGCCGCCCTCGCGTACATCGGCCTGTGCAACTACGACCGCGTCAGCCTCTACGGCTACAACAGCTCGCTCGTCCACGAGATGCGCGCCGTCCGCGGGCGGCGGCTCGTGTCACAGGTCATCGGGTTCCTGCGGCGGATCCAGTTCGAGGGTCATTCCGACCTGACCGCGGTCGGGAAGCGCTTCGCGCTGCGGCACACCGGCAAGGGCGTCGTCATCGTGCTAAGTGACTTCCTCGACAAGGGCGGCTACGCCGACGGGATTCGCTACCTGCTCTCCCGCGACCTCGACCTCTACGCGATCCAGGTGCTTTCGCCGGAGGAGGTCGATCCGCAGCTCGCCGGCGACCTGCGGCTGAAAGACGTGGAGGATGACGACACGGCGGAGGTGACGATCAGCAAGCCGCTGCTGGACAAGTACAAGGCGAACCTGAAGTCGTACTGCACGGACCTGAAGAACCACTGCACGCGGCGGGGCATCTGCTACCTATTCACGACCACGCGCGTCGAGTTCGACACGCTCGTGCTGGCGTACCTGCGGCAACGCGGGCTGCTGCGCTAGCCCCACGCGCATCCCTCCGCCCTTCTGAAATCTGGAATCTGGGATCTGAGATCCGCGCTTCGCGCCCCTGCCCCCCTCCTTTTTCCTTGTCGCCGAAGCCCCGGCAGGAGCGCGGGAACGCCGGAAGAGCCGCAGGCATCGAGACACGGAGAGGCGCACTCATGTAGGCGGGGCGCCGGGACGTGCGAACGCGAGGCGTGGGAACGCGGGAACGGCCGGCGGGCGGAGTTTGGATTCTGGAGTTTGGATTGGGGCGGGGCGTGTGCGGGGCGCGGATGGGCGCGGATCACGCGCATTCGGTCCCGGGCGGCCGGCGACGTAGTCGTCGAGGGCGTGTTCAACGGCGTTCCCGGCAACCGCCCGGAACTGGAACGCTACGGCCTGTCTCAGGGAATCATCAGCTACAAGCGCAGGTGGTTCGTCGTGCTGGAGGACGCGCCGGCTGTGTTGCCGACGCTACTGGCGCAACGAAGGCCGATCCGGGACACGACCGCGGACTCCACCACGCGGCGCGACGCGTTCGCCCCGGCGCGCGGTCGGTCGCTGGCCGCGCCGGCCAAGGC
>PMMM01000021.1 GCA_003162245.1 Phycisphaerales bacterium
GTTGCGCCCGTTGCGCCCGTTGCCCCCGTTGTACCGGTTACGCCGGTGCCGCCGGCGGCGCCCACGTCGCAGCCGGTCGAGCCGCAGGTCCTCAAGCGGACGCTGCGGGCCTCGATCAAGGACGGCATGGCGTGGTCGGTCATGGCGGGGGCGGGGGAACGCTATGTCAGCGCCTTCATCATCCTCGGGCAGGCCGGACTGACGCGCATCGCAGGCATGCACGCCCTGCCGGGGCTGGTCGGCGCGGTCGTGCAGTGCTTTGCCGCCGACATCGTCGACGCCGCGGGACGGCGCCGGCCGTTTGTCGCGGGTTCGGCGGCGGCGCAGGCGCTGACGTGGGTGCCGTTTTGCGCGGGCATGTTCCTGCCGCCGGCGATCGGCTACTGGCTGATGCTGGCGTCGTTCGCGCTGTACATCGGGTTCGCGCACTTCGGCGCGCCCGCGTGGAACAGCATGATGGGGGAGCTGGTGCCGGCGGACCGCCGGGGGCGTTACTTCGGGCTGCGGAACGGGGTGATCGGGGCCGGTCTGATCGCGTCGTCGCTGGCGGCGGGGGCGTGGGTGACGTACGGGCGGGATCATCCTGGGCTGGCGCACCTGGGGCTCAGCAGCCTGAACTTCGCGTTCCTCACGGTCTTCGGCGTGGCGATGCTGGCCCGGCTGGTGTCGGCCTATTACCTGCACCAAATGCACGAGCCGCCGTACCACCGGCACCCTTCGGACCATTTCACGCTGCTGGATTTCGTGCGGCGTGCGCCGCGGGCGCACTTCGGGCGGTTTGTTTTCTACTGCATGGGGGTGAATTTGGGCGTGGGCTTCATCGGGCCGTTCTTCTTCTGGTACATGTTGGCCGAGCTGCACTTCAGCCCGCTGGCGTTCGCGGCGATCGGCGCGATCAACTGGCTGGCGAACTACGGCTCGTCGATCGTGTGGGGGCACGTGGCGGACCGCGTCGGCAGCAAGCGGGTGCTCGCGATCGGCGGCATCGGGCTGACGCTGGTGCCGCTGCTGCTGCTGGTCTCCGACCACTTCTGGTGGTTCGCGATCGCGCAGGCGTACGACGGGATCGTCACGTCGGCGTACAGCATCGCCAGCGCGAACTATCTCTTCGACGTGGTTACCGTGCCCAAGCGGGTCCGTTGCAGCGCCTACAACGCGCTGTTCGGCGCGGCCGGCACCGCGGCGGGGACCTTCGGGGCCGCGCTGGTCGCCACGTGCACGCCGCTGCCGCTGCACGTGGCGGGCGTGACCATCGGGCATCCGTTCGTGCTGCTGTGCCTGGGGTCCACGCTGCTGCGGCTGCTGCCGAGCCTGCTGCTGCTCGGGTCGTTCCAGGAGTTCCGCCTGCAGCGGCCGGTTTTCGCGCCGCAGGATGTGACGATGCTATGATCCAGGGCCGACCGCGGCGGGCGCGGCGGTTCGCGGCTCGGCCTGCGCAACGGGCGGCAGCCGTTTCCTTGCGACGTGCCCCCCGCGGCGGGTATCGTTCTGGTGGCGCTGCGCGGCGGGGGTGGGCGCACGCCGGATGACGGTCTTGGAACTTCTGAAGGAGCGATCATGCGTCTGACTCGAAGCGTCGTGGCGGGTCTGGGTGTGCTGTGGTTGGCGGGGNNCGACGTGGTGCGGGCCGTGCGTGCGCGGGATTCCGCACATGACCGAGCTGCAGAAGCAATACAAGGACAAGGGACTCGTCGTGGTCAGTATCTCCAGTGCGGACCGCAACCTGGAGACGGTGACGAAGTTCGTGGAGATGATGGGGTCGAAGATGAACTACACGGTCGGGTACGAGGAGAAGGGCGAGGCCCCGACCGACAAGGCCTACATGGACGGGTTTAAGAAGAAAGGCATCCCGCAGTGCTTCCTGGTCGACAAGAAGGGCAAGATCGTCTGGGAGGGCAACCCGCTGCTCGACCCCGATGAGGTGATCGCCACGGTCGTTGCGGGCGACTACGACATCAAGAAGCTGGGCGAGATCGGCGACCGGGCCGCCAAGCGGAAGATGGAGCAGATCGAGGCCCAGGAAGCGGCGATGGTGAATTACTTCGAGGCCGTCACGGGGTCGACCGACGCCAAGGCGACTCGGGAGCTGGGCGAGAAGACGATGAAGCTGATCGAGGGCGACGCTGACCGGCTGAACGAGTTCGCCTGGAGGATTCTGGCAGACGAGGGCCTTACCGGCCGGGACCGGGAGTTGGCGTTGCGGGCGAGCAAAGCCGCCAACGACCTGACGGACGGCAAGGACGTCGCGACGCTGGACACATACGCGCGCGCCCTGTTTGACAACGGAAAGATCAAGGACGCCATCGAGACGCAGAAGAAGGCCGTCGAGCTGGCCGGCGCAAACGAGGATGTGCGCAAGGAGCTCGCCGAGACGCTCAAGAAGTACCAGGACGCCGAGAAGAAGCCATGACCTCGGCGGCCGAGCGACCCGACNNGGCGTGGGCGGGCGTACGCGTGCCGGTCGTCGGCGTCCTGCACGCGCCGCCGCTACCGGGCGCGCCGCGCTGCGACCGCGACCTGGCGGACATCCGCGAGTTCGTGCTGCGCGACGCCGAGGCGCTGGCCGCCGGCGGCGTGCACGGGCTTCTCCTGGAGAACTTCGGCGATGCTCCGTTCTATCCGGGCCGTGTGCCCGCGGCGGTGGTGGCGTGCA
>PMMM01000263.1 GCA_003162245.1 Phycisphaerales bacterium
CTAAGCGGAATGCGTATCAGACGTATCACCTAGCGGCGACGCAGCGCCAGCGCCAGCAGGGCCAGCAGCAGCGACGCCGGCTCGGGGACCAGCGTCGTCCGCCAGCGGCCGTGCGGCAGATCGAGTTCGAACCGCCACGTCTCATTGTCCGAAGCGGAATCCACACCGATGTTGTAGTCGTTAAAGGCGAACGTATTGCCGATGTTGATGTCCCAATCACCGGTCGCGCGGAACTTGAACTCCGAATGTCCCGCCGTCGGGATCACGATCTCGGTCTGGAACAGATCGCCGCCCGTGTTGGTCAGGGCTGCAAGCGGGGCGGACCAACCGTTGGGGCTGCCCATCAGATCCCAACCGGTGGTGGCGTTCCATCCCATGCGGTTCGGCCCCCAAGCCGTCGGCGGCATCCAGCCGTCGTCCGCGAAGTTCGGGTAGAAATAAAACGTGATCGCGCCGTTGATGTATCTCAATTGGGCGTTGTTCGGCGGCGCGGTAACGCTCCAATCTCCGTTGGCGGCCTTGAACTGGAATGTGTTGCCAAGGGTCTGACCCGACACATCGATTGTGGCCGAGTACGAGCCATCGAGGTTGTCGGTCATCGGGTTCGCCAGACCCCAACCATTAAGATCGCCGCGGACATAGTACGTGTCGGCGAGCACCGGGCTCACCAACAATCCAACCACAAGCACCGTCAGAATACCTCTCATCCTTTTTCCTCCTGCAGGAGACCATCACCAAGCGTTACTAGTCCAAACTCCAAACCGATTACTCTGAACCTCGCGGCGACGTCGCCGCCAAACTCCTCCTCGCCTCCCTCGCCAGTCGGTGGAATTTCCACCGGCCGACGAGGCGATCTACCTCAACTAACTACGCGGTCGTGGACTGCACTTACGGCAGACACGTCGTGCCGATCACGGCCACGAACGGGTCAATGTCCACGAAGTTCACCGTGCCGGTGTTATTGCAGTCGGCGTTGATCCACGGGCACGGCCAATGCGTCCAGTGCGACTCGCCCGCCAAGGCGGCGACGAACAGGTCGATGTCCACGAAGGTGACGCGGCCATCGCAGTTCATGTCGCCCTTGCAGGTCTTCGGGCACCCGCCGCCGGTGCGGCAAACGGTGTTATTGCCGTAGTAGTGACCGCCAGCGGCCGTGCAGGCCGCCTGCGTGATCACCGAACAGACGCCGGTGGTGGAGCAGCAAGCCCCGGTTACCGGCGGCTGCGGGCAGCCGTTGGGCGTGCAAGTCGTCAACTCGCCGTGCCAGATGTTCGGCGACAGGCAAGCGGCTTGCAGCGTCTGCGTGCAACCGCCAGCCGGGGTGCAACAGGCACCCAACTGCGGGCACGGGTTCGGCGAGCAGGTGGTGGCCGCACCCAGCCACGTGTCGGGCGTGGTGCAAGCGACTTGCGTCGTGACCGAGCAAGTGCCAGCCGGAGTACAGCACGCACCGGTGGGCGCGCCCGGCGTGACGTCAAACTTGACTACGCCGATCGCGTTGTTGACCCACAGGTCGACCGTGTCGGTCGGCGCGCCGATCGTGAACGCCATGTTCTGCGTGTTGACGCTCCGCGTATCCCAACTGATCGAATCCCAGGTGCCCGACACGACGGCTTTCCAGACATGGTTGCCGGCCGGAACGCCGGTGAACGTCAGCTTGTGTACGCCGCCGCCTTGCGGGACCATCGCGCTGTGCGGGTCGTTGTTGGTCCAGTTGAGACCGCCGAGGCCCGTCACGTAATCGCCGGGGGCGTTCCAGGCACCGGGGTCCGCGCTCAGGCCGAGACGATCGCGGGCCGGAGCCCAGCCGTCGGAGTAGAAGTTTGAGTCGTATGTCACCAGGCACTCGCCGTTGGGGTCGGCGTAGAACCAGCTATTGGCGGCGGGCAAGTTGTGCGTCCAGGTGCCGTCCGTGACCTTGAACTCCTGGCGGCTGCCGGCGAGCAGGCCGCTGATGAGCTTGGTCCAGATGCGGTTGCCCGGCACGGTCTCAGTCATCTGGTAGTTCGGATCGGGGTTTGTCCAGCCGTTAAAGGTGCCCGCCAAGTACGGCGTGGCGATCGTCGGGGCCGCACACGGGCTGCTCCCGCAGACTGCACCCGCGAAGAAGCCCAGGAGTCCGGTGCAATTGAACCGGTACACGGTATCCGTGCAGGTCAGGCCGTCGCAGCAAGCGCCCTGATCGCACGGGGCACTACCGCAATTCGTGTAGTTGCCGACATACGTTCCGCCGCCCGCGGTGCAGTCCGCTTCGCGGATCACCGAGCAGCTTGTGCCGTTGCAGCAGGCGCCGTTGGGCAGGAACAGGCACGGACAGCCTGCGCACGTCTCGTTCGCCGTGAACGTGCCGCCCAGGGTAGTGCATGCCGCCAAGTCTTCGACGACGTAGCACTGCCCAGCGTAGCCGTCATCGACGCAGCAGCGTCCGAAGGCCGGCGTGCAGGGGTTGCCGTCGCAGCTCACGTTGTCGCCTTTATAGAGCCCACCGCCGGGCGTGCAGGCGGCCTGCGTCATAATCGCGCAGGTGGTGCCGTGGCAGCACGCGCCGACGGCCGCCGTCGGCGGATTCTGGACTGTGAACGGCGTTTGGGGCGAGCCGACGAGACTGATGGCCCGCGTCTCCCCGAGATTCGTCCCCACGAATGCGAATATCCCACCGAGGAACTGGTTCGACGCGTTGGCGGCAACCGGATCGGTGATGAAAGCGGTGATGGCAATGTTGCCGGTCGGATTACCCAATGCGGAGAGCGGTATCGCCAATTCGATGCCCGTGGTCACGCCCGAGCCGTTGCTGAACGAAAAACCGCCGTCAACCCCCGCGACGTTGCTGTTGTCGATCGTGACGAGAATCGCCGGCAGCGCATTGGGGTCCGCGGCATTCGGATCGGGGGTCAGGGCACCGCCGTTGGTCTGGCACTTCGCCTGCCCCGTGCCGACAAAATAGAAGACGCCCGGGTTCAGCGCGTCCACGTACAGCTCGGCGTAATCGACAAAAATGCCGACTGGATCGCCGAAGCACCCGACCGACACCCAGTAGTCCGCCGCGAAGCCGGTCTGAAATGTCATGCCGGGCAGGTTGGGGTCGCCGACGACCTCGCTCATCCGCCGGAGCCCTCCGTTGGCATCCGGGCCGGGGTTGGTCGCCAGCAGGCGGTTCTGCCCGCCGGTGCGGGTGTCGAAGAAGATGTTCAGCTTGTTATTATTCGTCTCGAAGTTGCCCGCGAACACGAGGTACAGCTTGCCGCCGTAGACCACGCCGTAGGCCGCGTCGATTTCCGACCCGTTGCAGACGTCGGGCCGGCCGAGGTTCGCATCGCCGTAGCCCGTCTGGGTGTCTTGGACGGCGAGCGCGGTACTCGGGTACAAGGGATCGCTGGCGGAGCCGTCGATCACGGGCGCCGCGAGCGCCGTGCAACAACACAGGGCTGCCAAAGTCACTGTGAGCAATCGTGTCATAGTCGCCAATCCTCCTTTGAAAAGGCCACGAAAACTATGTTTCGCGACAGGTGAGCCCCGCGGTCGGCGCGGAGCCTTCCCGCGAGGCGCGCCACTTCAACCGCAACGACGGAAAACGCAGATTTTGTCAGCACTAGAACCTACACGGGGAAGGAAGGACAACCCGACCGGCCCCGCCCCAGGCGGGCTGGTCGAGAGGGCACCACTTTCCCCAATCACCATTGCTTAGCCTAGCTCCTGCGGGCTGGCGAGTCAAGGTAAAACGGGGCCCTGCGCAGGGCCGGGCGTACGGCCGCCGGATGTCGGCGGGCGGCGGGAAGCAGAGCCCAGAACGCAAGCGACGGGTTCCCGGTCCACGCGCGCCAAGCGGGAACGCAACGCCCTCCGGCAACCCCGCGCTGGCGCTTGGGGCTCTGCTGGCCGCCCCGTGGGACAGGCAGGACGTGGAAGGCCGCCGCCCCGCCTCGCCGCCTGCCGGGGGACGCTACATGCCCGCCGATTCCGTCACGTACGCCGCAGGTGGCCGGCGGCCGGCTTGGAAACGACTTTCCCGGGCGCTACAATGCCGATAGTTGCGTAATCGGACCTACTTGGCGTATCCTGGGGGCCAAGTTGGGTCCCGGTATCGCGTTGCGCACGCGGCGGGGCCGGAGATTGAGCTATGAGCCGATGTTATCGGATCAGTGTGCCACGACGGGGATTCACGCTGATCGAGTTGCTGGTGGTGGTCGCGATCATCGCCCTGCTGATCTCGATCCTGCTGCCGGCGCTGGGCAGCGCCCGCGAGAGCGCCAAGCGCGCTAAGTGCGGCGCCAACCTGAGCGGCATCGGGCGGAGCCTGGCGACCTGCTACGCGGAGAATAACGAGTACGGCCCGACGTGGGACGACGGCGACGCGAAGGGCGATTTCGGGAACCCTGACCCGTACCCGATGTATACATGGATCGACGTGCTCTTCGACTTGCGATACCTCAGCGATCCGCAAGCCGGCATCTGCCCCGACGACAAGCGACCGGATGAGGCCACCGTCGGCCGGGCCGCAAAGACCGGCTGGCATTATGGCTTTGTTAACCGCATGGGCGTCGGAGAGGCCAAAAAGTTCGGCATGCGCGGCAGCTATGCGCTCAATGCGGTCCTCCATTATAATTTCAAGCAAGATCGCTTTGCTGATGCCGCGCGGCAACTCGCAGCCATGGACGGGTGGTGGACTTGGTTCGGCGGCGTCAACGCGGTGTGGGTGATGTACCAGCGCGTCGTACCGGGCGTCGGGGCGCCCAAACCGGAGGACACGCCGAACAGCGAGGGCTCCGATGTAGCGTGGCGCCACGGAAATAAGTACACGGCGTGTGCGCTGAATCGTGACGGCCATGTCGCCGTCATCACGCCGCGCGTCCCGAACTCGCGGCAGGACCTCGTGTTCAGGACGGTGGACACGGCGGCGAACTTCACGTGGTTGCCGGGTGAATACACGTGTCGCATGCGTGCCGATACGTACAAGACTGGAGGCTTCCAAGAGCGGGCCGCCGGCTATGACCAAGATCCACAGTCGCCGCTGCCGCAGCAGGATCGCGCGCCGTGGTGGTACTACGCCTCGCCACGGATCAAGAACCAGTGCAAGGTGCTGTATTCCGGCGGCTCCGGCATGAACTTCCACCCGTTCGACTATCCTGAGAACCTGAGCGCCGTCTATCGCACGTCGCACGCCATCTGGCGTGAGCTACCGAATGATCCCAGTCAGCGATGGTGAAGACATGAGCACCGGCCAACGCAACCTTCTGCTCGGCGGTATCGCGATCGCAGCCCTGGCGGTTTCCGTGGTCCTGTTTGCCCGGGGACGCTCGGCGGGGGCCCTTCCGAACCAGTACTCAATACGGGGCATCTGTTTGGCGTGCCAGAAAGAGAGCCAGAGCACACATGGATTGACCGAGGAGCCGCCGTTCGTGTGCCCGCACTGCGGCAAGCAGGCGGTCTATCCCTGGTTCTACTGCTTTGAGTGTCAGAAGCGGTTCGTTCCGGACCTGGCCCGACCGGGGCCGGGGCAGCCCTTGCGCTTCCCGAGTTGGCCCTCCTGCCCGTGCCCCAATTGCCGCAGCAGCCGCGTTGGGCAGTTCGATCCCGCACTCCAGCCCACGCCCCTCGGTGATGCCCCGCTGCCGAAGTGGGAACCGTAGGCGCCCTCTCGCGGGCCGTCTCTTTACGGGCAGGTCGTGCCGATCAACGCCACGAACGGGTCAATGTCCGCGAACGTGACGGACCCGTCGCCGTTTGCGTCGCAATTCCAGAAACAGCAGGTCGGACACTCCGACCCGAACGTAGCCCGCCAAGCCGCGCGGTTGTTGCCGATCGCGGCGACGAACCGGTCGATGTCGCCGAACGTAACCCGCCCGTCGCAGTTGGTGTCCCCCCGGCACAGGCGCCAGCCGACAGCGTAATTGACATACGTGAGATCCGGAAACCCTCCCCGGTAGTACGGCACCGCCGGATGCCCCGATGCTGTGACGATGAGCGCGCCCGCGTCCGCAACCGGCGGCCACCATTCCCCGAAGATGGCGCCCCTCCGCCAAGTCCCGCCCTCACGCCACGCGAGGCAAGTGAACGGCGCGCTCTCCACCCTAACCGTGCACGCTATGGCGGGCTGGTCGCCGGCTAGCATCCCAATGCCGACCCCGCCGGACCGGTTGTCCGGTGCGCCTACCACGGGGATTGGGTCGCCGCCGAACGACTGCTCGACCTGCCAAGTGTCCCCATCGAATTCCGCGTAGCGTAGCCACAGGTTCAAGCTCGAGGGCGGCCACGCGTCTTTCACGTACGCCGCTGCGGGGTGGCCCGCGCTGTCAACGGCCACTTTGGAGCACATGCCCATGTATGCAGACTGGCTCGGGTCGAAATCGGTGAACATCCGATCAAACGGCCAGCCCTGCCCGGTCGCGACCCGCAGCGAATATGAGTCGTTTTCGCCCTCGTCACCAAAGTAGTAGCTGATCACGGCCTGCCCCGGGTACTGGAACACCAAGCTGGCAGCAGGGGACCAGTAGCCCCCGTACTGGTTCCACCATACGGAGTCCACATCCCTGCTCTGCCAGGAGTTCGGCGCCGCTCGCCATGCGACAGCGGTGTGCGTGTGTAGGTCGTCTATCGACCAGTACGCATAACCCACAGCCGCCTCTCCGACGGACGAGACGCCCAGGCTGCAGCGCTGGCCCGCCACGTTGCCGGCGGCCGGGTCCGTCACGCGTTCGTGGCGCCAGAGCCCCTGCTCCCGCCAACTGTACCACATCGAGCCTTCGCCGGTCACGTCGTCAAGGCGGCAGTACGCGATCGCCGGTTCGCCCCAGGGCAGTATCGCGATGCTGGTGCGCATCCAATCGGCGCTCTCGCCGGCATCGCACGCACAAACTAGGCTCTTGTCCCATGTGCACCCGTTGAGCTCCGCGTACCAGACCTCCGTCCTGTCGCGAACATACGACGCCGCCACCCTGCCGTCCGGGAACGCTGCCAGGGCAATGTCCCACGCATACGTGTCAATCGTGGGCCCGAACTGCTCGAAGCAGAAGTCCGTGCCCGCTCGCGCCTCCGGCGCGTAGCCCGCGGCGCCTACCAGGGCAGCAACCGTCAACACAACCGCGGTCCAGAATGAACCCTTGAGCATGGCCCGCCTCCATTCCTCTGACCGGTCCCCAGGAAATGCGAGAACAGGCGCGACATCGGTCGCGCCGCAGGCAGCCCCACAGCCGGTCGTCTGCAAGCCGCCCCAAAAACGCCGGAAACGTACCGCGCGGGGCGCCGGCACGTCAACCGGGCATTCGCCCGGGTCCGCGCGACTTTATGCTGATCCGGGCGGACCATCCCACCTGCGTGCGGTCCGGGCCGGGCTGAGGACAGCCCGGCTCCGCTCGGAATCCCCGCTTGAGTACGACCGCTATTTCGCCGGCGCGTGCAGCACTACGCCGCCGATGGCCGGGACCGACACCGGGAGCTTCCCGTCGGCCGCGGCGATGTCGGCCGCGATCCCCAGCACGCATTTCCAGCTCGCCGGTAGCCCGTTGGCGAGCGGAATCTGCACCGTGCGCGGCGTCTCCGACGCGTTCAGCACCACCAGCACGTGCTCACCGGCGTCGCTGCGCACGAACGCCCACACGTCGGCCACGTCGTCCGCCAGCAGCGTCTTGAACGAGCCGGTCTGCAACGCCGGATGGCCCTTCCGCAGCGCCGCCGCCTGCTTGTAGAACGCGAGTTGATCCTCCAGCACGACGTTCTCTTCGGGCTTCTCGTAGGGCTGGAGGTCTTTCCACAGCATCGGCTTGCGGTTGGTCGGGTCGTCCGCGCCCCACATCCCCGCCTCGTCGCCGTAGTAGATCTGCGGCGCGCCGACGTAGGTCATCTGCAAGAGCGCCGCCAGCCGCGCGCGGGCATAAGACTGCGGCGCGGGCTTGTTGTTGTCGTACTGCGGGTTGTTGTCCTGCACGCGATCGCCGCGGTCGTATTCACGGTCGGGGTTCTGCGCCATCGAGGCGAGGCGGTCCGTGTCGTGGCCGTCGATCAGGTTTTGCAGGGCGTACGTCGCGGCCAGCGGGTACGCGAGCTGCAGCTCCATGAACCGTGCCGCCGCCGCACTGGCGGGGATCTTCTGCTTGTGGTCGAAGATCCAGGCGACGGCGGTCTTGGCGAACTCGTAGTTGGTGACGGCGTCAAAGTGCTGGCCGTCGAGCCACTGGTCCGCGCGGTCCCAGACCTCGCCGGTGATGAGCGCGTCGGGCTTGATCTTCTTGACGAACTGCCGCCACTCGACCCAGAAGGGCCGCGGGATGTCGTTCGGCACGTCGAGCCGCCAGCCGTCGACGCCGTCGCTCGGGTCACCGTCGCCGTTGGGGTCCATCCAGCGCCGCGTGACCGCGAAGAGGTGCTTCTTGAGCGACGGGCTGGCGAACCCGTTCTGGTCCTTCCCGAACGCCGGCCGCGCTGCGAACCCCGCCCAGCCTTTGTACGCGAACGGCTCCCAGGAAGTCACGTCGAACCAGTCGGCGAACCGCGATTGCTTCCCGTTGTTCTGCACGTCCACGAAGGCCGGATGATCGCTGCCGACGTAGTTGAACACCGCGTCGAGGATCACGTGGAAGCCCATCTCGTGCGCCTTCTTGAGAAAGGCCAGGAAGCGCTGGTCGCTCGGCGTCCACTTCCACGTGTTCGGGTCCAGCAAGTCCTCCTGCCCCGCGACCTTTTCGTGGTCGCCCTTGACGCCGAGGCCGTCGTCGATGTGCAGGTAGTTCTGCACGTCGTACTTGTGATACGAAGGCGCTTTGAACACCGGCGTCAGATACAGCGCGTTGACCCCCAGCTCCTTCAGGTACGGCAGCTCGGCCTCCAGCCCGGCGATGTCGCCGCCATAGAAACGGTTGGACGCGAAAGCCTGATAGAACGTCTGCCCGTCCTTGCCTTCCCACTCCGCAGGCGTGAACCACTCGCTGGTCCACGCGCGCACGGGATCGTGGTCGTTGCTCGGGTCGCCGTTGCGGAAGCGGTCGAGCATGATCTCGTACCAGATGGCCTGTTTCGCCCACTCGGGGGCCTGGACCATCGTCGCGGGCGCCAGCGTGTAGTAATACGAGCCGTAGGGGTCGCACACGCGCCCGCCTCCGTCGTCCAGCACGAACGTGTAGGCGATGCCGCGCACGTCCGGCCCCTGTTGCTTGTCCCCGGCGGGGACCGTGGCCCGCGCTTCCCAGTACGCGAAGAGCGGCCCTTCGCAAACGACGGACATCTCCGTCTCGGCCGCACCCTTCAACGCCAGCCACACGTGCTGCACGTCGTGCGCGAGCGTGCGGTACCGGATGCACAGCTCGTTCTTGCCGGTGGGCTGGATGTAGAGCGCCGAGGGCGACTGGTGCGCGAGTCCCAGCGCATCAATTTGCCCGTCGCCGACCTTCGCGGTCGAGGCCGTCAGGCGTGTAAGCCGGCCGAGGCGCAGCACGGAGTTGAACTTGCCGAACCCGTCCGGCACGCGATCGGTGTTGGCCGGATCGCTGTACCACTCCTCGTTGTTCACAACGAACTTGTACTGGTACACGCCGGTATCGAGCATCACGTGCGCAGTCCACTGGCCGTTCGCGTCGGGCCCTTGCAACGGATTGGCTGCGCGATCCCACGCATTGAACGAGCCCAGCACGACGACGCGCTGCGCGTCCGCCCGGGGCTGAAAGCGGAAAGTGCAGTCCCACTTGCCCTTTTCCTGTGGCTCCGCGGTCACGGAGGACGGCAACGGAGCCGCGTCCTCCGCCGGGGCCGCGGCCTTCAGCGGCGGCGCCGGCGGCCAGGGCTCCCGGCCGTCGGCGGCACCGCGCGCTGAGCACGCGACACCTAGCAGANNAGAGCGACCGCAGCGGCGAGGAATCGGGACTGCCAGAGAAAACGATTCGGAATGTGGTCGTGTGTTGCCATTCCGGACAGTGTATCCGCCGGCGCAGAAGTGGCAATAATGTCCGCCGCTGGGCGTCAAGCCCGAGCGTTTCCGACTCCGGTGCCGCGTACGGGACGTTCCGACCCAGCCTCCCGCAATACGTCGAAAAACGTGTGCAAGTCCAGCGCCGGCCAGAAATATGCTTGACACTATGGGAGCGCTCACGGCTATAATCGGTGCTGTGAGACTCTTGCTTCTTTTGACGGCCGGCTTCTCGTGTATCGCCGCCGGTTGCGCTAGTGCGCCGCGGGTGACGGTACTCCGCTGCGACAAAGCTGAAGCAGTGCCGCCCGCCAATCTGGCGCTGGGCGAGAACGCCGCCGCGACGCGCCTGGCCGCGCTCTTCTGCGAGCGCTCGGACTGGCCGTCGGCTGACAGCGGATACCGTTTCGATGCTGTAAGCACGTACTCGACAATTGGTTACGATTATCAGTTCGGTTTTAATCGATACGGAGGCCTGTACTACGGAGCCGAGGTGGTAGACACGGGAACATTGCTTCGTTGAACGCGGATGGTTGGCGCGACTGGCCGCGCGATGTCCCCCCCCGCCCGAACGCGGCGGCAGTATCGCGCGCATGGCTGTGTAGGCTAACCGAACGAAGTGTCGGATAATTGGGCGATCTGACGGTGGACAATCCACATAATCGGGTTTATAGTTTTGTTTGGTTTGGGTGTCGAGTCGTCTTGAAAGACGTGTTCTCTTGCTCGGTGGCAGGATCGCTGTGTCCCAGCGGGGTTGCGCCAAGTACGGCTGTCTTAAGTGACGTAGTGTGAAGGAGATAGTGGTCATGAAGGCGAGAACGATCTTATTCGCGGGCGTTGCGGTCCTCGTGCTTGCTGCCGCAAGCAGCGGCTGCCAGTTCCTTGGGGCGGGCTTGCTCGACCTGGGGTGGATAAACTCGCTTCAAGGGGACCTGGGGACGGTCTCGACGGATGTGCAGAATCTGTCGGACACTGTCCAGGCTGGTTTGGCCGCGCCGGGCACGCCGGGAGCTGCCGGCGCGACAGGTCCGGCTGGTGCTACCGGTCCCGGGGGCACGAACGGTGCGACGGGTCCGGCGGGCGCGGTCGGCGCTTCGGGCGCAACGGGCCCCGCGGGAACCAACGGCACAAACGGCACTAATGGTGCCCCTGGCACTGATGGTACCAACGGGCTCACCGGCGCGACAGGGGTCACCGGGCCACAAGGGAATACAGGACCGGCGGGTGATAATGCGACTGAGAGGCTGATCGTGACTGCCGTCGTGCTGCACGGGGTCGGGGTCACGGGTACAGGCGGTCTGTCGTGCGGGGGCGACCAACTGAGTGCGATTACGTCCTTCCTTGGTGGGACGACCGTTCCGTCGATCAACTGGGACAACACGGGCCCAGCTCCCGACTTCTGCGGTCACGTTGTGGGCAGCGGCGCCTACGACTTGGACGTAACCGTCGGAATCCCGCAGGGTTTTTCGGCGAATGATCCGGCACCGTCGCAGGCCAAGTTCGATTACCCGGTGATCGTGACGATCACCCAACTATCAACCGCAGCGAACGCTCCCTTCAGTGCGGTGGTTTGGCCGCGCGACCTCACCACCGACACACAGGACTCCACCCACTGGCACCTGAGGCTCTCGGTTTACGTTTACAACAGCCTCGGCGCCCTCGTTGATGGTTCGTTCAGCATCGCGGTCTATGAATTCTCCGGAGCGTAATCGCGACCACTACCCAGGAAGCTTGATCGTTTACCCGGCGGCACGCGTGGCTCGGCCACGCGGTGCCGCCGGTTTTTTTGTCGCGCGCGATTCACCGCACGCGTTGGTAAATGATGACCGGCTTGTCGGCCCAGCAGATGGGGCTGCGCGGCGTGCTTTCCGGCGGGAAGCGCAGCTCGAGCCGGTAGTACTTCTGCCACCAGGCCCCCGCGTGCGTCGCCTCGCCATCGGCCGTGAAGACCAGCCACTGCGGGAGCTGCGTGGGGTCGAGGTCGCGCGGCGCGGCGGCCGGCAGCAGCACCAGACGACGGCGCGTGAAGTCCAGGGGCGGAACGGCGTAGGGGGCAGGCTCCTGAAGCAGCCCAATCGTGTCCGCCGCGGGAACCTGCTTGGCCAGGTATCGGCCGGCCGCGACGCGCGACTCGTTTGGCGCCCACGCATCGACGGCGAACGCGTGCAGGTACGCCGGCGTTCTCATCGTCAGCAGCACCGCGACGATGGCAACCAACCCCAGGGCGACGTGTCTGCGGGCCAGGGCCGCCAGCAGCCATCCGCACGCCACGCAAAGCAGCAGCACCGGCAGAATCAGGAACCGCGCGAACTCCGCCGGCTTGCCGGCACCCAGCAAAGCGCAGAGAGCTAACGTGGCGACGCCCGTGGCGGCCGCGATCGTCGTCTCGCGCCCATGCCGGCGCCACAGCAGGCACAGGCCCGCCACGCCGACGACCATGCCGCCCAGGCCCATGCTCTCAACGAGCAGCTCCCCGACCCGCACCGCCCCGGCGGGCGACTGACGCACCTGGTCCCGATACATCGCCGTGGAGTTGCTGATGTTGCTCACGAGCGCCGCCCGTCGCGCCAGCCAGTCGTACGGGATGTACGGATTCGTGACCAGGTAAACCGCAATCATCAGGCCCGCTGCGATCAGCAGTCCCCGGCGAGCCTGTGCGCGTGTTTCCTTCGCACGTCCCCACCAGGCGGCGGGCCACAACGCTGCGCTCGCGAGCCCCGTCAGCACCAGGCCGAAGGCGTAGCCGGCTTGCAGGCCCAGGCGGACTGCGTCACGCGTCCGTCCACGGGCGTGATAGTCCAGCACACTGAGAGTCGCCCACAGGATCAGGCACGCGGACGGCAGGTGCGGCTTGACCTCCAGCACCGCGGTGATGAACACCGGCGCGCAGGCGACGCACAGCATCGCCAGCCACCCGGCGAGGCGGCCGCCGGCCCGCCGCGCCAGCTTGTTGACCGCTGCCAGCGTCAGCGCGCCGCAGACGAGCGAGACCACCCGGGCGACGACGTAGAAGCGGGCGAACGCGTCCGGATGCTCCAGATAGAGCGCGGCGTCGCTCGTCACCCGAACAAGCCCGAGCCGGGCGGCGCCCGCGAGCGCGGCGCCGATCAGGTAGATGTATCCTCCGCCGTACTGATAGAGCTGCGGGTCGAAATCCAGGCGGCGCGGATTCATCCGCTGCAGCGCGCGAAAGACGATCATTTCGTCCGGCTGGCGCGAGAAGAAGCGATAGCGGCGCAGGATCTCAGCGCGGGCGTTTTGATCTGCGGTAAGCTCGACGATTCGATCGCGCGCCGGCAGAGGATTGAGGTCGGTATCCGCACCCGCGGGACGCTCGCGCAGCTTCTCCAGGTCCGGCGCAAGATAGTACTGCTCGGCCTTCCACGGCGGGTCGCCACCGAAGAGCAGCGCGTCCTCGCGCGCGCTGGGCAGCCCCCACCACAGCAGCGGCGCCATCAGCGCCGTCCACAGGAGGAGGGCCCACGTGCTGGCCGACGGCCCGCGCCGCCGGCGACGAGGTGCGGTGCTCATGGTCGTGGCCACATGCCGGATACTCACGACAAGACGATATCCAACACTCCCAGGATGCCCAGCAGCACCCCGACAAACCCGTTCACCGCGAAGAACGCGAGATTGGCACGCCGCAAATCACGCGGGCTCACCAGGGCGTTCTCGATCACCAGGAGCGCGGCGACACAAGCCACGCCAGCGTAGTACAACGTGCCAAGCCGCGCGCTGAGCCCGACGCCGACCAGCGCTGCCGTCGTAAGCAGATGAAAGCCCCGCGCGAGCCACAGGGCGGCGGTGACGCCCAGGCGGGCGGGAACGCTGTATAGGCCCTGCGCGCGGTCGAATTTCACATCCTGGCACGCGTAGATCAGGTCGAAGCCCGCGACCCAGAACGTGACCGCGATCAGCAGCAGCCAGGCCGGCGCCGACAGCGTCGTCGGGTTGATCGCGACCCATGCCGCCACCGGCGACAGGGCCAGCGCGACTCCCAACGCCACGTGCGACCAGAGTGTGAAGCGCTTCGTGAGGGAGTAAAAGCACAACCACGCCAGCACGGGCAGGGCCAGACGCAGGGGCCACGGGTTGTCGTACTGCCGGAGGAACGCCGCGCACCCCAGGAGAAACGCCAAGCAAGCCGCGGCAAAAAACACCCACGCCGCCGTCCTGGTGACGGCTCCGCGCGGCAGGGCTCGATTCGCGGTACGAGGATTCGCCGCGTCGAATTGCACGTCGACGATGCGGTTGAAGGTCATGGCGGCAGCGCGCGCGGCCACCATGCACAGCACGATCAGCCCGAGCTGCGTCCAGGTCGGCCGCTGGGGCCGGGCCGCCAGAAACGTAGCCAGCAGCGCGAACGGCAGGGCGAACACGGAGTGGGGGAACTTAATCACCTCGCCCCAGGTCCGAATGGATGCCACGAGGGGAAGCACGGCTCACTCCGCGACCGAGCCCGAGCTGTCCGCCGCACCAGGTGCCCAGCGCGTACGCAGGTCGTGCGGCACGCTCAGCAGGTCAAGCACACGGCCGACCACGAAGTCGACCAGCTCGGCGACGGTTTGCGGCCGCAGGTAGAAGCCGGGGCACGCCGGGCAGATGACGCCCCCCGCCTGACTGATGCGGAGCATGTTCGCCAACTCGATCTGGCCGAGCGGCATTTCGCGCGGCACGAGCACGAGCCGCCGGGTTTCCTTGAGCGTGACCAGCGCCGCGCGTGTGATGAGGTTGTCGGCCGTGCCGGCCGCGATGGCGGCCAGCGTGTTGCTGCTGCACGGACAAATGGCCATCCCGTCCGTCAGAAACGACCCGCTCGCGATCAGCGCGCCGACGTCGCGGTGCCGATGCAACACCGCTTGGGGCGCCGGACCACCGACGAGCGCTTCCGGCGACAGGTTCGTCACGCCCAGCTCGTCCGCCAGGATGCGCGCGCCGTGCGGCGAAACCACGAGGTGCAAGCACACGTCGCTGTCCAGCAAGCACTGCGCCAGCCGCCGCGCGTAGGCGGCCCCGCTGGCCCCGGTGATGGCCATGACGATCTGTCTCATGGCGGCACCGTGGGCTGTGTGGCCGCGACGAGCCGCGGCTCCAGCAGCTTCAGCCGTTCCGCGGCGCGTTTTCCCCAGTAGCTTCGCCCGAAGCGCGCGACGACCTCACGCAAGCGTGCCACGCCGCGGGCCCGCTGCGCCTCGTCGCCGGGGGCCAAGGTCTGCACTTCCAGGTCGGCCCGCTGAAACATAGCTTCGGCGCGGGCGTCGCCGTCTGGAAAGCGCTGGATGCACGCCAGCAGCCGGTCGGCGCGGTCCTTGCGGTCGGGATGGGCACAGGCCCAGAGGACGACAATATCGTCATAGAGGAGGCTGTCCGCGTAGCGCTGGGCGAGCCGTGCGAGCTGGTCCCGGTAGCCGGGGCGGTGCGGGTCGAGCGCGGCCAGCGCGCGCAGCGCGGCGCCCCCATACTGCGGGTCAGCGCGATTCGCCAGAATCAGCTCGTGCAGCCGCTGGGCCTCCAGCAGGAACGGTTCGGCGTCGAAGCCGAGCGTGCTCTCCGGCGGGGGGGCCCGCAGCAGCGGGCGCGCGGCGGGCTGCGTGCCGGCCGCGTCTATCTCCGCGTGCGCCTCGCGCGGCACCTCCAGGGCCTTGAGTGCGCCGTCCACGTCCCCGCGCCGGAGCCGAAGCTGCGCCACGCGGACCCGAGCCACGATCGCCAGCGGCGAATCCGGGTATTGCGTGAGCAGGTTGGTCCAGACCGCCTCCGACTGCACGTGCGGGAAGTCGGTGTACAGCTCCCGCTGCGCGCTCTCGCCGGTCAGCCGCAACTCGTCCAGCCGGGTGTCCAGCGCCCGCGCCTGAATGAACAGCACGCTGGGGACGAAGCGGCTCGTGGGATGGTCGGCAATGAAGTCTTTGCAGGCTTCGTTGGCTGACCGCCGGTCGTGCAGCAGCTCCAGCAGCAGGCGCCGCGAGACCAGGTGCTTGATGGTGGCCTGCTCGTCGGCGTTCGCGCTCCACAGAGCCAGCAGCGTGGCGCGTTGCGGCTCCAGCGCCCGCTCGGGGTCGGTCCACTCGTGCACGTAGGCCCGGATACGCTCCGTGGCGTCCTGCACGGGCTCGAACCGCTTGGAGCGCGGCCCGTAGTCCTGCTCCAGGATGCGATAGGTCAACTCATCCCCGCCGATGTACGCGTGGAAGAGGATGGCCGGCGTCGCGAACATCACCGCCATCACGGGGGCGACCGCGTCGGAGCGGTAATTGACGAGCCGCGCGATGAAGATGATCACCGCCAGCATCGTGCACGCCGCCAGGATCGCCAGCAGCCACGGGCTTGTCAGCAGCAGCTTCCGTTCGGGCGAAAAGCTCGCCCCGAGCGACTCCGCCGCCCCCCGCGTGGCCAGGTAGAGGTACAGCAGCACCGGCAGCAGGCCCACGAGCGCCGACCCGTACCGGAACGCCATCCGGAACGGCTTCAGCGCTGCCAGGATGCAGCTCGCCACCAGCGTGACCCCCATCCAGGGCATGTGCGCGAACACCAGCACCGCGGCACAGAAGGGCAGCGCGCTGGGGAACTTGTACAGGATCGCGACCGAGATCGGCACCGCGACGATCGCCGCCACCAGCAGCCCCACGACCACGCCGTAGATCGGCGTCTGGTCCACGCTGATCGGATACAGCACGAAATCGTAGAGATTGTGGGTCTGCGGCCCCCAGAAACGCAGCGGCTCCAGGTAGGTCTTGAGCGTGAACTCGAACGGCTGGCCCACGTGCAGCCAGTTCGTGAAGATGCACAGCCCGCAGAACAGCCCGAAGTTCAGCAGCAGGAGCAACGTCGCGCGAATGCGATACTTGCGGGCCGTCCAGGACCAGACGTCCTTGATCTCCCCGCGTGGGGCAGCCGTCGCGCCCACCGCCGGCCCCGAGGCCCGGCCACCCGGCGCAGGGGGCTCAGCGGATCGCGGTTCGGCCAGTACGTCGGGCATGTCGAACCATGCTACCCGACGTGCGCCGCTGACGGAATAGTGAACGAGGAGAGCCGTCCGGGCGGGGTTGGCGACAAGATCGGCGTGCACGCCGGGCCGGCCGCGAGCGACGACGCGAAGGTAGCGTGACAAAACCGTTCGTCGACACTACATAATGTGTTAGACTAATAGGTCGTGCCGGCCACCGTGGCCGGAAATGGCCCGGAATGTAGCTGGCCGTCCACGCAAGGCGCCCCCACGGAGCGGGACGCCCTGCGTCGCCGGCCGGTGCGCAGGACGCTTTACATGCCCACTCTGGAAGCCTGCCAGCAGCGCATCGGGTACACGTTTCAGGACTCCAGCCTCCTCAAGGCCGCCCTCACCCACGCCTCCTCCGCCAGCCACCGCCAGGACAGCAACGAGCGCATGGAGTTCCTCGGCGACGCCGTGCTCGGCCTGATCGTGTGCCAGGTGCTGTACGAACGCCTCCCCAACGCGCTCGAAGGCGACATGACCAAGATCAAGTCCGCGGTCGTCTCCCGGCGGGTCTGCGCCCGCGTCGCCCAAGCGCTGCGGCTCACCGCCGGGTTGACGCTCGGCCAGGGCATGGAGAACGGCGAGCACCTGCCCACCTCGCTGGCCGCCGGCACGCTCGAGGCCGTCATCGCCGCCATCTACATCGACGGCGGGCTCGACGCGGCCCGCGCGTTCATCCTGCGCCACATGGACGGCGAGCTGGTGCAGGCCACCGACTCGCGGCACCACTACAACTTCAAGTCCCAGCTCCAGCAATGGGCCCAACGCGTCATGCACGCCACGCCCCTCTACGAGCTGCTCGACGAGAAGGGCCCCGACCACGCCAAGTGCTTCGAGGTCGCCGTCTCGATCGGCGGGCGCCAATTCCCCAGCGCCTGGGGACCCACCAAGAAAGATGCCGAGCAGAAGGCCGCCCGGCTTGCACTGATCGCCGCGGAGGAGTTGGGCGAGACCGCCGCCGACGACACCGGCCTCGGCTAGCGCGCCGCGCGGGCCCCCGCTACGTCTGGCGGTCGCCCGGGGCCACGTTGCTGCCGTGCGGAAAAGCCTCGCTTCCCGCCGTTTCCCCGGGGGACAGACTAAGCACCACCTCGGTCGCCCGCGTGTCGCGCACCAGCGGCTGGTCGCCCGCCGAGCCCGCCACCGGGAACGTCACCGTGAAGCTCGTGCCCGCCCCGGGCCGCGACATCACCCAGATGTGACCTCCGGCACGCTCGACCACCTCCCGCACGATCGACAACCCCAGCCCCGAGCCGGGAATGCTTGCGGCGATCACGTTCGAACCGCGGCGGAACGCCTCGAAGATCGGCACGTCCCCCAGCACCTTCCCGCCCGAACGCATCAGCGCCGGGTCGAGCCCCATCCCCGTGTCGCTGACGTGCACGCTGACCGTGCTCACCTGGTTGGGCGACGTCTTCTTCGTCGCGGCAATCCGCACCCGCCCCGGCCCCGGCGTGTACTTGAGCGCGTTGTCCAGCAGGTTCCCGATGCAGTCCTGAAAATCCTGGGGATCCACGCTGATCTGCACTTCGCCGTCCGACGGCGTCCACAGCGTCAGCTCGATGCCCTTCTGCTCCGCCAGCGGGCGGAAGCGCCGGCATAGCTCCGCGATGGCACCGTAGACCTCAACCGGCCCGCGCCGGCGAACCGCGTCCGCGTCCTGCACGCGCGCCAGCGTGAGCAGCTCACCCACCTGCGCGATCCCGTCCTGCGCCCGCCGCGCGATCTTCTCGCACGTCGACAGAATGCCGCACTCATCCGTAACCACCCGGTCCCGGATCAGGTTCGCCAGCGTCTGCACGATTGCCAGCGGGCTCTTGAGCTGATGCGCTGCCATCTGCATGAAACGCGCCCGGCGACGCTGCAAGTCCTCGATTGCCCGCTGCGACTGTTCCAGCGCCGCGTTTGCCTGCTTGAGCCGCGCCTCATGGTCGTCCAGCAGCTTCGTGATCCGGATCGTGAAGTACAACGTCCCCAGCACCGCAAGCACGTCCACCCCGATCATCAGGAACACCCATTCGGTCCGCTGGTGCAGGCCCAGGGGCCCGAGGTGCGGCAGCAGCGGAAAGTGTAGCAACCACCCGCGCCACTCCCCGATCGTCAAGCAGGCGTAGAGCAGCACCGCCCAGCAGCTCTGCAGCCCCGCCTGCCACGTCTCCAGCAGCAGCGCGCTGATCGCCACGTGAAAAAGGTAGAACACCGACATCGGGTTCTCGGCCCCGCCCGTGTAATGCAGGATCAGCGTCAGCAGCAGCAGGTCCACCGCCACCTGCGCGTTCGCCAGCACCTCCGCATCACGGATCGGCACCGGCTCGGCGTCGCCTGCAGCACTGAACCGCCGCAGCAGCAGGCGCGAGATCACCGTCCAGACCACGTTGACGGCCGCGACCCCGAGCACGCTCAGCAGCAGCGGGGCCGGACGGTGCGCGGCGGGAAGCACGAAACGCTCGACCGCCAGTTCGCCGAGCGCTAAAGCCACGAACAGCCAGCGCAGGCGGATGAACCAGTGCAACCGCAGCAGCACGACCAGTGTGCCCGCCCGGTACGACTCCTGCCGCGCACCCGCCTGCGGTGCCAGCACGCTAAATGCTTCCTCGGCCATCGCGACCTGCTCAGGGCCCACCCACCCCACCGTGGGACCCGACAACCGATAGTGTACGCCAACGGCGCCGGCCTATTCAAACTCGGCCGGCGGCAGCCCGTCCGCCACGTCGCCCAACGTCGCCGCATCCACAATGCGAATCTGCTGCGCCGCACCCAGCTCGATCAGCCCGGCGTCGGCCAGCCGCCGCAGCGTCCGCGACAGCGTCTCGCTCGTCAAATTGAGGTGGCTGGCGAGGTCCTTCTTCAGCATCGGCAACAGGAACGGCTCCCGCCCAGCGCTCGGGTCGGCCGCCAGCAGGTGCCGCGCCACGCGCCCCGTCGCATCCCGCAGAACCACGTCTTCCAGCAACCCGACGAGTTGCCGCACCCACTGCGACATGCCCGTCAGCAGTTGCAGACACAGCTCGTGGTGTTGCCGCAGCAGTTGCCGCGCGCGCTCCGCGGGCAGCAGCACGCAGGTCGTGTCCTCGATCGCTTCGGCGTGTGCAGGGCACGGCAGGCTGCCCATCACGGCCACCTCGGCGAACGTCGCCCCGGGCTCGGCGAAGTGCAGCACCAGGTCTTTGCCGCTCGATGCCACCTTGTACACGCGGACCAGACCGCTGCCGACGCAGTACATGCCCGGGCACTCGTCGCCCTGGCGGAAGACCGTCTGGCCCTTGCGGAAGTGCCGTAGCACGGCCTCGCGCGCCAGGACGTCAACCCATTCGTCCGATAAACCATTCAGCAGACGGCACTTACGGAGCGTGTCGCGTGCGGCGGACTCGGGGGAGCCGCGACGTTCATGTCGCGCGGTAGGTGGCTGCGCCAAGAAAAACTCCGTCCGTTGATCCAGATCAAGGTCTTTCGCGGGGCATTGTCAGAGACTCATGGGTGTGACGCAAGGCGGCGGGGCCGGAGTTCGCCCTGCGCCACACCGACGGAGCAGACCATGATCCGCGAGATCGTGACGATCGACGAAGCGCTGTGCGACGGCTGTGGCGTGTGCATCCCCGCGTGCCATGAGGGCGCGCTGCGAATTGTGGACGGCAAAGCTCGCCTCGTCGCCGACAAACTCTGCGACGGCTTGGGGGCGTGCCTCGGACATTGTCCGCGTGGTGCGATCAAGATCGCGCACCGCGAGGCCGACGCGTTCGACGATGTCCCGCCCCAGCCGGCGCCGCCGCCCGCGCCATCTGCGCCGGTCAGCAGCGGTTGCCCCGGCAGCCGATTCACCCAGTTCGCACCGGCGGCGGCGACACGCGCGACTCGTGTCGGCGAGAACACCACGCCCGGACAATCGTCCGAACTCACCCACTGGCCGGTGCAGTTGCGCCTGCTTCCGCCGCAAGCCGCGGTCCTGCGCGGCGCCAGCCTGCTGGTCGCGGCCGATTGCGTCCCCGTGGCGTACGCCGACTTTCATGCCCGCCTCTTGCGCGGCCGGGCCGTCGTGATCGGTTGCCCGAAATTCGACGACCTGCCAGGCTACGTCGACAAGTTAACGGAGATGATCCGCGCCAGCGGGCTGCGCGAGATCGTCGTCGCCCGCATGGAGGTCCCCTGCTGCGCCGGCATCGTCGCCGCCGTCGTCGAGGCCCGCCGCCGGGCCGGCACCAATACCCCGATCACGGAAATCGTTGTCAGTACCCGCGGCGAGGTGCTCGCCGAGCGCAATTTGCCGGCCCAACTCGCCGGGTAATCCCGTTTCTTCTTCATCGCTGTCATGAAAGGGAGTTCTGAATCATGTTCTGCAACCAGTGTGAGCAAGCACGTGGCGGACGAGGTTGTTCCGATGTCGGCACCTGCGGGAAGGACGCCGACGTGCAGTCGCTGCAAGAAACGCTGCTGTATGGCGTCAAGGGGATGGCGGCCTACGCCCACCACGCCCGCCGGCTCGGAATGGTCGACGAGGCCGTGGACGCGTTCGTCGAGGAGGCGCTCTTCGCCACCGTCACAAACGTGAATTTCGACGTGCCGAGCCTGCTGGAACTCGTGCTGGAGTGCGGCAAGCAGAACCTCCGCGTAATGCAGATGCTCGACGAGGGCCACACGCGCCGCTTCGGCCAGCCGTCGCCCACGACCGTGCGCGAGGGCACGCAGGCCGGCCCTGGCATCCTCGTCACCGGCCACGACCTGCTCGACCTGTACGACCTCCTCGTCCAAACACAGGGCACCGGCGTGAACGTGTACACGCACGGCGAAATGCTGCCCGCCCACATGTATCCCAAGCTGCGCGAGTTCAAGCACCTCGCGGGCCACTTCGGCGGCGCGTGGCAGAAGCAACGCCAGGAGTTCGCGGACTTCAGCGGCCCCGTGCTCGCCACGACGAACTGCGTGCTCATCCCGCCGGCCTCGTATGCCGGCCGCCTGTTCACCACCCGCGCCACGGCCGTCCCCGGCGGCAAACGCCTCGCCACGAACGACTTCTCCGAAGTCATCGCCTGCGCGAAACGCTGCGCGCCCCTGCCCGAGTGCCCGGTCCGCGAATCGACCATCGGCTTTCATCACACCGTGCTGCTCGGCCTCGCCGACAAGATCGTCGCCGCCGTCAAGGCCGGCAAGCTGCGACATTTCTTCCTGATCGGCGGCTGCGATGGCGCCGAGCCCGGCCGCAACTACTACGCCGAGTTCGCCCGCCACACGCCCAAGGACACCGTCGTGCTCACGCTGGGCTGCGGCAAGTATCGCATTCGCGACGAAGAGTTTGGGACAATCGAGCTCGACGGCGCCGGCCCGATCCCACGGCTGCTCGACATGGGACAGTGCAATGATGCGTACGGCGCGATCCAGGTCGCCGTCGGGCTGGCCAAGGCGTTCAACTGCTCGGTCAACGACCTGCCGCTGACGATCGTCCTGTCGTGGTTCGAGCAGAAGGCCGTCGCCGTCCTGCTGACGCTGCTCTATCTGGGCGTCAGAGGCATTCGCGTCGGCCCGGCCGCCCCCGCGTTCCTCTCGCCCGGCGTGTTTGAGGTGCTGAAAGACCGCTACGACCTCAAGCTGACCGGCAGCAGCCCGACCGCCGATCTGAAGGCGGCACTGCAGGGCGCCCGCTGACCGGCTGCGTCGCAGCCACGACGGGTCCATCGAGCGTAACGCCATGCACCGCCGCGGCTACCCCCACACGACGAGCCCCTGATCGTACCGGTCGGCCAGGTCTTCGTGGCACGGCACGACGCGGATCGCGAAGCCGCTGCGGCCACTGATCTGGCAGGGCACCGCGCCTTCGAACCAGTGCTCGCCGTTCGACTCGCCCCGCGAGAATTGCAGCCGCACGGCCTGGCCTTCGGCGATCTCGCCGGTCGCGCTGAGCGGGCCGTAGTAGGCCTCGACGGCGACATCCTCCGGCGGGATCGGCCCCAGGTGCACGCGGGCGCGGAGCGGCAGCGCGTCGCCGACCTTCAGCACGTTACGGGCCTCGGCCTGCACGTCCGCGACCCGCACCTCGTGCCAGTTCCGGCGGAGCCGGTCCTTCCACGCGGCGAGCGCGCGGGCCAGGGCGAAGTTGTCGGCGCCGACTTTCTCGGCCCGCCGCATCGCGGGCACGTACATCTTCCGCACGTAATCGCGCAACATGCGGTTGGTGTTGAAGACGGGGACGATGGTGCGCATGGACTCCTTGATGCGGGCGACCCAGCGGCGCGGGATGTCGTCGGCACCGCGTTCGTAAAAGAGCGGAATGATCTCGCGTTCGAGAAGGTTGTAGAGGGACTCGCACTCGACGTGGTCCTGGTAGGCAAGGTCGTCGTAGACGCGGCCGTCGCCGATCGCCCAGCCGTTCTCGCCGTTGTAGGCTTCGGGCCACCAGCCGTCGAGGCAGGAGAGGTTGAGGCCGCCGTTGGCGGGGACCTTCATGCCGCTGGTGCCGCTGGCCTCGTGCAGGCGGAGGGGGTTGTTGAGCCAGACGTCGACGCCCTGCACGAGCACGCGGGCCAGCGAGATGTCGTAGTTTTCAAGAAACACGCACCGCCGCTTGAAGTCCGGCTGCGCGCAAACGGCGGCGATCTGCTTGATGAGCTCCTTGCCGGCGCCGTCGTTGGGATGAGCCTTGCCCGCGAAGATGAACTGCACGGGGCGCTGCTTGTTCGCGATCATCGCGCGGCACCGCTCGAGGTTGCGGAACACCAGCGTCGCCCGCTTGTACGGGGCAAACCGGCGGGCGAACCCGATCGTCAGCGCTTCCGGATCGAGCGCCTCCTCGGCCGCCTTGATCTCCGCCGGCGGCGCGCCGCGCCCGCGGAGTTGGTCGCGCAGGCGCCGGCGCACGGCCGCGATCATCCACTCGCGCCGCCGCACGTGCACGCGCCACAACTCCGCGTCCGGAATCTCCTCGATCCGGTCCCAGAGCCGGTCGTCCTCGGCGGCTTCCGGCCAGCCGGGGGCCAGGTACTGGTCGAAGAGGTCCGCCATCGTCGGGCTCATCCACGTCCGCGTGTGCACGCCGTTGGTGATGTGCGTGATCGGCACCTCTTCGCGTGGAATACCGCGCCAATAGCCCTGCCACATGTCGCGCGCGACCTGCCCGTGCAGCTTGCTCACGCCGTTGCTGCGGTAGGCCAGGCGCAGCGCCAGCAACGGCATGGTGAACGCCTCGTCGAGCCGGTCCGAATGCTCGCGGCCGAGCGCCAGCAGTTCCTGCACCCCCACCCCCATTTCGTTCGCCACCCAACCCAGGTGCTGCTCGACCAGGCGCGGGTCGAAGCGGTCAATCCCTGCCGGCACGGGCGTGTGCGTCGTGAAGATGTTCCCGCCGCACACCGCCTCGCGCGCCTCGCGATAGCTGAGGCCGTTCTCGCGCATCGCCAAGCGGATGCGCTCGAGCGCCAGGAACGCGGCGTGGCCTTCATTCATGTGGCAGACGGTGGGGGTGATCCCGACGGCCCGCAGCGCCCGCAGACCGCCGATCCCGAGCAGGATCTCCTGGCGAATCCGCATGGTGGCGTCGCCGCCGTACAACCGGGCCGTCACCGCCCGCAGCTCCGGGGGGTTTTCGGACAGATCGGCATCCAGCAGGTACAGGCGCACGCGGCCGACCTGCGCGAGCAAGATGGCCGCCGTGAGTGTCATGGTTCCCAGCGGCACCTCGACCTTCAGCGGGTTGCCATGCTCGTCCAGAACGGCGGCGGCGCACCACTGGTGCACGTCGTGGACTGGGTAGCTCTCCAGTTGCCACCCGTCCTCCGTGAGTTGCTGGATGAAGTAGCCCTGCCGGTACGCCAGCCCGACGCCGATGAGCGGGATACCGAGGTCGGACGCCGATTTCAGGTGGTCGCCCGCCAGCACCCCCAGGCCGCCCGAGTAGATCGGCATGCTCTCGTGCAGCCCGAACTCGGCCGAGAAGTAGGCGATGATCTTGCTCTTGTCGGCCCCGCAGTGCTCGTCGAACCACGTCCGGCTGTTCAGATACACGTAGAAGCTGTCCATCACGCGGCACAGTTGCGCGATATACGCGTCGTCGCGCGCCGCCTGCTCCAGCCGCTGCTGGCCGACCGACCAAAGCAGCGCCACCGGGTTGTGCCCCATGCGACGCCACAGATCTACATCCAGCCGGCGGAACAGGTCAGTCGCGGCCGGGTTCCAACCCCACCAGAGGTTGTAGGCGAGTTGCCGCAGCGGCTCGAGCACTTCCGGCAGAGAGGGAACGATCGTGAACGCACGCACATGATTCATCTATTCACCGGGCGCCGAGCCTGCGGAGCACGGCGGTTCTTGCGCGACCGGACGTGCCTGACGGCACAATCCATCTTAATAGTATCGACGCGACGCCGCGTCCGGGGAAACTACGATCCGACCCTGACACGACGCGATCCGGTCTACACGCGGGCCACCTCGCGCACTTCGCCGATGAGCCGGCGGCCGATGTCCTCGGTGGCCGCCTCCGCGATCACCCGCACGATCGGCTCGGTGTTCGACGCCCGCAAGTGCACCCACCCCTGCTCGAAGTCGACCCGGACGCCGTCGGCGGTGTTTGGCCGTCGAGCCACGAAGGCCCTCGTCACCGCTTCCACGGCCGCGGCGATGCGGTCGCGCGAGACCTCGTACTTCTCCTTGATTGACACATAGCGCGGAATGGCGGCCACAAGCTGGCTGATGGATTTGCCGGTCTGGGCCATGAGCTGAAGCACGAGGCTGCTCGCCGACAGGCTGTCGCGGATGAGACAGATTCGCGGGTCGATGACGCCGCCGTTGCCCTCGCCGCCGATTACGCAATTGTTGGCCATTATGGCGCGGGCAACGTGGGTTTCGCCGACGGGAGTGCGCACGACCGGCACGTGGTAGCGCGCCGCGATGTCATCCACCATCCGCGACGTGCTGAGATTGGCCGCAACCGGTCCCGGTCGCCGGGACAGCACGGATTCCACCGCCAGGGCGAGCGTGTACTCCTCGCCGATGTACTCGCCGCGTTCGTCCACAATCGCCAATCGATCTGCGTCTGGATCCTGGGCGAAACCGATCACGGCCCCGTGCTCGCGCACGGCCGTGCACAGCGTGGTCAGGTTTTCGCGGATCGGCTCGGGGCGGTGAGCAAACTCCCCCGTCGGCTCGCCGTTCACCACGACCACGTCGCAGCCGAGCGTTCGCAAGAAGTCCGGCGTATGCAGGCATCCCGCGCCGTTGATGCAGTCGAGCACGACGCGCAATCCCCGCAGCGGCCGCAGATCGACCTCGCACGCACGGATCACGGCCGCGGCATGGCGCGGGCCGGCCTCCAGGTCGTCGGCGGGCGGGGCGAAGCCGGCTTTGACCAACCGGTAGCGACCTTCGGCGCGGATCGCCGCGATCTCTCGCGCGCGGGGCGGGTCGGGCGCCAGGCCGAGGTTGTCGAGGAACTTCAGTCCGTTCCACTCGCCGGGGTTGTGGCTGGCAGTGATCGACATGCCGCCGTCGTACCGGCCAGCGCGAATGGCGTGGCCGATCGTGGGCGTCATCACCACGCCGAGGCGTGTGACGCGGCAGCCGGTCGCGACGAGCCCGGCGGCGGCGACGGCCTCGAACATCGCGCCGCTGGGCCGCGAGTCGCGGGCGAGGACCACGCGCCCGCCGCCGAGCAGCGTGCCGTAGGCCTGTGCGAATTCGAGGGCGACCGCGGGGGTCAGCGTTTCGCCGACGATGCCGCGCACTCCCGATACTCCGACCATGAGTGTCGCCATCTGAACAAACCTCGTCCGGGCCAAGGCGGTCTACTGCGTTGTCGGTGCCCATTGCGTGGGCTATATTGCGGCCCAACGCTGGGCTGGCCGGCACGGAGGTCAAACAGTATGCCACTGGACGCGGCCACCGCAACTCGGGAAGGAGGCTTCATGAAGCTGTATAACGTCGCGCTCATTCTACCGCTGGCGCTGGTTGCGCTGCTCGGCGCGGGCTGCTCGGGCGTCACGCTCAACCTCCCCAACGGTTCGAGCGTCGTCCTCCCGGGTGTCGACACGGTGACCGTCGAGTTGTTCAACGACACGGATTTCGAGGTCGAGCCGCGGATTCGCTTCGACAGCAGCAGCAACTGGCTTGCAAGCCTCTTCCCGAGCGAAGAGCTCGCCACCGGGACGCTGGCGCCGGGCCAGTTACTGCGACTCGACGTGGATTGCGACAAGCTCGGCGTCGTCTTCAGCGACGCCGCCGGGCAGTTCGCGTCGGGCGAGGACGTGCCCATCGGTCAGGCCGACAGCACGCGCGTGCTGCAGCGCGAGAGCGACTACGACTGCGGCGACACGGTGCAATTCCATTTCATCGGGGCGGAGAGCAGCTTCGGCGTCATCGTGTCGGTGAACGACGTCGTCGTCGATTAGCGGGCGCGGCGGTTTTCCGCGCCGGGCCGCGCAAAAACTGCCACATAATAAGTGCGTGCGGCATCGGCACGGGGGCCCGGCGCGCAAATAACCGTATTATCAGACTTTACGTCACAATCGGCGCGGGAATTTCCTTGCCAAGCCGGGGCGCCCGCGCGTAGAATCCGCACATTGGAGGCATGGCGGAACGGCTGTTCTGTCGTCCGCCAGCAACTCGGGAACGAAGTTCTACGCATCGGCCGCGTGAGAAGCAGGACGCGGATTGTCCCCCGCCGGATGATCGCCGCGGCATGTCCTGGAGGATAAAGGCCGTGCGAAATGTGCGCGCGACGGACATTTTCGTCGACATGTGTACGCAGCGAGACTATCTCGCGTCCGACGGGGCCCAACCAGCACTTAACGCCGAGGCCGTTCGATCCAACCTGAAGCGGCTCATGGCCCTCGCCCGCTGGGCGAAGATCCCGATCCTGTCCTGCGTGGACGCCCGCCGCCCCCAGGACGTGTGCGGGTTGCCGAACAGCGCGTGCGTGCTCGGGACCCCCGGGCAGCGCAAGCTCTCCTTCAGCCTGCTGCCTAATCGCGTCCAGATCGAGGGCGACAACTGCCTGTGCGTGTCGCTCAACCTCCTCAACGAGTACCAGCAGGCCATCCTCGCCAAGGAACACCGCGATCCTTTCACGAACCCCAAGTTCGACCGCCTGCTCACCGAGCTGCCCAGCCGGCGCTTCATCGTCTTCGGCATGTCCCTCGAAACGTCCGTGCGCCTGCTCACGCTCGGCCTGATGCTCCGCGATCGTCCGGTCGTACTCGTCCACGACGCCTGCGGCTGGTGGGACGCGGAAGAGGGCGAGATGACGCTCCGGCAACTGGCGGCCAAGGGTTGCCAGCTTCTGTCCACCCGGCAGGTGATCGAATCCGCCCTGTCGCTGGACCAGTCCCCGCGGGTGCACCTCCTGCGCCGGCGACGTTCGGTGGCGTGATTGCCGAGCGGCGCGGAGCGGCTCGTCGCCATACCGGGTGGGCGCCACACGACCCCCATTGCCTGGACGCGGCCTGAACATAGATGGACGCGCTGGCCGCCATCACCTATATTGCGTGTGGCGGTTGGCTGAAGCCACGCTGCGTTCGGCCGCGCGTGCTCTCGCCGGCCTATGGAGGCCGTACGAACGCGCGCAGGCGCGAGCGACACACTCTGGAGAGGTGACCGAGTGGCTGAAGGTAACGGTTTGCTAAACCGTCGTACGGGTTCAAACCTGTACCGCGGGTTCGAATCCCGCCCTCTCCGTTAGATTCCTGTCTGGTATCGCAACCAGTTGCCGTTGGGGCACTTCTGTCAAGGGAAGTCGGCTCGACGGAGTTGCTGTCCCCGAACTGTCTCAACTACGCCATTCGGCTTTCTCCGTCAACTCGCCCCGCTGGCCGCGCGTCTCGTCATGACCTCCGCGAGCGGCGCCGCCATCGCCCTTCCGGTGAAATCCGTCACGGCGCGCTGCTTGGCGCTTCCTCCGGCTTCACGACCACGACGATCGTGCGAGCGGGGCTGTAATACTTGGCGAACGCGGCGCGCACCGCGTCGGCGGTGAGCGCCTGGTACGCCGCCGGAGCATTCAGCACATCGTCGAGGTTCGTGCCCCGGAATGTCAGGCGCGCCATGCGGCCGAGCCAGAAGCCGGGCTCGCGCATCTGCTCGTCGAGCGTGTTGGCGATCTGCTTCTTGGCCACGTCGAGCTCATCCTCCGTCACGCCATCCTTGGCGAGGGCGGCGTACATGGCGGCGACTTTCTCCACTAGGGCCGGGACCTTCGCGGGGTCGGTCGGCGAAGCGGCCGAAACGAGGCCGAAGCCGGGGTACGTCGTGCCGGGGCGTGAGCCGGCCGCGATGCTATAGACGAGCTGGGCATCCTCGCGGATTTCCTTGACCATTCGCGTGGAGAGGATACGCGTGGCAAGCGTGAGCGCTCGCACGTCGGCGACATCGGTCTCGTCCGCGCCGTAGAAACCTGACATAACGAACGCCTGCTTCGTCTCGGTGTGGATGGTGCGGCTGATCTCGCGGGGACCCGCGGGCCGCTTCAGCTTGCGGACGTCGGCGTGCAGCGTAGGGCTGACCCGCTCGCGCGCCGGCAGCGCCCCGATGTAATGCACCACGAACTCCACCGCTTGCTCGCGCGGCATGTCCCCGACGATCACCACCTCGATCGGGGAGGTTTTGATCAGCTTGTCGAGCCAGGCTTGCGCCGCGTCCTCGCTGAGCCGGTCGAGCTGCTCCAGCGTCAGCGGCTGCGTGCGTGCGGCGTCCGGCGGATAGAGCGCTCCGGAGGCCAGCCGCGCTCCGAACATCATGGGATTGCGCTCCGATTCTTCAATCGCTTCTTTCGCACGCGTCTTGAACTGCGTAAACGCGGCCGACTCGACCTTCGGCTCCGTCAGCAGCAGGTACGCCAGTTGCAGGCCGGTTTCGAGGTCGCCTGGGCTTCCGGCCACGTTCAGCGTGATCGCTTCGGAGCTGTCGCCACCGCCGCCCCCGCGACCGCGCCGCCCGCCGCCGCCCATGCCCCCGCCGCGCACGCCGATCTTCTTGTCGGTCATCAGGTCGCGGATGTCGGAGGAGGTGAGGTGTTGCGTCGCGGGCCGGCTCCAGGCCAGCTCGGCGGCCTGCGTTACGCCGCGATTGTCGGCGGTTTCCAGCAGTTCGCCGCCCAGCAGCGCGATGCTGACAGTCACCTCGTTCTTCTGCGTGTCCATGAAGCGGTGGTGGACGCGCACGTTGTTCGAAAGCCATGCGGACCAGACACCACTGGCGGCGTGCTCGGCGCTCTCGGCGACCTTGCCGGCCGCGGGGAGCTCCGCCAGCAACTGCGTCGGCCGTGCGGCCTCCTCGCCCTGCTCGGGTTTGGCGGCGAGCGCCTTGGTGCCGGCCTCCAGCAGATCGGCCTCGGTGGGCACGTCGGGACCGGCGGGCAGGACGGCGATAAACGCGACGGCGGCGGGATCGAACTCCTTCGCAAAACGCTGGTGCACCTCATCGTCCGTAATGTTGGGAAGGTACTTGTTGACCAGGTCAAGCTCCTGCTGGGCCGAGAGGATGGGTTCGCCGGCGGTCACGGCGGAGTTGATGCGGGAGATGAACGCGCTGGCCAGACGTGTCGGCTCGGTCTCCACGGCGCGCTGGGCGCGCGTGACCATCAACTTGCGTGCATCGTCGATCTCGCGCGCCGTGAAGCCGAATGCACGCCCGCGCTGCAACTCCAGAGCCAACTCGTCCAGTGCCGCCCGCCACTTTCCTGGCGCCGGCTGTCCGGAAAGCTCCGCCGTATAGAGCGTATTCGCCTCGTTGCCCAGGCCGACGCTGCCGCGCAGGTAGCTGGTGCCGCCGGCGGCGACCTTGGCGTCGAGGCGGCGGTTGAACGCCGTTGGGGCGAGCTGCGCAACGAGGTCGTCGCGGAATTGCGGGGCCGTCGTCGTGGGCGGACGCGCGGGCTCCAGCCGGCAGATGCGGAGCTGCTCGGACTGCACCTCGGGGTCGCTGGCGACGATGGCGAAGCTCTTTTCATACGCCTTGATCCGCGGGTCCTGCGGCGTCGGGCGGGGCTTCTGCGGAGCGCCGCCGAATTCCTCCTTGAGCGCGGCGATGACGTCCGCCGGGTCGGCGTCGGCGACGGCGATCAGCGTCGCGTTCGAGGCCGCGTACCACTTGCCGTAGTAGTCGCGGAAATCCGGCTCCTGCACCGCGTCGATCGTCGCTTCAGTCCCGATCGTGATGCGCTGCCCGTACAGCGAGCCGGGCGCGATGTGCTCCAGGACGTAGAACGACGTGCGCTGCCGTCCCGACAACCCGCGGCGGCGCTCTTCCTGAATGATCTGACGCTCAGCGTCGATTTCGTGCGGCGAGAGCGACAGCCGATGGAGCACGTCGGCAAAGTACTTGAAGCCCTTGTGCAGCGTCTCGGCCTTGGCGTCCGGCAGCGCGAGCTGGTAAGTGGTCTGCTCGAAGTTGGTGAACGCGTTCTGGTCGCGGCCGAAGGTCATGCCCAGGGATTGGAAGAACGGCACGAGCGAGCCGGGCGGGAAGTTCTCCGAGCCGTTGAACGCCATGTGCTCCATGTAGTGTGCCAAGCCGCGCTGCCGGTCGGTCTCGTTCAGCGACCCGGTGTGCATGTGGAGCCAGATCGCGGCGCGGCCCGGCGGGTTGTCGTGCCGGCGGACGATGTAGCGCAGTCCGTTCTCGAGCTGCCCGGTCGTCAGGGCCGGGTCGTTCGGCAACGTCTGGGCCGAGGCGATGAGCGTCGCAAAGGCAGCGAGGAAAGCACTCGACAGGGCACGGCGCGTCGCTGGCATGGTAGAGCTCCGAGCAGGCAGCCGTCACCACGGCCGCAGAACGCGGTCACCGGCGCGGCGCACAAATGCCGCGCTCCGGTAATCCGCGACGAGAGTCTAACATGCAGCCACGGTTTCGGATGCACCCGACGGAACGGTGCGGCACATATGCATCGCCGGCAATGCGGGAAAAGCCTGCCGCGGAGCTTCGCCCGGTGCTATAATGGACACTGCGTCGAGATGCGGCCCCATTGGAGCAGCACCGCCTTCATCGTACGGCGGTTGCGGGCTCGAACCCCCTCGGTCTCCAGTCCCGGACAACCGGGCCCACCGCGAAACGGTTTGCGGGCCGCCCAAACTCCGCTTGTGCGAGAGGACGAAGCGAATGCGTCTGACTGCGCCGTGTGTACCGGGCTGCCGCGCGGCGTGCCGACCGTCTACGCTGGTCGTCGTCCTGGTCGGCCTGGTCGCGGCGGCTTCCGCGGCCGCCGACGTGATCACACCCCTCGCGAGCTACGAGCCCTCGGAGACCGACCTCACCGTGACGGCCAACCCCGGCGACGCGGGGCTGGCAGTGGCGATCGTGCCCGGCGGCGTTAGCGGCGCTCCGCCGGCGACGGACGGGGCATACGTCCTCCGCATCACGATTACCAACGAAACGGATCGCAAGGTCGAGTTCCGGCACTTCTGGTCCGCACACACCTATGACCTGGCAGGCGAGCAGCAGTTGCTGGCGGACGTCTACATCGCCACTTCCGGCGCCAAGCCGGGGCTGATCGGCATTTGGGACTCGAACTGGAATCCACCCGACGCATGGCAGCCGGCGGCGGGCATCCCGACGTCGACGGGTGTGTGGACCACGATCTCGTTCGACGTGTCAACCCGTTCGCAAGTCGGGTTGAACCAGATCTGGGCCTTCGTGCTCGAAAACCTGGCCGGCACCAGCGGCGTCGCGTATGTGGACAACCTGCGTTTCCGTCGCAGCGGAGTGACGCCGAGCTTGCAGGGCGTGGCCGCCAACGCGTATGCCGACCACGTGGCGCTGGTTTGGCGACCGCTAGCGCTCGCCGGTTTGACGGGGTACAACGTCTACCGGGCGGCAGCGCAGGCTGGGCCGTACACGAAGATCAACGCGGCGCTGGTCGCGCAGGCGGGTTACCGCGATGAGGTGAGCGGCGGCGGTCCGCGCGATTACTATTGCGTGACCGCGGTCGTGAACGGGGTGGAGACGTCGCCGTCGGCGGTCGTCTCCGCGCTGTACGACGGCCTGACGGACGATGCGTTGCTCGACGTCATCCAGCAGGCGACGTTGCGCTACTTCTGGGACGATGCGCACCCCCATTGCGGCATGGCGCGCGAAGGCATGAACATGGGGCATTCGCTCGACACCGTGACCACGGGCGGAACGGGCATGGGGCTCATGACGATCGTGGTCGGCGCGGAGCGCGGCTTCGTGACGCGGGCCCAGGCCGCGGCGCGCATCCGCACAATCCTGGCGTTCATGCAAGACGTTACGCCGCGTTACCACGGCGTCTGGTCGCATCACTACAACGGCGTCACGGGCGCGACGATTCCTTTTGCCGGCAACGAGGACGACGGCGGCGACCTGGTTGAGACCGCGTTTCTCATCGAGGGCATCCTCACCGCGCGGCAGTATTTCGACAACCTAGCCGACCCGGTCGAGACGGAGATTCGCACGCGGGCCACGCAGATGTGGGAATCTGTCGAGTGGAGCTGGTACCGCCGCTATGCGGGCGGCGACGTGCTGTACTGGCATTGGTCGCCGAACTACGGCTGGGCACTGAACCATCCAATTGGCGGTTTCGACGAGGCGATGATCGTGTATCTGCTCGCGGTCGCGTCGCCGACCCACCCGATGCCGCCGTCAAGCTACCACAACGGCTGGGCCGGTTCCGGCTACACGAACGGGCAGAGCTACTACGGGCACACGATCTGGGTCGGGCCGGCCTATGGCGGCCCGCTGTTCTTCACGCACTACTCGAACCTGGGCTTCGACCCGCGGTACAAGCGGGACGCCTACGCGGACTACTTCGACAACGCGCGGAACATCTCGCTGGTGCACCACGACTACTGCGCCGACAATCCGCAGTCGTTCGCGGGGTACAGCGCCTACGTCTGGGGCCTGACGGCCAGCTTCAACCCGTGGGGCTATTCCGCCCAGTCGCCGACGAATGATAACGGCACCATCACGCCGACCGCGGCGGCCAGCGCGATGCCATACACGCCGACCGAGTCGCTGGCCGCTGTGCGGCAATACTACGACGTGTACGGCGCGAATCTCTGGGGCGTGTCCGGTTTCGTCGACGCGTTCAATCCTCAGAACAACTGGTTTGCACCAGGCTACATCGCTATCGACGAAGGGACGATCGTCCCGATGATCGAGAATTACCGGACCGGGCTGTGCTGGGACTTGTTCATGGCCAACCCGGAGATCCGGCCGATGATGCAGGCGCTCGGCATGTTCTATGAGGTCGACTTCGACACGGACGGCGCTATCGCCGCGGACGACTTCGCCGTGTTCGTGAATTGCCTGGGCGGCCCCGGAAACGCCTGTCCGGGCGGTTGCACCGGCAGCCGCTTCACGGATTCAGACCTCGACCGCGACGGGGACGCGGATCTCGCCGACGCGGCCATCTTCCAACGCATCTTCACCGGCCCCTGATGCCTCCGGGCTCTCCTCGCCGGTCGCGAGCCGAGCGACCGCCTTGTGGACGCTTACGGACCGCGCGTAATCACGACCTGCACGGCAGCGACTTTCAATACGACCTCTCGTTCGGTGAACGTCTCAATCCTGTGGCCATCGACCGCGACGGAGCGAATCGGCTCCGGGTACGGGTTGCGGAAGACCAGCCCGCCGGGCGGCAACTCACCGTCGAAGTGGAGCGTCAGAACCGTCTCTTTGTCGCGGGACGACAGGTCGTAGGAGAGCCGGCCGTATTCGGTCGGCCAGTTCGCGATCGACACGCCGCCCGGGGCGTCCAGCCACTCCGGCCGCACGCCGGCCGCCAGCACCAGCGCCGCATCGCGTTCGCGTTCGTACACGAACAGGCTGCGCAGGGCGCAGACGAACTCGGCGCCGACCCACGTGTGCGGCATGTCGCCGATGTACTTCGGCGTGAGCGGATCGCGCCAGACGACTTCGGCCCACTGGTTCCACGCCTGGGGACGCTGGTCCGCCAGAAAGAAGTCCAACAGCTCGTGCGCCCGCTGCGGCTGGCCCAGGTACACAAACGTGCTGACCAGCCGGATCTCGTACGGCGTGTAGTTGTCCCACGCGAGCTGGCCGTCCCGCCGCTGACGGAAGAAGTCGTAGTACCGGTCGAAAGTGTGCGTCCGGGCGGCCTCGGGGAGCGCGTCGGCCTCGCCGCACGGGTAAACGGCCGTCGCGGTGGACGTGGCGTCGAAATCCCCCAACTCGACGCAGCCGGGGATGTAGTCAATCTGCTTGGTCTGCATGGCCAGGCGCAATGAGGCGTACAACGTCGTGCGAAACTCGTCCCGCAACGTGCGGAACCGCGCCTCCAGTTCCGGCTTTCCGAGGAGCTGCGCGATGGTGGTCGCATCCTTGAGCCCGCGCAGCACCCAGAAGTCGTCCCAGTAGGAATGCATCGGCTTGGCCGAGTACCCCTCGTGACTGATGGACTCCGGCACAAGCCCATAACACGCCCGCTGCTCGGGCGAACCGGCGCGGTACGTGTCGGTCAGACGCTGGTTCCGCAACTCCTCGATGTAGTCCACGCCCTTGATGACCTGCGGCAGGTGCTCCTCCAGGAATCCGCGGTCCCGCGTGAACTGGTAGTACTTGAGGAGCGCGTAGATGAGCTCGCCCGTGCTGTCGTGTTCGGGCACCGGGTCGGCGCCACGGCGATCGACCACACACGGGACCTTGCCGCTCGGGTACTGATACTGGCCATACCAGTCCAGGAACGCTCGCACCCGCTCGGGGTGCCCGGTGTAGAGCAGGGCCGTGGAAGTCAGCGCGCCGTCGCGAATCCAGCTTCGCTCGTACGTCCGCGACCCAGGCTGGATCGCCGGCCCGTCCGCATTGATCAGCATGTACGCCTGCGTCGCCTGGAACGTGTCCGCCAGCTTGGCCGCCTGCGGCGGGAGCAGCAAACGCACACGGCTCACTTCTTCTTCCCACGCCCGGCACGCCTGCTGCAGGCGCTGCTCAAAACGTGTCGCCGGTGCCTCGGCCGAATCGTCGAGGGGGCTTGCTGTGCCCTTTCCGTGGAACGGCACGGTGACGATAGCCGCCTGGCTGGCTCCGGCCGCCAGGTCGAAGTCGTAACGCAGGGCGGCGGAAGCAAGCCCCGTCGGGTCGTTTACGGATTCGCTCGTGGGTAGTTGGCCGCTGGCGAGGTACTTGCAGATATCGCCCTGCATGAAGGGCGCCGCGCCAAAGGCGGCCGGGGTGGTCCACGGCCGGACGGTCTTTTGCCCGTTCACGAGCACGCACCGCCGGTCCCACTGGATGGTCTCGATCCTGGACACGCCGCCGGTGATGTTGACCTCCTGCCAAGGCGGCAGCACCTGGAACGGTCGCAAGGCGAGCACCAGCGCGGCACGCCGGGGCGCGGCGCCCGTGTTGCGCACGACGTAGCGCGCGCTCACGGCCGATTCGGCGGCGGGGCCGTCGGCGAGGGCGGTGATCTCCAGTTCCAGGTCGCCGCCCTGCCACGTGACGGACGGGATCGGCAGGTGATCTTTGGCGAGGGACTGGCGCGTCGTCACGTCGGCCCAGGTGATCAGACGGCCGTCGACGAGCAGAAATGGCTCGATGCGAAAGCCGAGCTTATCGACCTCGAGCACGCCGGCCGCGTCGAGCAGGGCTTCCTTGTCGTCAACCGGCACGCCGACCACGGTCCACGGTTGCTGCTCGCCGAGGAAGTAGCGCGGGAACCAGCCGCGGGGCGCGTCGCGCGCGATCTGCGCGTACAGGCTGTTCGGTGACTCGGCGACGTCCGGCCCCAAGGCACGCACCGCCCGCACCTGCACGCCCCGCCTCCGGCTGGTGCCACGAACGTCAACACGCAGGTAGCGGGTATCCGCGTCGCGCAGGAGTACGTAGTCGCGCCCGCCGGTGCCGCCTGCGACGGTGCTCGCCGGGCTCCACGCACGCCCGTCCTCCGACCGGGATACCGTGTAGGCCGTCGCGTAGTCCGCGGCGCCCCATTCGATCGCGACGCCGCCCAGCTCGCGTTCCGCGCGCCAGTCGATTTGGAGCCACGGCTGCGCGTCATGCGCGGCGCTCGTCCAGTTCACGACGCCCGACTCGCTCGGCGTGACTTGCTGCGGCGCCCCCGGCTCGGCGGTGCTCGAAAAGCCCACGCTCGGCGGCGGCAAGATGGCAGGCAAGTCCGGCAGCGCCTCGAACGTCAACCGGTCGAAAAGGAGATAGCCCTTGCCGCCGCTCGACGCCGCGACGGCCAGCTCCAGCGCGCCGACCGCGTCCAGCGGCTTTCCGCCCGACGGCCCCCAGGCGAAGCGGAACTGCCGCGCCTTGTAGCTCAGCGTCCGCCAGTCGGTCGGGAACTCGAACGCCCGGCGATTGACCCACCAGACGTTGTCGCCGGACGGGTCGAGGAGCTTGAACTCCAGATTGTTCGGCGGGGCCGCGCCGCGCAGGGCCAGTGTGAAGCGATAGTTCTGCGGCAGGCGGAGCGGAAGGTCCCGATGGATGACGCAGAAGCCGGCGCCACGCTCGAAGTCGAAATCGAGCCGCAGCGCCCGGCCGTGAATCCCCTCGGCAGTGCTGATCCGCGCCTGCACGCCATCGGACGCGCTGACGCGCCAGCCTTCGAGCGTTTCGAAGTTGTCGAGTACCAGGGGCTCCGCGTTACCCGTTTCCCGCATCGGCTGCGCGCCGGCCGAACCCGGCGCGGAGAGGCCCGGGCGGGTGCAGCCGCCCAGTACGCTTGCGACCGCCAGCGACAGCGCCACTACCCCCGCCCACACGATTCCCGCGTGCCTCATCGCTCGCTCACTCCGTCATGTCGCTCTCAACCGCGCCCGAGCCGGCGCAACCGGCCGGCCGCACAAGAACATGCCCCGCCGGGTACTTCCCGACGGGGCATGAATGTTGCATATCGCGATCCGGCGGCCTTCGCAGGCCACGCCGCGTCGGACGGGTTAGTGCGGCCCGGTCATCCGCGGCGCGAAGTGCGCGAAGTCCGCGCTGTTGATCAAGCCGTCGTCATTGTAGTCGAACACCGTACCATTCCACGGCAGGGGACCGATGGCGCCCGTGAAGTGGAGCTGGAACTGCGCTGCGTCGATCAGGTCCTCGTCGTCATCATTGTCGTAGTCGGACCCATTGAAGTAGTCGGACCCATCGAGGTGGTTTAGCACGACCGCCTCGCACGAGTCAAAGTACGCGTGGCCGCTCGTCGCCGCGGATTTGTCGATGAGGCACGTGAACCGCGTCATGGCGTTCGAGCCGGTCGGCATGGTGTAGTCGATGCTCACGGGCAGCCAAGTGTTCGTCGCCGCGCCCGCCAAGACCGTGTTGCTCGAGCCGCCGATGTCCACCGGCGGGGGCACGGTGCCGAGGATCCACTCGATCTTGACGCCCGCTTTGCTGTTGATACCGCCAAGCTTGTTGTCGGATCGCGTGTACAGGTAGGCCCAGAACGTGACGGTCTCGCCGGCCGTCACGGGGAATTCCTGGTAGATTCCCGTGTAGGTCGTCCCGGCGGATCGGGCTGTGCAATCGCCGTCGATCGTCGGGACGGCAAAGCAACTCAATCGTGTGGTGGCCACGTCCGTACCGAATTCGGTCCAGTCATCGATACCGTTGGGGCCGCCGAAGCCGCTTTCGAAGCTGGCGTTCAGGAGCTGATTGGAGCCCGGCGCGCTGCTCCGCTCCGCATAGGCCGCATCGAAATACACTGCGCCGGTGGTTAGCGCGTCGGCGGCCAGAATGCAATCCACGCGAGCGATGGTGACGTCGGGAGGCACCGTAAGAGCGGCAAGCTGGACCAGCATCCACGCGTTCGCCGGGGCGTTGGCGTCGAAGGCCAGGTTCTCGACGGCCGGCGGAATCGTCTGCGGGAACTCCAGCTTGAGCCCGACGCGCGAGGTGTCGGTGAGCGGGTCGGCGGACGGGTTCCACACAAAACCCTTCATAAGGAGGTGGTCGCCGTCCTGCAATGTCCCCATGTCCTGGTAGAGCCCGGAATACGCCTCGCGAACCCCCAGCTTCAGGCTCGCCAGACCGTCTTTCGCCACGGTTGAAGACTTCTCCTGGTCGTTGAAGCCATTCCAATCATCGATGCCCACGGCGCTTTGCCCCGTGCTGTGGCCCACCGTCTCGAAGTTGCCGTTGGCAACCTTGTTGTTCGGGTCGCTGCCCACCGTCAGCCGCGCGCTGTCCCAATACGCGGCGCCGCTGACGTCCCCCGGACTCCAGTTGAGCTTGCACAACACGCGCACCTTCACCGTGGTGGCGGGGGCCGCGAGCGGGCCGATCGTCGCCGGAATCCACGTGTTGGCCGACGAGCTGGCGTTGAGCGGGTACACCTCGTAAATCGGCGAGATTATCCCGCCGTACTGGTTGAGGAACTCCAGGACCAGGCCAGCCTGCCCGCTGCCGCCCAGCTTGTCAAAGCCCGGCGTATAGAGGGAAACCGAGGCCGTGACATTCTGAGTGGCTGTGACATTCAGCACGTCCTGCTGCGCCCCGGCCGTGCTGGAGGCGGAATCGCCAAACGCTTTCAGCGCGTGCCCGGCCCCGTTCGGATCGAGATTGACCGTGTCCGACCGCTCCACGTTCTTGCCGAAGAACGTCCATTGGTCGGCATACTTCGGATCGAGCGCAGATGCGCCCTGCCCAGACTCCATGCTGCCGTTCAGCAGGATGTTCTGGCGGGCGAGTAGGACGACCGGGACGGCGAGAGCCAGGACGATTGCGAGAAAAGCTGCTTTCGAGGGCCTCATGAGACTTCCTTCCTTCTCGTTCGGGGGCGGGCGCATCACAAGGCAACGCGCGCCAACGTCCGCGTTGGGGCGCGTGTACCTATGGAATCTTGTCCCCATCGACAACGTATGGGCCGGCCGACAAACCCCAGGAATAAAACGGCCGGTTGCCGTACTGATCGTGGTCCCTGCGCTTCTTGTGGTCAGAATCGGCGTTGTAGTGGTCGTAGTATTCAACGCGCGGGAACTTTCGCACATGCGCATCCAAAAAAGCAAGGTTGTTGGCGCCAAAGTGCCGCGGGGTCAGCGTCTCCCAAACCGCATCGCAAATCGTCACCACCAGGTTCGATCTCGGCAGTTGGCTCAGCGGACCGCCGCTAATCTGCGGGATCCGACTGTCGTCCTCGAGCTTGGCATAGTGGACCGCGTCATCGCCCGCCCCCCAGTCATTGAACCAGTACTCGGTGTACAGACCCTTGATCCAGCCGTCGGCGTCGGCATCCGGCATGCTGTAGCCGGGCCAGAAGCCGGCTTGCACCGGCCCACGAAAGTCGTTGCCAAACGCGTTCAGCACGTAGTTGCTGAAGTGCGTATCCATCGCCGTACCGGGTATGAGCGGGTACGACTTCACCGAGTTGGCCTCGCGCGCGGCCGGGCACTGGAACGTCTTGATCCCGGGCACGTACTTCCACAATCGCAGCAATTGGTAATACTGCTTGTACGGTGCCCCGCCCCCGCCTCCCGCCAGGGGCGTGGCCGGAATCAGGGGCAGGCAATCCCCGTTTTCTTGCGCGTAGTACGTGGTGGCCAGCGCCAACTGGTGCAAATCCGAGCTGCACACCGTCCCCTTCACTTGCTCGCGCGCACGCCCCAGAGCCGGCAAGAGGATCGAGACAAGTAAGGCAATGATGGCGACAACGACCAGCAGCTCGATCAGCGTGAATGCCCGTCTCGTACTGCGTGCTTCTGGCGGCATGTTCGTCTCCACGGAGGACCGTTTCCAGTGCGCTCCAGCCTCTCCTCCGCGGACAAACTACAAGCGGGACCGGCCACCCGGCCTCACCGGGAAGCCGGCCCCGCATCCGTGTCAAGTTCAATCACAGTCCATCGGCAGCACTCGCCGCCGAGTCACGCACTATGTGTGAGTCTCAGCGACCGCGGCGGAGGAAGGCCGCCGCCAGACCGACCAGCAGCAGCCCGGCCGGCTCGGGCATGTAGTTGAAGTTCGAGAAATTGATCGCGCCCCAGCGCGGCGGATCACCTTCGCCTGCGACCTTGGGCATGAAGTAGCCGCCGACGCGGGCATCGTCCAACATGCCCCACGACCCGTGCCCCTCGGCGGGGTTGCCCTCGTCGAACGTCAGCCACGGGCTGGTATACGTGCCCGTACCATCGATGTACGAGAACCTGACAGCCGCGGGGTCGGCGGCATTCAAGCCTCGCGGATCATAGGCGATCCCCTCACGAACCGTCTGGCCCTTGGTGTAGTGCAGGCCATAGGCGCTCGTGAAGCTGTAGAACGGCACCCGACCGCCAAAGCAGGCGACCTCGCCGGTCTGGGCGTTAAGCATGAAAACGCCATCTGCGTAATCATGCGACCACCAGGGGGACACCTTCAGGCCACCCTCGACGTTCGACGTGCCGGTGATCGTGACGTTGGCGGACACCGCAAAGCCGTCGTTGTTCATGAAGACCGCTTCGTTTGCTCCGCCATCGTCCGACAGGCCGAAGGTGTGGAGGTTGGTCCCTCCAGTGGCGCCGGCGTCGTGCACGTCCTGCATCGCGACAGTTGTCGGATACAGGTTCGTGGACGTGAACGTGGACGCCGGGTCGTCGTTCCACATTCGCGGATTGATGACCGCCCCATTAATGGTTGGCGACGCCATCACACCGGCCACCGCTAGAAGCACGCACGCCACTGCGACAATTTTGGTTTGCCTCATTCGATCTCTCCTCCTACGACGAGCCAAGGATGTTGCGGCCTGCTCCGACACGGATTCAGGCCCACGCAACGCCGCGATACCGCAGCGCTGGACCACAATGTCTGTCTAGCAGTATAACAGCGCCAAGGTTCCATTGCAAGCGCTTCCATAAGGCGTTATCATGCAATCTTGTGGCGCCAGGCCTTCTTCGTCACGTGCTGATTGCGAAGGAAGCCCGCTTGCGTAAGAGTATTTGTGGTAAATAGTTGCGTGCAGAGCCGGCGGCGGCGTGCCACGCCCGCCGCTACGCACGATCCGCGGTAGGCGCAGTTTTTACGATCGGACCCCCCTGTGAGCACAAATGGTGACGTTTTCCCGCCCGCCTTCCTCTGGGGAGCCGCGACAGCCGCCTTTCAGGTCGAAGGCGCTACGGCCGATGGCGGCCGAGGCCCCAGCATTTGGGATGTTTTCTGTGCGACACCCGGCAAGACGGCCCGGGGCGAGACGGGCGAGATCGCCTGCGATCACTACCACCGTTTCCGCGACGACGTAGAGCTCATGCGCCGGCTCAACCTGCGCGCCTACCGCTTCAGTGTCAGTTGGCCACGCGTCCTGCCGCAAGGGCGCGGCGATATCAACAAGCAGGGCCTGTCGTTTTATGACCGCCTGGTCGACTGCCTGCTCGCAGCCGGGATCGAGCCGATGGTCACCTTGTACCACTGGGATTTGCCGGCGGCGCTCCAGATGGAGTTGGGGGGGTGGGCCCATCCGGACCTGCCGCTCATTTTTGCCGATTACGCCGACGTGCTGTTCAACACGCTCGGCGACCGCGTGCACCACTGGGTGACGCTGAACGAGCCGTGGGTCGTCGTGAACGCCGGGTACATCCACGGAACACACGCGCCGGGCGTCAAGGACGCGGGGCTGGCCTATCGCGTGGCGCACAACCTGCTGCGGGCTCACGCCCACGCCGTCGCACGCTACCGCGCGTCGCCGCACAACCGCGGGGCGATCGGTCCGGCCTTGAACGTGCTCCAGGCTTTCCCCGCCTCTGAGTCGCCCGCAGATGTGGCGGCCGCGGAACGCGCGACCCTGGAGTTCTGCGGCTGGTTCGGCGATCCGCTGTATTACGGCGACTATGCGGACGTGCTGCGCGAGCGCTTCGGAGCGGCGTTGCCGGAGTTCACGGCGGAAGATGCGCGCCTGCTGACGCGCTCCATGGACTTCTTCGGGTTGAACTACTACTTCAGCCACGTTATCCGTCACGCGCCGGGAGCGGGACCGCTGGAAATCGAGGTTGTCCCGCAGCCGCAGATTCCGCATACGACGATGAGTTGGCCGGTCACGCCCGGCGGCCTGTGCCCGCTTCTCCACTGGCTGAGCCGCCGGTATGCGGGGCTGCCGATCTACATCACGGAGAACGGGGCGGCGTTCCCGGATCAGGCCGACGCCAGCGGCTTTGTGAACGATCAGCCGCGGATTGCGTACCTGCGCGACCACGTTCGCGCGGTGGGGCAGGCGTTGGCCGAGGGCGTCGACGTGCGCGGTTACTTCGTCTGGTCGCTGATGGACAATCTGGAGTGGACCCTCGGCTTTTCGCAGCGCTTTGGGCTGGTGCGCTGCGATTCTGAAACATCGCAGCGTACGATTAAGGCGAGCGGACACTGGTATTCCGAGCTGATCTCGACCGGCCGGCTGGACGACGTTCCTAATGCCGACGGCGCTGAGAGGATGGGAGTGTCGCTATGAGTGCACGTGCGTCCCACAAACCGATGGCGGTGCTCGCGGGGCTTGGCTTCGCGCTTTGCAGCAGCGTCCTGGCGGTCGCGGGTCCGCCGGCCACGATCTTCCAGGTCACGAGCTTCGCGAGCCCGCCGTCCTCAATCCAGTACTTCGGCGGGTTCAGCGGCACGGTCGGCGTCACGACGACCTGGCCGGCGGACATGGGGTGGGAAGGCGGCCAGATTGACATCGCCTTCAGCCTTCCCGCGGGCGTGCCGACCGCGGCCCAGAACTACCGGTTTCGGATCGTCATCACGCAGCACTTCACGCAATCGTTCGACCTGGCCGTCCTCGCCGGCCCGTCGCAGACCGACCTCCTCGAGGTGCACCGCGAGTACGTTGACAGCCCCCGCGCCTACGTCGCGACCATCCCACTCGAGCGGTTCACACCGGGGCAGACCAACTGGATTCGCATCCAGGGCATCGGCGTTCAGATCGGCAACGGGCAGCCGTCCGGCATTCAGTGGACCAAGTGGCTCCTGACGCGCACCGACTGGGCCGGCGGGCTTGACGCAGCGCGGACCGATCAGTTGCAGCGCACCGTCACTTACATCCTCGACGCGACGCAAGCCAACGGGCTCGTGCGCGACTCGTTGACGCTCTCGGGCACGCCGTACCATCCGGCGACGCCCGACGCGGCCGGGTTTGCGCTCTTGGGAATCTGTGCGGCCGACGAGCTTGGCCTGGTGTACAACGCGCACGTGCTGGCTGAGCGCATCCTGACGGTATACGCGGGGCATCGGCCGGGCGTGGTCCCGGACCGCAACGTCGCGGGCTTCTGGTGGCACTGGAACGACGTCACCACCGGGGGACACGCGGCGGGCTGGGGCGACGGGTATACGACCATCGGATCGGCGCTGCTGGTGAGCGGGGCCTTGTTCGCGAAGGACCATTTCCGCGACGATCCCAACATCGTCGCACTCGCCGACGAACTGTACGCCACTACCAACTTCGATGCGGCGATCGACCCGAGCCTGGACGGTCGCGTATACGGAGCGATGAATGCGTCGGGCGGCGACTTGAACGGCTGGGTACGGCCGTGGAACGAGTACATGCTCATTGTCAGCCTCGCGCTGCGCCAGCCGAGTCACCCGCGCGCCACGGCGGTGGCGGCGCTGTGGCTCGATCCGAACACCGCGCCCAAGATCTCGTACTCGGGCATTCCGACGCTGACGGACAGCGTGTCGTCGTACGCGCCGGCCTTCTGGGTGCAGCAGGGACACTTCTTCAACGCGGATTTTGCGACCAACCCGAACTTCGAGACGTACGACCGCAATCAGCAGCGGGCGGATGCGTTGTACTGCGCGAACGTCCTCGGCCAGGCCTACCGCTATGGGCTGACCGCCGGTGTCGATCCGACCGGGTACTTCGCGGATCGCATCCTCAATCACCACAGCGTGTGCTCGCCGGAAGCCGTCACAGGTTGGGGCGATGTGCAGACGATGCTGGAGTTCGTGGAGGAGCAGCCGCCCAGCAGCGACACGCGGTTCCGCTATGGCCTCGCGCGCGTGTCGATCAGCAGTTCGACCTGGGTGCCGTCGGACGCCGCACTGGTCGATCACCTGTTTCTGATGTTCGGGCTGGTGGAGAGCATCGAACCGCTCTTCTTCAAGCAGCGGATGCCGTTCCAGACCGACGCGGACGTAGACGGAATCGCCGACGCGTACGACAATTGTCCGGGTCGCTGGAACCCGCGGCAGGAAGATAGCGACAGCGACGGGATCGGCGACGCTTGCGACTGCGGCGCGGTCTTCGCGGACGCCGACCACGACGGCGATGTGGACCTGGCGGACTTCGCGGCCTGGCAGGTGTGCGTGTCGAACAACACCGCCGGACCAGAGGCATGTCTGTGCTTCGACCACAACAACGATCACGTCGTCAACGGCGGCGACCTGGCGGCGTACGCGAGTTGTTTGAACGGCAGCGGACCCGACGTGCCCGCGAATCCGGCATGTGGCAATTGACCCTCTCGGGCGGAAACCGCCGAGGCGCAGAGAGCGCGGAGGACGCAGAGAAAACTCCGGGTACTCTTCATCGCACGCTTGACCGGCGAGCAACGACAGGACGCCCGGCGTGAGCCAAGAAAAACAGGACGTCCGGCGTGAATCAAGCAAGGAATGAACCTCTGCGTTCTCCGCGCTCTCTGCGCCTCCGCGGTAATCGAAGGCCATGAGTATCCGCTCGCTCATTTTGGTCGTCGCGCTCGGCCTGCCGGCGGTCGGACTGCTCGCATTCGGCCCGCGCGGCCGCTACGGCGTGCCGAGCGACCGTACGGTCGTGCGCTACTGGGAGAAGTGGACCGGCGTCGAAGGGCAGGCCATGCAGCGCGTCGTGGACCGCTTCAACGCCACCGTCGGCGCCGCCCAGAACGTCTGGGTCGAATACAACGCGGTCAGCAACATCGAGCAGCGGACGCTGATTGCGACCGCGGGCGGCGATCCGCCCGACGTGGCCGGGCTCTACGACTTCATCGTCCCGCAATACGCCGACCAGGGAGCGTTGCGGCCTTTGGACGAGCTGGCGCGACAGGCCGGCGTACCCATAGACGCATGGAAACCGATCTGGCTCGACATTTGCCGCTACCAGGGGCAGCTCTACGCCCTCCCGAGCACGCCCTACACGATCGCGCTGTACTACAACCGCGAGCTGTTCCGGCAGGCCGGGCTCGATCCCAACCACCCGCCGGAGACGATCGCCGAGTTTGATGAGGACGTGCGGCGGCTGACGCGGTCGGAGCCGGTGACGTTGCCGGACGGTACGCAGGGACAGCGGATCATCCAGGCGGGCTTCACGCCCTCGGTCGCGATGCTCGGCTGGTGGCCGTGGGTGTGGCCGTGCTTCTTCGACGGTCATCTGTGGGACGGGCACGAATGCACGCTGGACACGCCGGCCGGGCGGGCGGCGATGCACTGGCTGGCCAGAGTGCGCGAAGCGCAGGGCATCGAGCCCATGCTCGCCTTCGAGGCCACGGCCGGTGCGATCGAGAGTGCGCAAAACCCCTTCCTCTCCGGACGAATCGCGATGGTCTTCCAGGGACCGTGGCTGTCGAACTGGATCGCGAAATACGCCCCCACGCTCGACTACGGCGTCGCGCCGTTCCCGTCCGTCACGCCCGAGCGGCGGAACGCGTTCGCGAGCACGGACGTGTTCGTCATGCCGGCCGGCGGCCGGCACCCGCGCGAAGCGCTGCTGTTCCTGGCCTACGTTTCGCGGCAGGACGTGATGGAGGAACTCTGCCGCGAGCACAATAAGCTCTCGCCGTTCCGCGTGCCGGGGGCGGATTTCCTCGCCCGGCACCCCAACCCGTACATCCGGGTGTTCGAAGAGCTGGCCGCGTCGCCGTGCGCTTTCGGTTATCCGTCGATGCCGATGTGGCTGCGGGTGATCGACGAGCTGAAGGTGCTGCTCAACACGGTGCTGGCGCATCCAGAGCAGGCGGACACGGCGTTGAATGCGGCGCAGCAGAAGGTGAATGAGGTCGTGGCGGAATACGAGCAAATGGCGGCCAAGCGCCGGGGAGGCGCACCGTGAAACAGGCCCACTTCGGCACGACCGGCGGGCGGGCGCTGTTTTCCGGCCTGCTCTGGACCGCCCCGTGGTGGCTGGGATTCCTGCTGTTCCTGGCGCTGCCGATGGGCATCTCGCTGTACATCAGCTTCTGCGACTACCCGCTGCTGCAGCCGCCGGTCTACGTGGGGACGGCCAACTACCAGGCCCTGACGCACGATCCGGTCTTCCACAAGGTCCTGCTGAACACGCTGGTGTACGCGGCGCTCGCCATCCCGCTCGGGACCATTGTGGCCGTGCTGCTGGCCGCGCTGCTGAACCAGCGCGTGCGTGGACAGGGTTTGTTCCGCACGTGCATTTTTGTGCCGACGGTCGTGCCCCTGGTCGGCATCGCGCTCGTTTGGCTCTGGATGCTGAATCCGGAGTACGGGCTCATCAATGGCGCCGTGCGGCTGGTCGGTCCCGTGCTCGACGGCGCCAACAACGCCATCGCGCTGCTCACCGGCCACCGGCTGACCTGGCTCGGCGAGTTGGCCGCGGGGCCGAAGTGGCTGGCGCTCCCGGGCTGGGCCATGACCGCCCTCGTGCTCATCAGCCTGTGGGGCGTCGGCTCGCCGGTCGTCATCTACCTCGCCGGCCTCCAGGAGATCCCGGAGGAGCTGTACGAGGCGGCGATGCTCGACGGGGCGTCCGCCCCCCGCCGCTTCTGGCACGTGACGCTGCCGGGCCTCAGCCCGGTCATCCTGTTCAACGTCATCGTCGGACTGATCGGCACCTGGCAGATCTTCGCGCTGCCCTACGTGCTCATGCGCGGCGAGCAGGGGCCGCAACGCAGCACGTACTTCTACACGATGTACTTGTACGACAACGCGTTCCGGTACCTGAAGATGGGCTACGCCAGCGCGATGGCCTGGGTTCAACTGTTCATCATCCTGGCCCTGACGGCGGCGGTCTTCCTCGCCAGCCGGCGGGCCGTCTACTACAGGGGCACGTGACAACGTGAGCACGTCGCAACGTGGACCGATGCGCATCCGCAGCCTCAATCTGGCACTGACCTATGCCCTGCTGATCGCCGTCGCGCTGCTCTTCGTGCTGCCGCTCTTGTGGATGGTCTGCGTCTCGCTGAAACCGCCGGCGGAAGTGCTGCAACCCAATTTCCTGCCGACGGCGCCCACCTTGACCGGCTACCGCGAAATCGCGCGGTCCGCGCAGTTCGACTTTCTGCTCTACGCCCGCAACACGCTCATCATCCTCGTACTGAGCCTCGTCGGCGTGCTGCTCTCCAGCTCGATCGCCGCCTACGGGTTCGCCCGCGTGCCGTTCCCCGGCCGCGGGCTCATGTTCGCGGTCTGCCTGGCGACGATGATGATCCCCTTCCCGGTCATCATGGTCCCCACCTACATGCTCTTCAAGTACCTCGGCTGGATCGGCACGCTGCGGCCGCTGTGGGTGCCGGCGTGGTTCGGCAGCGCGTTCAACATCTTCCTGCTCCGGCAGTTCTTCCTGGGCATCCCCAAGGAGCTGGAGGAGTCCGCCATGCTCGACGGCTGCACCCGCTGGGGCTGCTTCTGGCGGATCATGCTGCCGCTGTCCCGCCCGGCGTTGGCGGTCGTCGCGTTGTTCCACTGCCTGGCGGTGTGGAACGACCTGATCGGCCCGCTGATCTACCTGACCCACCAGGACCAGTTCACGCTGGCGCTCGGGCTCCAGTTCCTGCAAAGCAAATCCGGCGACACGCCGTGGAATCAACTGATGGCGGCCTCGACGCTGGTCGTGGCCCCGGTGCTGTTGCTGTTCTTCATGGCCCAGCGGACGTTTATCCAGGGAATCGCAACGACGGGGTTGAAGGGGTAGGCGCAGCGCGGTGCCGGCCGCTACCGGCAGCGCACGCGGACGTCGTGCCGCCGGCCGAGTTCGGTCGGCGCGGGGATCACGTTGCCCGGCAGTCGCTTGCCGTCCAGGCTGATTTCCGCGTGCAGCCCGCCGGCCCAGGTCTGCGTCTGTTCGACCGAGGCGCGGTCGATGTGAATGTCGTACATGCACCCGCGATACGGCCGCGTCATCGCGGCGCGGGTCCACCCCGGCGGCAGACACGGCTCAATCCGCAAGCCGTCCCACTCCGGCCGCACGCCCAGCACCCATTCGCTCACGACGCGGTGGAGCCATTGCGCCGCACCCGTGTACCACGTCCACCCCGCTCGGCCGTGATGCGGCGAATCGGGGCCATCGACGTTCCCGGGCAGCACGTACGGCTCGGCCCAGTAGTGATCGGGGTCCTTCAACGCCGGGTTCATCGCAGTCAGCAGGCGGCCGACGAGTTCGTGGTCCTTCATCTTGCAGGCCGCGGCAATCGCCCACGTGGCCGCGTGTGTGTACACGCCGCCGTTCTCGCGCAGCCCGGGCGCGTAGCGCGTGATGTAGCCGATCTCCTGAACCGGCTTGTCGAAAGCGGGGGCGAGCAGCAGCGCACCGGCTTCGGTGACCAGATGCGCGCGCACGGCCGCCAGGCACTCCGCCGCCCGCTCCGGCGTAGCGACGTCATTCAAGATCGCCCACGTTTGCGCGTTAAGGAAGATCTTCGCCACGCGATTCTCGCGGCTGCCCAGCTTCGAGCCGTCGTCAAGCGTGCCGCGCAGATACCACCCGCCATCCCACGCGTGCTGGTTGATGGCCGCGATGAGCGCCGCGCGGCGACGGTCGAATTCAGCCGCGAGCCCGCCCCAGTCGCGCGTTGTCGCGGCCGACGCGGTCCCGTCCCGGCCCGTGCCGCGCTCCCCATCAGCATCCTCGCTGACGAAATGCCCGGGCGCGACCCGCTTTGGGCCCCCGGTCAAATGTCGCGCCCAGCGCCGCCAAATCTCCGCCCAATCGGCCAGCAGCCCGACCAGAAACTGCGCGAGCCAGACCGATTCGCCGCGCTCCTGCAATCCCACCGCGTTGAGGCCGTCGTTCCAGTCGCCGGCGCCGATGTACGGCAGGCCGCGCGGGCTCGTGCGGCGAAACACACGCTCGAAAGCCCGCTGAACATGCTCGGCGAGCGGCTTGGCCTGCTTGTCGTCCACGAACGGCACTTCGTCCTTGAGCAGCTCGAGGTCACCCGTCTCGCGTATGTAATTGGCCGCGACAAACGCCAGCCAGAGCATGTCATCCGTCATGCGTGTGACGTGCCCCTGCTCCGTGAGCGGATGCCACCAGTGATAAACCGAGCCGTCCGCAAACTGATGGGCGGCGTGCAGGTCAATCTGCGCGCGGCAGCGTGCCGGATCGATCGTCAGCCAAACCTGCGCGTCCTGCAATTGATCGCGAAACCCGTACGCGCCGCTCTGCTGGTAGTAGCCGCAACGGCCCCAAATCCGCCCGGACACCGCCTGATAGCGCACCCAGTCGTTCGTGATGTAATTGAGCGACGGCTCCGGCGTTTGCACGCGGTGTGCCCCCAGCCGCGCTTGCCAGGACGTCCGGACATCCGCCAGCGCCCGGTCCATGACGTCGACGTGAACCATCTGCTTCAGGGCGCGGTTCGCCGTCGCGCGCGACTCGCCGACGATCAGCGCGAAGCCGAGGTCACGATGCTCGCCCGCGCGCAGCTCGACGGCGCAGCGCAACGCCGCGATGGCGTCGCCATGTCGGCCAAACTCCGGTTCCCACAGGTCCTGGGTCAGTGCCGCGGGCGCCCGCAGGTCCCGGTACTGCCCGACGAACGCGGCCTTGTCGCCCTGCGCCGAGGACACCGGCTCGGTGCAGGCCAGCGCACTGAGATACGGAAAGTCCGCGTTCCAGTGGCCGTGCCCCTCGGACGGAACCTCCCACATGCGGTTCCGCGCGAAGATCGCCCGTCGCGCGGCGTCGAACTCGGTCTCCAGGAACAGCTTGTGGAACTCGCGGCGCGGCGACGGCGCCACCCCGCAACACCATTCCAGGTATGCACAGAGTTCCAGACGCCGCACACGGTCGGTCTGGTTGTGCAGTTCCACGAGCCAGAACTCGACGGTCTCGCTCACGTGGCAGAACAGCGTCCAGACTGCCCGGATGCCAGCGAATTCGGTCTCGAAGGTCGTATAACCAAGCCCGTGCCGGCAGGTGTAAGAGTCGTATGCGGGCCAAACGGGCGCGGGCGACAGCGACCACAGCTCGCCCGAGTCGGCATCCCGCACGTAAAGGAACTTCCCCGAGCGGTCCTCGGTCAAATCCTGCTGCCAGCGCGTGATCACTGCCAACTGCGAGTTGTCGATCCACGTGAAGCCGCCGCCTGTCTGGCTGACCGCCAGCCCCAAACGCGGGTTGGCGATGATGTTCACCCACGGGCGCGGCGTCCTCGGATCGGTGATCCGATACTCCAGACCGTCGGGCGAGAAGTGCCCGTACCGGTTGCAAACCGACGCTGCGGGCTGCCCCAGGTCACCGAGGTTCGCGGCTGGTGTCACAACCATAGTCATACGGCGGGTTTCCACAGGTGGCAAACGCGGACAGCCCCCGGAGCGGTCAGCCGCGGGGCGCCGAAAGCGCTTTCAATAGAATACCCGAACCCCGCCCGGATGTCAATCTTGTACTTGCCCGTGCGGCGCGACGGGGCGTGCGGAAGGGTGCCCCACAATCACCTCGCAGGACAGATGCAGACGCTCGACCGCGCGCCGTGCCAACTCATGTTGCATGAAGAGCTTCCAGATCAGACCCGTGCGCGCGTTCTCGATGGCCAGGAGCATCGGCCCTTGGTCGATCCCGACGTAATCTTCGCACGCGAAACCCTGATCCAGATTGAAGGAATCGACGAATCCGTAGCCGCCCGCCTGCGGATCCCGCCAAACCAGCGCCCTGCCCTCGCCATCTTTCAGGGCACGATACGCGCGCATGGCGGCCAGGCTCTCCTGCGGGGCGAACATGATGGCTGAGGCCGCCGCGTACGGGGGCACCGTGCCGGCACACCAGTCCTCGTTGCCGCTCGCGTTAGGCCGAATGTCGGGCACGATGTAGCCTTCACGGGACGAGCAGGCACTCAAGCCCCAGCGATCCGGCCCCAACGTCTTGAAACGCGACGCTTGCTCGATACAGCGTTGCCGGTGCGTGAGCACCGCACGCCGGGAGTTCTCGAACCAGTCCACGCGCGGGGCATCGACGCCGAACTGCGCCGGATCGTCTGGACCGAGCGACCGATAATCAATGTAGCAGTGGCTGAAGAGGTACGTGAACAGGGCGCCCGGCCACGAGACGACGTACGCCGGCCTGCCATCGTACGACTTCACGACGCGCTTCAGCCGGTAGTACGTCTCTGGCGGCAACGCGTAGTTCGGCTCCGGAGATCCGACGGCGAGGAAATAGATCAGACGCTCCTCGTCGCTGGCCCAATCCCAACGCAACTCCACGAACCGCCCGGCTCCCGCCAGATCGCCGGCGTCGTCGGGCGCCCAGCCCATCGACAGGAAACCACCCGGGGCGACCGCGTAGGCTCTCCAGTTCGTCCCGGCGATCAGACGCCCCACGAGCGGCGCCACCGCGTCCCCAAAGTACTCGCCGGCCACCATCGCACCGGCCATCAGCAGCGCATGATCCACGGTGCTGGCAAGGATTTCGAAGCCTTGCCCTGAAAGGCCGCCGGTGTTCATGTCCGGGTAGTGCAGGTAGACGCCGAACTTCTTGTTGTCGTCGCGCTCCAGCAGCGATTGAAGGACCGTCTGCGCGCGCTGCGCGCCTTCTGACCGGCTGATCCACCGGTGCTCCACACCGATCGGGAGCGACGCGAGCTGGAACCCGGCGGCGGCAATGCTCGCGACGGGCGCGTTTTTTCGATCCCTGACGAGTTTGGCGGGCGTCCCGACTTCGTTCCAGAAGTACAGGAAGCAGGCGTGCTCGACATCCTCGAGCAGGGCTTGGTCCGCCGCACGAAAGCGGTATTGCAACGCCACCCGCGTTTCCGGCGTGCGTTGGACGGCCACCGGGGGCTTCACCGTGCAACCGGCGCTGCACGCGACGACCGCACACGCAAGCGCTTGGGAACCATAAAGTTGACAGCGCATCAAGGTCGACGATATGCTGGATTGAAAGCGATGTCAAAGAACTGGACGGAGGGGTGCTAGGGCGGTGTGGTCACATGCCCACGTCGATCGTCGATGTAGCCAAACTCGCCAAAGTCTCGATCAGCACCGTCTCGCGCGTCATCAACCGCAGCGACCTGGTCAACCAGCGCACCCGCGCCCGCGTCGAGTCGGCCATCAAGCAACTGAACTATCAGCCCAATGCCTTCGCCCGCGGCCTCATGCTCCGCCGCAGCGACATCGTCGGGCTCGTCCTGCCCGACCTGCACGGCGAATTCTACTCCGAGATCATTCGCGGCGCGAACCTGAAGGCGCGCCACTTGGGCTACAACCTGGTGGTCTCGTCCGCCCGCGACGGCGATGACAGCCATTCGCTCCTCCGGGCGATCCAACAGCGCGCCCTCCTGGACGGCGTCGCGGTCATGGTCTCCGAGCTGACGGACCGGATCGCCGAGGTTCTGGCCGCTTTCCCGCTGCCCTACGTCGTCCTCGACGGGGAGATCGACGGGACGCCGCACGACAGCATCGTGATCGACCAGCGGCACGGCGCGGTCGCGCTAATGCGCCATCTGGTCGGTCCGGCCGGCGCGAAACGGATCATCTTCGTCGGCGGCCTCGCCACCAACGTGGACACGATCGCGCGGCTCGAGGCCTACCGGCAGGTGCTCGCGGAGTCCGGCCTCCCGCAGGAGGCATCCGACGTGTATCACCTCGACTACGAGTACGAGACCGCCTATCGCCTGGCGAGAGAGCACGTCCGCGCCTGGGCCAGCGCCGGGTGTTGCGTCTTCGCGGCGAACGACGAGATGGCGGCCGGCATCGTCGCGGCCGCCAGCGAGGCCGGGCTGAACGTCCCGCGGGATCTGGCGGTCGCCGGCTTCGACGACACCCGCGTCGCCCGCATGACGCGCCCCCCGCTGACCACTGTGCGCGTGCCCATGGCCAAGATGGGGGCGCAGGCTATGGAGCTGCTCTGCCAGCGGATCGCGGACCCGCAGCGGCCGCGGATGCAGATCTCGTTGCAGCCCGAGCTGGTCGTGCGTGAGTCGTGCGGCACAGCGCTGCGGCGCGCCGCCGACCAACCCGCGCCCGCGTAGCGCTGACGCGTACGGCACCATGTCGGTGTCGCGACCAGGCTTGCTCACCCCGCACCGATCACCAGCGCGAAGGTCCATCCGCACCGACTGGCGCGCAGCGCATAAGCGCCGCCACTCCAACCCAAAACTGCCGACGCCAACACCGCTTGTGACATCGCAACCGCCTTGGTCACACGCTCGGTCGGTTGCGGAAGACGTGGGCGCTGACGTAGAATAGCGTGGTAGGAACACGATAAGCCGGGGGCAGGACGGCTGCATAAGGAATTGCGTGTCATGAAGCGCGCACTGAGCATCCTGGCGTTGGGGGCGATAGCCATGCTGGCGGCGGGAGCACTTTCGGGCGCGGAGCCGCCGAAGACGCCCGCAGCGCAGGACAAGGCGGAGGCCAAGGCGGAGAACAAGGGCCGCTGCCGGGTTTACTACTTCCGCAAGGGCAGCGTCGAGTCCACGGAGGGAGAAGTAACGCAATTCCCCGACGGCTCCTGCGTAGTCGATAAGGGCAAAGGAATAACAATCAGATTCACCAAGGGCGAGATTAAGACGATCACGCCGTTGAATGACAACAAGCCGGCGGCGACGCCGGCGTCGCCCGGCGAGTCGCCGGGCCCCGAATCGACGTTGCGCCGGCCGATCTCAGACGCGGAGATTGAGGAGCTTCTCAAGGACATTGTCGCCAAGGTGGACGAATCGGTCGTCGGCGTGAAGCTGGAGGATCTGGAAGCGCCGCTCACGCTGGACGTGGAGTCCGTCAAGGACATGTTCGCGAAAGCCGGGCTGACCTGGAAGGAAGGGGTCCCGCCCGACAAACAGGAAAACCTGCTGATCAAGCCGCACTTCGTGATGGTCTACACGTCGCCGGCGAAGGCGGCCCGGCAGCTCGGCGCCCGGCTCGAATCCGTGTGGACGTGGAATGTGCGCTTTCTGCGCATGCTGCGTATTCCGGCCCGCCGGCCGCCGTCCAAGCTCGAGATCTTCTACTTTGGGACGCACAGCGAGTTTCAGTCTTACTCGATGAGGACGGGGGGCCCGGTCGAGATGGGCGTGCTGGGGTACTACCGGTCCGACATCAACCGATCACACTTCTTCGAGATGGAGACGTGGCCGCCTGCCGCCCAGAGACTCGAGGCCGCCAAACACGCGCCGGCCGACCAGGCGGCGCAGGAGCGGAACAAAGTGGCGCGCTGGGTGGAGTTTCAGAATCTGGAGGTGATCCAGCACGAAACCGGCCACCACATTCACTTCAACGTCGGCCTCTTCCCACGGAACGCCCACGAGCGCGAGAGCAGCGTGCCGACCTGGTTGATCGAAGGCACGACCATGATGTTCGAGTTCCCGCCGACCCAGGCGGGGGCCAGCCTCGGCGTCCTGAACCACGGACGCCTCGACCAGGTACGCAAGTTCTGGGGACCGCATCCGTTGTCGACGGCCGAGTGGAAGCTGTTTCTGATCGACAACAACGTGTGGTACTCGGGCGTGGGAAGGGGCAACCCGGGCGCCAGTTACCCGCTGGGTTGGGCGATGGTGTACTACCTGTGGAAGGAGCACCGCGACGGGTATGGGAAGTACCTGCAAACGGTCTTCGGCCGTGAAGAGGACTTCCGCATGACCAACACGGAACGCGAGAAGGAGTTCGAGGACATCTTCGGCGTGGTCAACGACGAGTGGGTCAACAAGTTCTACAAATTCCTCGATTCGCTCCAGCTCAAGCCCTCCCTCGTGCCGGAGGACATCTTCGGTCGCTGACGGCCCCTGTGGTAACCGCTCGTGCACGGTGGATTGGCCGCCTCGGGGCTTGTCTGCTGGCATGGACTGGCGTCGCCGGCGCGCCGCCGCGCAGCGCGACGCAGCCCGCGACCGCGACCACGGTGCCGACTCAGGCTGACCGTCGCGACCTCCTGCCGCCGCTCCCGTCCAATCAAGACACCGCCCGGGACATGCTCCAGCTCGCCGGGCCGTCGGCGCAGCTCTTCGAAAACGCACACTTCGCGATCGCGTACACCGGACCCACCGACGGCGCCGCGGCCCTGGGCCGGCGTCTCGAAGCACTTTACCAGGCGCACGTCCGGCTCGTCCGCGAGTGGAATCTGCCCGCGCACCGCCCGCCGTCGAAACTCGAAGTGTGCTTTTTCGCCCGCTACGACGAGTTCAAGTCGCACCTCGACCGCCTTCTGCCCGACACGCCGGAAGCGCTGGGATTCTACGATCCAAACTCGAACCGGACGTACCTCTTCGACCTCGCGACGGCGCCGTCGGTCGTGGCCATCCGCGCGGACGTCGCCCAGACCCGGCCCGCGGCGCGCGACCGGGTCGCGCGGCGCGTGGCCTGGCTGGAGCGCAGCATCATCCAGCACGAAGCCGCGCACCAGGTCGAGTTCAACATCGGGTTGTTCCGCTCCGCCGCTTCGGCCCCGCGCTGGCTCACCGAAGGGCTCGCCACGCTCTTCGAGCTGCCGCTCGATCCCTCCGGCCGGCCGCTCGAGCCCCTGAACGGTTACCGGCTGTACGAGTTCCGCAAACTCTACGGCGGTGGCGTGGAAACGCTCGGCGACGTGCGACGTTTCCTCGCGGACGACGAAGCGTGGTCCGGCGGGCGCTCCTATCCGTTGGCGTGGGCGCTGACGCACTATTTGCGGGAAGAGCATCGCGCCTTCCTGGGCGCCCTGCTGCGCGCTGTCGGCGCCGGTCGCTTTCCCACGTCGGCCGCCGAGCGGGAGCCGATCCTGAGCGAGTGGTTCGGGCCGTTCGACGCACCGTGGGTCGCTCGGTTCTACGAAGCGACGATGCGGCTGCCACTGGATGCGTCCACTTTCCCAGGCTGACGCCGCAACCAAATGTAGCGGCCGACCCCCGTGTCGGCCGTAGAGCACCAGGAAGTCCGCGCCGTGCGCAAAGATCGCGGACGTTAGTAGTACAGAGTGGCGCCGCCCAAACGGAGGGGCGTAATGAGACTGGGTGGCACCGGCAATTATCGACGAACAAACGGCGCGCCCCGAAAACTGGCGGGTTTCCAGTTGCCCTACGCGCCGCGTGTCCCTCGCGATCCAGGTCCGTCGCCCCGGCGCCGGCCGCAGCCCGCCCCGCCCCCACTTCCGACTTTTCCGCCAAACCCCGCCAAACTCCACAACCCCCGTGTTTTCCGCCCCTTCCTGATGAGTACTTGACTCGTCCGCGCAGGGGACGTTCTCTGCCCGCATGCGTGCCCGACGGCCCAAACAGAGCCCCAAGCGCGAGCGCGGGGTTGTCGGAGAGCGTTGCGTTTCCGGTTGGCGCGCGTTGGCCGGGAACCGTCGCTGGCGCTCTGGGCTCTGAGCCCCACCGCCCACTATCATCCGCCGGTACACTCAGACAGAGCAGCGCTCCACATCAGCCTTGACATTTCCGCTCCAAGAGCTAGACTGGATAGCAATGAAGATCACACGAGCCAGCTTGCATCATCATCACCACGGAGAACGCGTGGCCGGGTGATGGTGTAGCTGCCTCGAACCGTAGACAACCATCGACGCCGGCCTTGGCCGGCGTCGCTTTTTTATGCCTGGACGCCGCCGGCCGGGGCCCGCCGAAGAACTGAAGGAGCCCCGGATGTTGACGCGTGCGGCGCTCGCCCCCCTCCGCCTCGCCCTGCCGAAGGGGCGCATGCAGGAAGCGGTCTTTTCTCTGCTGGCCGACGCCGGCATTCACCTCCGTTTTGGCCCGCGCGATTATCGGCCCGCGGTCTCGCTGCCCGGGCTGGAGGCGAAGGTCCTCAAGCCGCAGAACATCCTCGAGATGTTGCACATCGGCTCGCGCGACGTGGGCTTCGCGGGCGCGGACTGGGTCGCGGAGCTCGCCGTCAACGTTGTCGAGCTGCTGGACACCGGCCTCGATCCCGTCACGCTGGTCGCCGCCGCCCCGGCGGAGATTCTGGTCGACGGCCGGCTGCCGCAGCGTCCGCTCGTCATCGCCTCGGAGTACGAGCGGCTCACGACGGCCTGGATCCGCACGGCCGGGCTCGAAGCCCGCTTCGTACGCTCCTACGGCGCCACCGAGGTCTTCCCGCCCGAGGACGCCGACTGCATCGTCGACAACGCCGCCACCGGCTCCACCCTGCGGGCCAACGGACTGGAGATCGCGGCGGAGCTGATGTCGTCCTCGACGCGCCTGTACGCCAACCCAACGGTGCTGGACGACCCGGCGCGCCGCGACGCCGTCGCCCAGCTCGTGACCCTGTTGCGGTCCGTCCTCGACGCCCGGCAGCGGGTGATGCTCGAAGTGAACGTGCCGGCGGACCGCCTCGAAGCCGTCGTCGCCATCCTGCCGTGCATGCGCGAGCCGACGATCGCACCGCTGCACGGCAGCGCGGGATACGCCGTCAAGGCCGCCGTCCCGCGCGACCGCCTGCCGAGCGTGATCACCGAGCTGAAGGCCCACGGCGGGACCGACGTGGTCGTGACGGCGCCGTCGCAGATCGTGCCGTGACGGATGCGGAGATGTGGAGCATGAAAGAGACGCAGACAATCGCGATCTGGCCGGCACCGGGGGTGGCGGGTGTCGAGGCGTACCGCGTGGCGAAGCCGGATGGCCGCATCGACCTGCACCTGGACGGCAACGAGGGCGCCGCCCCGCCGGCGGTGCTCCTCGAACTCATCGCCGAGCTCGGTCCGGAAACGTTACGCCGCTACCCGCGCACGGAGCCGCTGGAGGCGCTGCTGGCGGCGCGTTTCGGCGTCAGCCCGGGGCAGGTCGTGGTCACGGCCGGCGCAGACGACGCGCTGGACCGCGCCTGTCGCGCGGCGCTGGGGCCGGGACGCGAGCTCATCTTGCCGGTGCCCACGTTTGAGATGCTGGAGCGCTACCCGCCGCTGGTTGGGGCGGCGTGCGTGCGAATTCCGTGGCCGGCGGGACCATACCCGACCGCGCAGGTACTCGCATTTGTGTGGTCACGCACCGGCGCCATCGCCGTCGTCTCGCCGAACAACCCGACCGGCGCCGTGGCGACCGCGCGCGACCTGGAGAAACTGGCCGCGGCGGCCCCGCAGGTGCTGCTGATCGTCGACCTGGCCTATGCCGAGTTCGCCGACGAGGATTTGATGACGCCGACGCTTCGGCTGCCCAACGCGGTCGCGGTGCGGAGCTGCTCGAAGGCGTGGGGGCTGGCGGGCCTGCGGATCGGCTATGCGATCGGCCCCGAACCGATCATCGACTGGCTGCGGGCGGCGGGCAGCCCGTATCCGACTTCCGGCCTGTCACTCGCGCTGGCCGCCCGGCGGTTGGAAACCGGCGTGGCACAGATGGACGCCCTTGTGCAACGCGTGCGGCAGGAGCGACAGCAGTTGTTCGACGTATTGCAGCGCTGCGGCGCCCGGCCGCTGCCGTCGCAGGCGAATTTCGTGCTCGCCCGCTTCGCCGACGCCGGGCGCGTCCGCGACGGACTGGCCACGGCGGGCATCGCGGTCCGGCGGTTCCCGCAGCGTCCGGGGCTGGACGACGCGTTGCGCATCACCTGCCCGGGCGACGAGCGCGCGTTCGCGCGACTTACCGCGGCAATCGAGCGCGCATACCAGGTCGATCCGAGTGCATTTCGGCCGGATGCCAGTGTTCGAGAGGAGCGCACATGAACGAAGGTGAGGCAGAAATCAAGCGTCAAACGTCCGAGACCGACATCGTGCTGTCGCTGCGGCTCCATGGCGAGGGCCGCGCTGCGGTGCAGACCGGCCTCGGCTTTCTCGATCACCTGCTGACCGCGCTGACCCGCCACGCCCGCATCGACCTGGAGCTGACCTGCCGCGGCGACCTGCACGTCGACGATCACCACACCGCCGAGGACTGTGCGTTGGCGCTGGGGACGGCGTTGGACCAGGCGCTGGGCGAGCGGTGCGGAATCGCCCGTTTCGGGTACGCCTATGCCCCGCTGGACGAGGCCCTGGCCCGCGCGGTCGTGGATCTGTCCGGCCGCCCGTTCGCGGCCATCGAGCTAGGGCTGCGCCGCGAGCGGCTCGGCGACCTCGCCTGCGAGAACGTCGGCCACGTGCTATCGTCGCTCGCGACCGCGGCCCGCTGCGCTCTGCACGTGGATGTGCTGCGCGGCGACAACGACCACCATCGCGCTGAGGCGGGGTTCAAGGCGGTCGCGCTCGCGCTCCGCATGGCCATCGCCCGCGACGGCTCCGACCAGATTCCGAGCACGAAAGGCGTGCTGTGATGTCCGCCGATGAGGTCCTGATCGTGCGCACCGGGACGGCCAACCTGGCGTCCGTTTGTGCCGGCCTGCGCCGCGCGGGCGCTGCGCCGCGCCTCACCGAGAGCCCGAACGATGTGGCCGCCGCGGAGCGCGTCGTACTGCCCGGCGTCGGAGCCTTCGGGGCTGCGATGGCGCGGTTGACGGACAAGGGTCTCGATCGCGTGCTGACGGAGCGCATCGCCGCCGGCCGGCCGACGCTCGCCGTCTGCCTGGGCCTGCAACTCCTGTGTGACGAAAGCGAGGAGACGCCGGGCGTTCGCGGACTTGGGCTGGTCGCCGGTCGCATTACGCGCTTCTCGACGGCGGTGCGCGTTCCCCAGTTAGGCTGGAATCTCGTTGCGGCCGGCGACGGCGCGCCTCTGCTGCACGACCCCGGCCACGCGTATTTCGCGAACTCGTACAAGCTGGACGCAGCCCCCACGGGATGGACCGCGGCGTACGCGGACCACGGCGGGCGCTTCGTCGCGGCGCTGGAGCGCGGCAACGTGCTCGTGTGCCAGTTCCACCCCGAGTTGTCGGGAGCGTGGGGGCTGGAATTGCTGCGGCGTTGGCTGGGCGCGACCCAGCCGCGGCGCACGGGAGGTGCCGCGTGCTAACGGTCCGCATCATTCCATGCCTCGACGTGCGCGACGGACGCGTGGTGAAGGGCGTGCGTTTCTCCGGGCTGCGCGACGCCGGCTCGCCGCCCGAGCGGGCCGCTGCCTACGGAGCGCAGGGGGCCGACGAGCTCGTCCTGCTGGACGTATCCGCGACACCGGAGGGGCGAGCGCACCAGACCGAGACCACCCGCCGCGTGCGGGAGCAGCTTTCGATTCCGCTCACGGTCGGCGGCGGCGTGCGAACGCTCGATGACGCCCGCGCCTTGCTCGAAGCAGGTGCCGACAAGGTGGCCGTGAACACCGCGGCGGTGCGCACTCCCGATTTGATCGACCGGCTCGCGACGGAGTTCGGCTGCCAATGCACAATCTTGGCGCTGGACGCGGCCCGCACGCCCGCGGGCAATTGGGAGGTCGTCGTACTCTCCGGGCGCGAGCGGACCGGGCGCGACGCGATCGCGTGGGCCGGCGAGGCGACGCGCCGCGGGGCCGGCGAAATCCTGCTCACGAGTTGGGACCGCGACGGCACCCGCGCCGGGTACGACGTGGACCTGATCGCCGCCGTCGCGGGCGCCGTCCGTGTGCCGGTGATCGCGTCGGGCGGGGCCGCGGGGCCGGAGCATCTGCTGGCTGCGCTCCGGGCCGGTGCAGACGCCGTTCTGGCCGCCTCGATCTTCCACGACCGCGACATGACCGTGGGGGCCGTGAAGGACTACCTCGCCGAACGCGGCATCCAGGTGCGCCGATGATTGTGCCTTCGATTGATCTGATGCAGGGCCAGGCCGTCCAGCTCGTCGGCGGTCGCGAGAAAGTCCTCGACGCCGGCGATCCGCGGCCCATCGCCGAGCAGTTCCGGCTGGCGGGCGAAATCGCGGTCGTGGACCTGGACGCCGCCCTCGGCCGCGGCTCGAACGCCGGGCTGATTCGCGAACTGCTGCGGATCGCGCCCTGTCGCGTGGGCGGCGGGATTCGCGCCGCGGAAGCGGCCCGGGCCTGGCTCGACGCGGGCGCCACGCAGGTCGTGCTGGGCACGGCGGCGGTACGCGAGGTGCTCGCCGCGCTGCCGCGCGAGCGTGTGGTCGCCGCGCTGGACGCGGTCGAGGGCGAGGTCGTCGTCGACGGCTGGCGGACGCGCACCGGCCGCGACGTCTTCGACGCCATGCAGGACCTCCGCGACCTCGTCGACGGCTTCCTCGTCACGTTCGTCGAGCGCGAGGGCCGGCTGCAAGGCAGCGACCTCGCGCGTGCCGAGAAGCTGCGCGCCGCCGCCGGTGACGTGCGGCTCACCGTCGCGGGCGGCATCGCGACCGTCGACGAAGTGGCCGCGCTCGACCGCCTGGGCATCGACGCGCAGGTCGGCATGGCGTTGTACACCGGCCGGCTGGACCTCGCGGACGCCATCGCCGCCCCGCTCACCTCGGACCGCCCCGACGGACTGTGGCCGACGGTCGTCGCCGACGAACGCGGCGCCGCGCTCGGACTGGCATGGTCGAACCGCGAAAGCCTGCGCGCCGCCGTACGCGAGCGCGCGGGCGTTTACCACTCGCGCACCCGCGGCCTGTGGCACAAAGGCGCCACGTCCGGTGCAACGCAGGAGCTTCTCCGAATCGATCTGGATTGCGACCGCGACGCGCTGCGCTTCACCGTCCGCCAGCACGGCTCGGGCTTCTGCCACCGCGGTACGCGTACCTGTTGGGGCGACATGGGCGGGCTCGGAACGCTCGCCCGGCGGCTGGAGGAGCGGCGGCGTGCCGCCCCGGACGGCTCCTACACGCGCCGTCTGCTCGACGATCCCGTCCTGCTCCGCAGCAAGCTGGTTGAGGAAGCCCGCGAGCTGGCGCTGGCCGGCACACACGACGAGGTGGTCGGCGAAGCCGCCGACGTGCTGTACTTCACCTTGGCCGCGCTCACGAAAGCCGGCGTGCCGCTCGAGGAGGTCGAGGCCGAACTCGACCGGCGCAGTCTGCGCGTGACACGCCGCCGCGGCGACGCGAAGCCCGCTGAGGAGTCCTCGTCATGACGTCACTTCGCCTGCGCCGGCTTCGTTCCGACGACGTACGCCCGCTGGGCTCGCGCGCGAGCGACGAGACCACGCTGGCACAAGCGGCCGAAATCGTCCGCGACGTGCAACAGGGGGGAGAACCCGCGCTGCGCGCTCACGCCGAGCGGCTCGGAGACCTGCGATCCGGAGAGCGGCTGACGTACACGGCCGGCGACCTGGCGGCCGCGCTCGACGCCGTGCCCGGTGCCACCCGCGCGCTGCTCGAACGCACGGCCGATCGCATTCGCACGTTCGCCGAGGCCCAGCGGCGCTGCTTGTCCGACCTCACGGTGCCGGTTCCGGGCGGCCTGGCCGGTCACACGGTGGCGCCGGTCGAAACCGCCGGCTGCTACGCCCCGGGCGGGCGCTATCCGCTGCCATCGTCCGTGCTGATGACGGCCGTGACCGCCCGTGTCGCCGGTGTGCCGCAGGTCATCGTCGCTTCGCCGCGACCGGCGCCCGTGACGCTCGCGGCGGCGGCCGTGGCGCGCGCGGACCTGCTGCTGGCGGCCGGCGGGGCGCAGGCGATCGCGGCGCTGGCATACGGAGCAGGTCCGGTCCCCGCGTGCGACATCGTGGTCGGCCCCGGCAACCGCTGGGTTACCGCCGCCAAGCAGATCGTGGCTCGGACGGTGGGGACTGACATGCTGGCCGGCCCGTCGGAACTGCTCGTGCTGGCCGACGCTTCGGCCGATCCGGCGTTGGTCGCGGCCGATCTGCTGGCACAGGCCGAGCACGATCCGGACGCCCTGCCGGTACTCGTTACGACCGCGGACGTGCTCATCCCGGCCATCGAGGACGAGCTGGCGCGGCAACTAGCCGATCTACCGACCGCCGACATTGCGCGGGCGGCGCTGGCGCACGGTTTCGTCGTACTCGCGGCCGATAGGGAGGAAGCGGTCGCGGTGTGCAACCGTCTGGCGCCCGAGCACCTGGCCCTGCACGTCAAAAACCCCGCGACGTGGAAGCCCGCGTTGCGGCACTACGGGGCGCTGTTCGAGGGCGCCCGCAGCGCCGAGGTGCTCGGCGACTACGGCATCGGCCCAAACCACGTGCTGCCGACCGGCGGCACGGCCCGCTTCCGCGGCGGGCTCTCGGTACTCACGTTCCTGCGCGTCCGCACGTGGTTGCGGATCGGGGACGGGCCGGACGTGGAAGCCGTCGCGCGCGACGCCGCTGACCTGGCCCGCCTGGAAGGACTGGAAGCCCACGCCCGCTCGGCCGAGCGACGGTGTACTTCTTGACCCCCGACGACACACGACCTACGGCTCGCCGCCCTTCAGCAGCTTCCGCAGCGCGTCGTTGAGCTTGTGCAGCGGCTCGGCGGTCACGGTCGGCGCGGCCAGCGTGCCCCGCACGCGGTACTGGATCAGCTCTTTGCCCGCCAGCTCCAGCAGGTCGGTGAACATTGCCAGCCGCGGCCAATTTTGCGGGCTGGCGCCAAGCAGCGTCATCTGCAGCGCGTCGCTGTGCATGTCCCAGGTCCCCTCGCCGACCAGGCGCAGGTCCGGGCTCTGAATGTCCACGCGCACGAGCTCGATCTGCGAGCCTTCCCACACAAACCGGACGTCCGCCTGCTCCACCGTGTCGTTGATCGCCGGGTGCTCCCGCGGCCCCGCCCGCAAGAGGGACGCCAACAGCGGCGTCCGCAGGAACGAGGCCCCGCGGATGCGAACTTCGCCGCCGCCGCGCCGCATGGTCGCCTCGCTGCCGCGGCCCCGCAGGTACACCGTCCCGCCCAGCCACCCGGGACGTTCGGGCTGCGTCGGATCGCGCGGCGGGAAGAGCTGGTGCAGCGATACGTCGCGCAGCGTAAGCGACAACTCATATTCGGAGGTCTGCGGGTCGATCTGCACGACGCCCAGCGCATCGCCGTCGCAGAGGCGCCCGCTCAGCTCATCGAGCGTCACCCAGCGCGTGTCGCGGTGCCGCCGGAGCCGGCCCTGCCACCCGGCGATCGGCCGCCCGTCGAGCTGACCCTGCTGCACGGCGAGTTGCGCTTCGATCTCCACGTCGTCGTCCGGGCCGCCAGCGCACGCGCCGGTCAGCTCGCCTTGCAGGCCGGTGACGTGCAGGCCGAGCTGAATTTCCGCGTCGCGGAGCGGCACGCGGCCCTCGATCCGCCAGGTGCGCGGCGTACCGCCGTGCCACACGACGTGCGGCAGCAGCGCGTCGAACTCGCCGCGCAGGCCCAGGGTCGTGAGCAGCTCGCGGGCCGGCACCGGCAGCGCCGCGCTCAATTCCGGGCAGAATTGCAGGTTGCGGGCCGCGAGGTTGAAATCGAAATCCACCGCGTCGCCCTGCCAGCTTCCCCGCCCGGAGGCTTCGAGCGTGCCCGCCGCCCCCCAGCGTCCGGCGGCCGCAGGCACGTCGAAGCGCCCGGGCTGGAGGACCACGTGGGCCGTCACGTCCGTCAGGTCCAGCGGCAGCGACCGGGCCCGCATCCGGCTCGCGCTCACTTGAATCTCGGCCATTTGCTGCGCCGCCGCGCCGGCGGCCGGGCCCGGCGTGAGCGCCAAGCGCACGTCGCCCGGACCGCTCAGCCCCACCGCCTGCACAATGTCCCGCCACGAGCCGGGCGCGAACTGCGGCAGCACCTCGTCCAGCGCCCCGCGAGCCCGCAGGTCCAGCGACAGCGGCTGCGCGGCGGCGGCGCCAACCGGCACGACGCCCGACGCATCGAGGCGCGCGTCGCCCTGCCACGCCGTGAATTGCAGGAGCTTCTGCCGCCCGTCCTCGGCGATGGCCCAGCCCGCGCAGCGCGTCCAGGTGCGCGCCGGGTCCAACGCCCGCAACTCGCCGTCCTTGATGCGTGCCGCGAACTGCTCGCGTGTTTCGGACGACGATCCTGTGCCAGAGACCCGCCCCCACGCGTCGGCCCGGCCGCGAAACCGCACCTCCTGTGCCGCGCTGTCGTCGGCCGAACCCAGCGTCGCCCGCTGCTCCAGCGGCAGATCGGCGACCTCCACCCGCAAATCGCTCTGCGGCGTGTCGCCGTCAGCCCAGACGCGGCCGCTGAGGCGCACGGACGCGTCGTCCTGGTAGCCGTGCAGGTCCTGCACATCCACCACGCCGCCGTGCACCGCCAGCCGCCCGTCGGCACCGTCGAGCCGGCCGCGCGGACCCAGCGACAGGCTCCCGCCGAGCAGCCGGGCGTCCACCTGCACATCGGGCTGCAGCGCCCCGGTCTCCCGGTTGCCCTCCGCGCGTCGCATGGTCGTGACGACGTCGCACAATCCGGTGGGCGCTGCGCTGCGCCACAGCGTGCGCTGCTCCGGCGGCAACGCCGCGTACAGGTCGCCGTCGAGCGGCACGTTCTCGCCGCGGAAGGTCAACTCAAAGCCGGTCCACTCCTGGCTGTCGTACACGACGCCGTCGCCACAGACGCGCGCGCTGCCGTGCCAGGCACACAGCCCGTCCAGCAGTATGCGACCGCCCGCGACGCGCACGCGGCCCCACGCATCGTGGAACGCGTACGGAAAGCGAGAATACGTGCACGCGGCCCCCAGCGGCTCGATCTCCGCCTCCACGCGCGCCGTCGCGTCCTCGCCGGCGGTGTCAGGCGGCCGGAGGCGCAGGCGCAGGTTCACGCGCCCTTGCGGCTGGTAGTCGGCAAACGCCTGCCGCACGGCATGGGGCAGGCGCGTGGCGTGCAGGAACGCCGCGTCGGTCGCAAGGGTCGGCAGCTCAATACCGTCGAGGCGCAGTTCCGCCGTACGCACGTCGTCGAAGCGTGGGCTCGGGATGTCGGCGTTCACGCGCTCGTCGCCGGGCTGCAAGCCGAGGATCGCGGCCGGGGTCGCTTGGGCCTCGAGCGTGCCGGCCAGCGGCGCACCGTTCAATCGCCCGTCGATTCGGAGCGCGAGCTGCCCCGGGGCATTCGGATCATCGCTGCGATACCCGGCGGTCGCCGCCGCGTCCGTCACCTGGAGGAAGGCCCGCGTCGGCGCCGCCCCGGCCGCGCGCGGTCCTGCCAGCCCGTCTTCCAACGGGATAGCAAAGCTCACGTCGGCCAGGCGCAGCTCAAGCGCGGCCAGTGTTGCCGGCGGCTCCAACGCCGGTGCCGGCGGGCCACCCTCGACGGCCGCGGCCCGCATTCGAAACACGCAGCGCTCGGCGCGGACGCGCCCGCTGAAATCGAGCTGCCCGAGAGCGTCCCGCAAACGCGGCGGAAGCAGCGGCCGGATCGTCTCGAGCTTCGTCCAATCCAGCATGATCTCGATGTCCCCCGTTCGCTCCACGCAGCGGACTTCCGCCATGACGTCGGTCAGAGACGGCAGACGCTCCAGCCGCACCGAATAGCCGGCGTCGGTCGGTCGCCCCTCGACGCGCAGGAGCCGCCGCTCCAGCAGCCGGGGACGGTCGCGTTCGACCGCCATGAGCTGCACGTCCGCCTGGCTGACGTTGATGATCGGCAGGTGCCCCAGCCCGCCGCGCAGCCGCTGCCACAGTCGCCGGCTGCCGGCGTCCAGCGGCGACGCCGGCTCCGTACGCGCACCCGTTCCCACGTCGCACGAAATGGTCAACGTCACTTGCGATACGTCGATGCGCGTCGGTTCGAGCCGTCCACCCAGCAGCCCTACCAGACCGCACTGTATGCGGGCCTGGGCGATGTGCAGCGGCGGCGAGGCCGTCGCGTATCCCCGCGGTGCCGCCCGGCCTGCGGCCGGGATGACGAGGTCGGTGATCTGAAGTCCGCTCCAGACCGAAAACGTGATGTCGCCGATCTCGAGCGTGTCGCCGGCGATGCTTTGCAGCGTCGCCAGCGCTTTCGCGCGCAGCCGCACCGGATCGGCAACGTGGCGGTAGATGAAAACCAGCGCGACGGTCAGCCCGACGGCGGACCAGATGAGCCAGCGTAGCCGACGCTTGCCGCGCGCTTGCATGACGGCATTCTGTCCGCCGGCGCGGGTTTGCGAAAGCGACAAAGGCCGCACCGGCCCTCCCGGCGCGCCGCTACGTGCTACGGAGAACCGCCGGTGAACATCGACTGGAACGCCGCGAAGTCCGCCAAATCGACATCGGCATCACTGTCGAGGTCGCGGCCGCGGCAGTAATGACCGGAAACGTAGGTGTGCCCCGGCCCCTGAAGACAGAGGGTGAGCGATTGAAAGTCCGCCCCATCGACGTCGTTGTCGTGGTCGAAATCGCCCGGCAGCGTGGTCGCATAGACCTCCAGCTCGGCGATGCGCGCGTAGTTGTCGATGCCCGGGTCGGTGACGTACAGGCGGACGTGCCGCAGCACCTGCGGCTGGTAGTACGTCCGCGCGGTGCTGTCGGCCGAGGCCGCGTTGAACACCATCGTGTCGACGCGCCATGGGCCCGACGTGCTCGGCGCCGTCTCGAAGTGGAACGTGCGCGTGTTGAAGTAGCTAGGCTCGCCGCCCGCGCCGGCGTGGCGGACGACGAACCCCGTGACATTCCGCAGCCCTCCGAGGTCAAGCTGGAGCCAATGCGGCGGGACGGTGCCTTCGCTCGTCCACTTACTGCCGGCCGAGATCACGCCGTCGATCGCGAGGTTCCCGGTGCCGGAATCCGTCCAGACACCGGTCGCGTTGCGGGCGGCGTTGGCGCCGGCCGGCGTCGCGTTGTACATCAGTGTTGCACCGCCGGTCGGGCCGGCCGTCGGCAGGTTCAGCGTGCAGGCATACTGGAATGCGTCCCACAGGTCGTTGTTGGCGCCGCCGGGGCCGACGCCATGGAGGTACTCGATCGAGTAGTTCGCCCACGTCCCGCTGTCGTAGGCGTAGATGAACCAGCACGCGCTGCTGATCGGATGCGCCCCGGCCCGCTGATTCCACGCATCCAGGTCCGCGAACGCCCCGCTCAGGAACTGGGCGCTCTGTGCCTCGTTGTAATCGCTGAGCGGGTCCACCCGCCGGTTCCACTCCGTGAGATGCACGACCTTGCCGCCAAACCCCTTGCTGTCGATGACCGCAAGCTGGCTGAGATACCCGGCCAGCAGTTCGTTTCGCGACGTGCCTGCGTCGTTCCACGGGGCGGCGTAGGCGTGGATCGCGAAGCCGTCGAGGTCGCTCGCCGTGAGCAGATCGCACATCTGCCCGAGGTAATCGTTGCCCTCGGTGTGGCGGACGCCGGAGATCACGTCCCCGGGCGACACCGGCCCCAGCAGCACGATTTGCTCGCCCAGTGCGCTCGGCACCGCTTTGATCGTCGCCCGGATCTGCTTGTACATATCCACGTAATCAGCCGGCGTGAGCGCGTTTCCACCCCATTCGCTATAGAGATTCATCTCGTTGCCGATCTGCCAGACGTGACACACGCCGGCCAGCGCCTGCGCCGCCGCCTGCACGTCCACGAGATACTGCGCCAGGTGCCCGGCATACGGGACCGTCTCGCCCCAATTCCGCTCGATCCGCACGATCAACGTGTGCCCGCGCGCGACCATCGTCGCGAACCGGTAATCGCGCTGCCACCCGGCGCTCCACCACACGTCGCTGTTGGTCTCGACCGTCTCCAGCGACCAGATCCCCTTACCCCCGGTCATGCTCTCGACGACGCCGTTGGGGTCCCCGTACCAGTGGATGCCGTACACCCACGGCGAATCCGCCGCGCGCGCAGTCCGCGCGAGCCCGACGAGCAAGAACACAATGGTCGCCGCCCGCCGGACGGACGGGCATAGACCGTTCGCAGCGCGCATCTCAATCCCTCGCGGGCACCGCTTCAATTCTACCAAACCGCAGGGGATACCCGGTCATTGGATTTGCGGGGGGGCAGCACATCCCGGCGTACGGCTGCTCACACCTCGAAGCCGTCCGGATCATCGCGGTACAGCTCGACGCCGATCTCAAACCAGCTATCGCGATACGCGCGGCAGCGTGCGACCAGCCCGTGGACGAACCGGCCGGCCCAGGTTCCCGCCTGGAGATACACGCGGACCGGGCGGCTCACCTCCAGCGCCCGGGGGCTGAGGAACCCGAGCCCGAAGGACGACAGGCTGTGGATCGTCACCTGGATGCCGGGTTTCTCGTGCAGACCGCCGTCCGCGGTGCGTACGAGCGGGTTCACGCGCGCCGGGCAATCACACTTGTACCGCTTGTTCCGGCGGCGTTCCGCGCCCTCGGGCTTTGGGGCGGGGACGGCCCGGGCGCCGGCCGTTGCCGGCCGGAAATCCGCGTCGTGCACGCCGCGCAGCAACTGCACCCACGCATCGACAATCTCCGCGTCGTACCAGTGGGGCACGCCCGCCCGCAGCTCCAGCACCGCGTCCGCGACCGCCAGCGACCGTTGCTTGAACGGCCGCAGCGCCGTCATGGCGTCGAACGAGTCCACGACGGCGCAGATGCGGCTCACGTGCGCGATCGCGTCGCCCGCCAGCCCGTCCGGGTAGCCGCTCCCGTCGAGCCGCTCGTGGTGCTGCCGGCAGACATCGTGCACGAGCGTGGGGATCCCGGCGAACGACTTCAGGTGCGTCCACCCGCGAATCGGGTGCTGCTTGATGAGCTGCCACTGCTCGTCCGACAGCCGGCCCTTGAGATTGAGGACCTCTTCGGCCACAAACACCTTTCCGATGTCGTGCAGCAGCCCCGCTTGGCAGATTTGCAGGAGTTGGTCCATCGCACGGTAACCCAGAGCGTGCGCCAGCGGCACGATCCACGTCGCGACGTTCACCATGTGCGTCGCCGTGTAGAAATCGTGGTGCGAGGCCGCAAACAGGTGCGAAAATGCCTGCGGATCGTTCAGCACCAGCGTTGAGATCGAGCGCGACAACCCCTCCACACGCCCCGAATACGCTACGAGGTCGGGCTCCGTCAGCAACTCGTTCACCAGCTCGACGCTGGTCTCATATACGATGGCCGATTTCTCGGCCACCGCGAGCCGCGGGTCTTCCACCGCGTCCGCCACCGCCCGTTCCGTCTGAGCCCGATACCGGACCTGATCCGCAATACGGACGTAGATGAAATGCCGCCCGCTGGCCAGCAGCCGCTCGCGGTCCTCCGCCGTAAACGGCACGTCGGCGTCGCGATAGAGCGTGAAGCCGGCACTCTCGGACGCCGTCCCCGCCTCGGCCCGGTTCCGTAAGTAGATCGCGATTTCCTTCAGCGCCGTGTGCGGCACGCAGCGCAACGGCACCGGCAAGTAGCCGCTGCGGGCGGAGTGGACGGACGTGCCCGGGCCCCCGGAGAGAACGAAATCCTGTTCCGGTGTGTGTCCCATCGCTGGCGTCCGATCACCCAGTGTCGCGCTGCGGCATCGCGGGGAATCACCGGAGGCGGCCCCGGCCGATGCCCCACCAACGGTCCAGCGGATTCATCGAGTTGATTGCTGTCGTCCTTCAGTGAATCCCGGCCCGGGAGAGGGTCGCCGCGCCCGCGCGGTCCGCTGCGGCGCCCGCCGGATTATCAGCACTGCTGTCGTTGCGCTTCTGCGGCGCCGACGCCGACCGGCCGCTGCGTGCCAGATTCGCCGCTGTCCGGCGGAGGTCGTGCAGCGGATCGGCCCCCAGCGGCGGAAGCGACTCGTCCAGGTGCGAGAACATCTCGTAGGTGACGACGACGCTGGCCGCGGCCGCGTCCCGCCATACCTCGATCAGCCGGCCCTCCTGCGGCCAGTCCAGCGTCGAACACGTCTCGATCTCCAGGTAGCCGCCCTGGTCCGTGACGCGGTTGCGGTGCGTATGGCCCACGACGTGCAGCACGACATTCGGGTGCTGCCGCAGGAGCCCCCGCAGCTCATCCGGGAACACCGCGGTGCCCGCCACCAGCGACAGGTCCCCGCTCGGATGATGCGTCGCCACGATCACCAGCTCGCCGCGAGCCTGTGCCGCGTCCAGTTCCGCCCGGAGGAATTCGTGCTGCTCCCACGACAGCGCCCCCTCGTTGTAGATCCCGCCCTCGGTGTGCATCGCGGCGGCCGTCGTGTCCAGCCCGATCAGCCGCACGCCCGCGGCCGGCACCATGCTGTACCATGTCGCCCCGGGCGGTGCGTCCGCGAACCCGTGCCCCGCCGGCCCGGTGACCGTCGTAAACACCTTCTCCACGTACTCGACCTTATTGAAGTACCGCCGCTCCGCGTTCGGCACCACGTAGCGCGGCAGTTCGAACAGCGGCGGTGGCCCCGGTGCGGCCGGCGTCACGTTCCCGTACGCATACGACGCCTCCGGGTCCATTCGCACCGGCAGCACGAGCCCCGGCCGTTCGTCCAGCGGCAGCGGTGCGGTGCGCCGGCCGTCGGACGACTCGAACACCGGGAACGCGCCCAACGCGTATGCGTCGTGATTACCCAGCACGCTGTACCACGGCACCGATGGCAGGTCGCCATGCACGCCCCGGCGGTACAGGCCCTGTGGCAGGAATGTAGCGTACGGGTCGTGCGCAGCGTCGGGCCGCGCGTCGGCGGGGCGGTCGTCGGGGCCGGAGAGCGGATTGACCGTCTCGCCGTCCAGGACGCCGACGACCCAGCCCAGCTCGTTGGACTGGTTGTTGTCGCACGCGTCGCCGGTGTGCAGCACGAAGTCGATCGTGCGGCCTGAAGCGTGGATGCGGTTGATGGTTCGCACCATGCCGTCGAGAAGTTGCGTCGCGTAGGCTTCCTGCGGCCGCCAGACGCTGCCCACCAGCACGCTGGCCCCTGGAAAACGCGCCGGCGACAGCGTGTCTACCACGTGCGTGTCGCTGATCTGCGCCAGCCGGACGACCAGGGTGAGATTCCCCGCCTGTGCCGACCCGCTTGCCTCCGCCGGCAGCAGCGTCCCCACGTCGGTGTTGCAGCCGAAACCGACGAGCCCCGCGCCGAGCGCCGCGAACCAGAGGAGCCCGCCCCCGACCGCCGCGCGCCACCAACATCTGCCCGTCCGCATCGCATCTCCCGAACACGCTCACGTCAGTATAGCGTCGTACCAGAGACGGCACCCCCTCCCCGTGGCCGACGTCGCGCGGCGATGTGACATGGCCGCCGCCCGAGCGCGCCAGACGTACGGTGTACCCGCAATGCGTCGCCCTAACTCGGCGGCGCCGGCTGCTCGCGCTGCAAACGTTGCCGCAGCAGCGCGAGCAACTGATCCACGTCGAACGGCTTCTCCAGCACCGCCAGCGCACCGCGGCGCATCGCCTCCGCTTCGACCTCCGGGTTACCGTACGCCGTGATCAGTATGACCGGCAGCCGCGGGTCGTGGCTGTGCAAACCCGAGAGGATCCGCAGCCCGTCGGCCCCTGCCATGTGAATGTCCGAGATCACCAGGTCCAGGTTCAGCCCTCCCCCGACGATCGCGCACATCCCGATGTAGTCGATCACGCCATAGCCGTCCCGCGCTTCCACCACCTCCCACCCGTCCTTTCGCAGGATCGCCGCCAAAAGCCGCCGCACGCCCGGATCGTCCTCCGCCAACAAGACCCGCGGCGAACGTGGCTTCTGCGGCGCCACGCCGGCCTCGCCCACCTGTTCCGCGGCGGCCGAAAGCTGCTTCTGCGCCAGCACGGCGGCCTCGGCCTGTTGCGCCGGATCGCGGGCGTTCCCGCTCCCCGGCTGCTCCGGCTGTTCGGGCATCATGGCCGTCTCCGCACCTTCGCTGCCCAGGGTCTCGGCACGGCACAAATGGATCATAGCCACGAACCGCGCCGCCGCCCGTCGCCGGGTCGCGAGACGTAGGCGGCGNNCCTCAGCGCGCCGGACGAGTTGGTTGGACAGGTCCGGGAGCGGTACACGGGGTACCGATAACGCCTGGAAGACGGTCGTGCACTTCTATTCGGCCCACAATCCGACCCACGATCCGCTCACGCAATCCGAACCGCGCCCGTGAGGACCGCAGCGTCCGGGATTCTCGTTGCGTTGCGTGGAATGAGGAGAGTTTCTGACGGGCTGGGGTCGGGTGGGGATTGACGCGGTGCGCGCTGTGCGGTGTGGGCACGTGCAACGGCGGGCGAGCCTGAGAACCTTTCCTTCTTCGCGTATCACCCGGGCGTCCGCGCCGCGGCCGTTTGAAAGCGGCCGCGGCGTGGGCAGCCGGGCGCTCAGGTTTCGCGGCGGGTCGCGCACGTAGGCGACCCGCGGGGNNCCCGCGGGGCGGCTATTCGCTAAGCCGCCCCCACCGCTTTCAGCCATTCTCCGGCGAAGTGGACTAGGTTGAACGCCAACACGGCCCACAACGTCACGCAACGAACTTTCGCCAAGCCCCGGACCGCGAACGAACGCAGCCCGAAACGCTCTTGCAGCTCCGCATTCACCCGCTCCGAAGCCGGGAAGCGTTGCCGATAAATCGCCTGCGCCGCCGGCGTCTGCATCCGCGCCCGCCAGCGTTGCGTCGCCGGGGTGTCCCAGCGGCTGTGCGTCACCGGCGCGCCCGTCGTGCGGTTTTTCGGCAGCGGGATGTACAGCGCCACGCCCGCCCCCTCCGCGGCCGCAATCGCCTTCATATCCACATACCCTTCGTCCGCCAGCTGTTCCCGCACCGGCCGCCCCGTCCGACGCTCCACCTGCGCCCGCAACACGCCGCTGTACTTCCCATCATCGTTGCTGCACCCCACGTCCACCCCCACCACGGCCCCGCTGGCCACATCCACCGCCAACTGCACGTTGTACGCCGGCCGAATCCCGCCGTCCGCCATCTTCAGCTTCCGCGCCTGCGGATCCGTGCTCGACACCCGCACCGGCTTGACCCGCTCCGCCTGCCGGTTCCGCGGGTTCTGCCGGGCCGCCTCCAACTCCGGCAACAGGGCCACCGCCGCCGCCAGGCGGGCCTGCTTCTCCTGCGCCGCCCGCACGCGGGCTGCCTGCTGCTGAGCCGACACGCCGGGCGGCTCGGACGCTTGCCGCTTGAGTTCGGCCACATACGCGCTGCTCTCGGCCAGCAGCTTTTCGAGCGTCGCCCGGCGATGAAAGCTGGCGCTGCCTGCTGCCGCCCGCACCCGCTTGCCGTCCTGGCTGATCCGCGCCACCGTCACCACCCCCTGGACCACCAGCGCCGCCAGCACGCGCGTCAGCAACGCGTCCACCGCCGCCTCGTGCTGGACCCGGAAGTCATTGAGCGTGTGATAGTTCACCGAAACCCCGCCGCACAGCCAGCGATACCCGTCGTGCTGCCGGCACAAACGGTCCAACTCGCGGCCGCAGCCGACCCCTTCGCAGGCCGCGTACAACCACAGGGCCACCAGCAGCCGCGGGTCGATGGCCGGCCGGCCCGGTTCCGGTCCGCGGGCCCGTAACGGCGCGTAGAAGGCGGACAGGTCCAGCGTCTCGACGACCTGCCAAATCAAACGCGCGGGATGATCGGCCGCCAGGCGCTCGTCCAGGCAGGCGTCCTCCCAGAACCGCTGCCGCCGGCTTGTCATTACCCACATTTT
>PMMM01000238.1 GCA_003162245.1 Phycisphaerales bacterium
GCCATACTGGCCCAGATCCAGACTCAGGCGGACATGGACAGACTCCATGGGAAATTGACCGGTAAGATTGTCCTCACGTCTCCGGTGCTCGCGCTTGCCTTTCCCACCACCCCGTTAGCTCACCGGTATACCGAAGCCGAACTGGCGGAGCTGGTTCCGGAAATCATCCCTACCGGCGGCGGGCGCGGGGGCCGGGGAGATCGTGCTGGACATCTGCTGCGGCACGGGCGACATGCTGCGCGCGCTTGCGCAGGCGACCCCGCCGCCGGCACTGCTGGTCGGCGTCGATTTTGCGGGCCAAATGCTGGCGCGGGCGAACTTCGCGGCCGTGCGGGTGCCCGTCCACGTGATCCGGGCGGATGCACTGCGGCTGCCGCTGGCCGATGACACGGTGGACGCCGTCACGTGCGCGTTCGGCGTGCGGAATTTCGCGGACGTGCCGCGCGGCCTGGCGGAGATGCACCGCGTCACGCGGCCCGGTGGGCGGGTGGTCATCCTGGAGTTTGCGTTGCCGGAGCACCCGGTCTGGCGCGTGTTCCACCGGTTGTACGTCGGGCGCTTTCTGCCGCTCTTGGCGGCGATGGTGAACCGGGACAGAATAGGTGCCTATCGCTACCTGGCGCGGTCGATCCGCATGTTCGAGCCGGCGCGCGAGTTGGCGCGGCGCCTCGAAGCGGCGGGGTTCCGCCAGGTGACGTGGCGCACAATGAACTTCGGCGGCGTGGTCCTGTACCGCGGCGTAAAGCCGCCGACCGACGCCGGATGAATCTGGACACGCGAAAGGACGGCGCGACGATGCGAGCGAGTGCAAGAATCGGCGTGATCGTGGTACTGGCGCTGGTGTGGGGCTGCGAACGCAGTGAGCCGACGGGCGGTGCGGGCGGTAACGCAGCTACGCAGCCGGCGGCCACGCAGCCGGCGACCTCCGGCGGAACGCTGGAGGACATGAAGCAGAAAGGGCAGCAGGCGGCCGAGATGGCCGCACGGATCATCCGGGAGGTTCGGCAGAAGTATCAGCAACAGGCGGTCGACGAGCTAGCCCGGTGTGACGAGCAGATCAAGGTCCTGCGCGAGAAGCTCACCCAGGCCACCGATGAGGCGCGCCCGGAGCTGGAGAAGCGCGTGGAAGAGCTGAGCCGCCGCGTGCAGGACGCGCGCGCCCTCCTCGAACAGGCCAAAGCCGCGAGCGACGAAGCGTGGAAGGGGCTGACGGGGCAGTTCGACGCGGCGTTTTCGGAGTTGAAGCGTGTGGTCGGTGCGGAAAGCGCCGCGTCGCAGCCGGCGACCGAGCCCACGACGCAGCCCGCTGCGCAGCCCACCACGCAACCGGCCGCCGCGACCAAACCGGGCCCCGCCGGCGGGCGCGTGGGGCCGGCCAAGGCGGTGAAACCGGCGCCGGCGAAAAAGAACCCGTAACGCGCGTGGGCACGCATGGTCGAGCTGCGCACCACGTTCGTGCTGGCCGAGCCGCCGCGGCGCGTGCCGGCGAGTCTGCGCGTGAAGCTGCTGTTTGACGGGGCGGGGCAGCTCGGGTGGCTGATTTTCGGGTTCGGGCTGATCTTCGTGTGGGTCTTCGGGGCGCGGCCGGATTTGAGTTTCTACCGGTTCTGGAGCGGGGTGGAGACGGCGGACGGGCGGGTCACGCAGGTAACGGACACCGGCATCACGGAGGGGGGCGACGACCACACGCCGGGGCGGCCGGTGCGCGCGTACGACTACGCGTTTGTCGGGCCGGACGGCCGGGAGTACGGCGGCCGGAGCTACACCACGAGCGGGCGGATCGATCCGAACGTGCAGTGGGTCCGCATCGAGTTCCCGCAGGGCGACCCGCGCATCTCGCGGATTCAGGGCATGCGGCGGACGATCCTGGGGCCGGCGGGGGTGCTCTTCTATCTGTTTCCGGCGGTGGGCGTCGTGTTCATCGTGTGGCGAATTCGCAGCGGGCTCCGCACGGCGGCGCTGCTGCGCGGGGGGCGGTTGGCGCTCGGGCGGGTGACGGCGAAGGCGGGGACGCACACGACGGCGAACGAAAAACGCGTGTTCCGCGTGTCCCTCAATTACCAGACGGAGGATGGCGTGCCGCGCACGCTGACGACGCGCACGGCGGACGCCGACAAGCTCGGCGACGACGAGCAGGAGCGCGTGCTGTACGATCCCACGAACCCGGCCCGCGCCGTGCCGTTCGACACGTTGCCGGGCTCGCCGCAGACCGATGACCAGGGGCAGTTCCGCCCGGCGGGCGCGCGGGGGCTGGCGTGTTTGATTCTGCCGGGCGTGACGCTGGCGGGGCACGGGCTGTACGTCTACCACCTCTTGACGGGCTGGCGGCCGTTTTGAAGGCGCCGAGCGAATCGTTGCGAGCCCCGCGTCCGCGAGGGCGCCCGCCGCCGTACTTCCCGATAACCCATCCCCGCGCGAAGCTACGCCACGCCCTGCGGAGACCCGAGGATGCCGCTTAAGTTAATGCCATTCGCGAGTGTCCCTAGTTTCTCAAGGACTATCGGCCGCCCTTGCTGAGGAACACCTTTCGTTTCACCGCGTACGGACCCGCATCTACGGTGGCGGGGCTGTCGGGGCTGGCTTACTGCGTCAGTCCCGGCGAGCCGCTCCGGTGTTTAGTTTATGGTTTAGGGAGCCCAATGGCTGACTTACTGTTTCCTTCAAACTGGGTGCCATTCCATGTCGATCCGTCCTCTCGTGATACCCAATCGCCAGGAAAACTCGGATCATTAATACAATATTTCACGCTAACACGCCACACCGGGTTCATTCCACCTTTGTTTTGTATCTTAATCGCCCCAATAAGCATGCCGTCGTATTCCTTGATCTTTTCTCCCCAACTGGAAGGACAAAGGGTTTCAGTATCTCCCAGCCATTTGAAATGGGCAGGAATCCCAAATACCTGGTCCAGTGGACCGCTGGGAGCTCCATGGTATTTCGGGCCAAATATATTGCCGGTCTCTTCATAGCCATAGTCTTTGATAGTCAGATCGCCCGTAATGGTGATCTGAAATGGCAGGTGTGGGTCTTTGTGTTGATTAGGCCAACGAGAATAGTAGGTCCCATTAAACACACTCCCCTCAGATAAGAAGTGCCGAACCTCCTGCATTACAGACTCTCGTTTTTTCGTCAGCTCCTCCTCCTGTCTTTTGTGCTCGAGCTCTGCGGCGCGCTGTCGTTGTTCTTCCGCTTCTTGTGCGGCACGCCGCCGCGATTGTTCGGCTTCTTGCGCGCCACGGACCTGGTCCCGATATCTCTTGAGGGGCTCTGGTAGCAGGTACATTTCGCCTGAATTGGACTCACGTACTCCGTCTGGCAGAATATCAAAGTAACGCACAGAAGCCGCACCGAATGCTCCCTCGACTACACGGAGTTTGTTTTCTTGTCGGGTATATTTAGCGAGAGTAATATTACCTCCGGTCTGAATCTCGCATTCGGTCTCTGAAACCAGGGCTATGGTGCTTCCATACTTCGGTTCGGTGAAAACGATTTTCTGAAACGTGGTCTTGTTCTCGGGAATGGCAGGTGCCGGGTAGTCGGCCCGGTAACCCGACCCGAGGAGGCCAGTGATAGGCGAAGTGGCGACCAAGAGCTTCCAAAGCAGGCAGAGTATAAGGAGCCCGCCGGCCGCCGCGCCAGCGAGCACTAACGGTCGCTTCATCGCCGCGACACGCAATCCGCCGGCGCGCCACGCGGGACCGATCTCGTCTTCGATGATTGTTAGTCCCCGTTGCTTGGTCTCCAGGGATGACTCCAGCCGATCCAACGCTGCATAGGGCCCGGCTGCGCCCGGCATCTCGGGCCGCGCCGCCAGCGCCCTTCGGCCGATGGCTACCATCACCGCTCTTTGGCGGGAGTGGAGTTGTGACACCTCCTGATTCAATTCCTTTACAACCGACCCGCTCCCCTTGGTGTCACGCAACGACTCCAGTGTGGCTTGCTTCCGCGAGAGTTCATCTTGGACTGTCGACAGGTCGGTGACCTGCTGGCCAATATCGACGGTCGCAGGACGGTGCGCCAGCGCCAGCGTGCCTAAAGCCTCTAACTGCGCCTCGATCGCCGTTTGCAGGCTCTTCGCTTCATGCCCAAGCTTCAGGGCTAGGCCGCGCTTCTTGGCGGACCCCACGGCGCGAGTCAGTTTCTCCTTAATCTCCGCACCCTTGGCCCCCAAACTACTGCGGTAGCCGGCTGGCAAATCGGTGGGGTCCTGGGGTGGACCCGATTCCTCGTTGATCTGCGGTATCGGTTGCAGTCGCGGCGGGGGTTGCGGCGATGCGGACGCGGCGGACTGACCTGTGGGAGCCGGCCGGGCAGTCGCGCCGGATAACTGGTCCGGGAACAGCCCTCTTCCTTGCGTCGCAGGTACCCAATGTGGCAATCCCTCCCGCCAGATCAGGTCTGTTGGCTTCAATTGTCCGTTCCGCGCGAGTTCCCTGAGCCCCGCCGTCTCAATAGGACCGTGCTTTTGCCCGTCCTGCATCCAGTACCATTGCTGTGCCATATGCCGTCCCCTTAATCGATCGCGCGCAGAAACGGGATCTCCACAATGACGTTCGGCCGCGACCACGAGCTATAACCGCATTTCATTGATGGCCGGATGAACAAAGGCGCCTCACCCTTGATAACTAGGATAACTAGGTTCAGTGGGGCTGTTGAAAAAGTCTTG
>PMMM01000077.1 GCA_003162245.1 Phycisphaerales bacterium
TACGCGCCGCGCCGCGGACTGCTCGCCGCAACCGAGGTGGCATGCCACACGGTTTTTTGGAAGCGGCGGAAACGACGCCCGCTGAAAAGAGGATCGCCTTCGGGCACGGTGGCGCTGGTGTCTTTCCGTCACGTTCGTGCTGACCGCCGGGCGTTTTTCGCGATGGCCCGAGCCAAGGTGGCTACATGTCCACACCCGACACGGAACCAGTTCATCCGCCTGTGCCGCCGCCCGACTCCCCTGCGACCCCCGACCCGGCCCCGCCGCCCGTGCCGCGCCGCCCCGCGGCGAGCTGGCGGCGGCTGCGATTTGTCGGCCTCGCGGCGCTGATTCTGGTCATCCTGGCCGGCGGCGGGCTCGTCGGGGCGGAGTACTACACGTCGCGGCCGGCGTTCTGCGGCCAGTGCCACATCATGGGGTCCTACTACCAGTCCTGGAGCCGCGACCTGCACGCGACCAAGCTGGGCGCCCGCTGCGTGGACTGTCACTACGCCCCCGGCGAGCAGCACACCATCCACGCCAAGTTTCGCGGCCTGTCCCAGGTCACCAGCTACTTCAGCGGGCGCTACGGCGCCACCCGCCCACGCGCCCACGTCAACGACGCAAGTTGCCTCACCGGGCCTTGTCACGGCGACCGGGCCTTCATGCCCACGGCGCTGCTGATTGGCGAGCCCCGCAAGGAAAAACGCCTGATCGGCACCGAGGAGATCGAGGTCGAGCGCATCCCTACGGTGCAGTTTGTGCACAAGAAGCACCTCGACATTGGCGACAAACAGGCGGAGAACGACGCGCAGCTCAGCGCGGTGCGGGCGCGGCTGGAGCAGGCCGGTCCGGACGCGTACGCGCGCCTGCACGAAGTCGCAGTGTCGGTCACGCCGGTCGTAGACCGCACGGCGCACCTGCGGGCCGTCCTCAAGGAGCTGGGAATCGCGGCCTACCAAGCCGACGCCGACGAGCTGGTGCGGCTCGAGCATTGGCGGACGCGGCTGCTGCAACTGGCGAACTTGAACTGTGCGGCGTGCCACAGCTACGACGCGTCCGGGCAGCGTCATCTCTCGCTGGCCGACCTGCAAGTCTGCTTCACCTGTCACTTCAACAACGTGCCGTTCAACCAGGACACCGGCGAATGTCTCCGCTGCCACCAACCGCCGCAGCGCAAGATCATCATCCACGACCAGTCGGCGGTGGTGCGCGGAGTGGGCGCGACGACGGCCGCGGCGGGGCCCATCCTGATGGATCACCGCGACATCGTGGCCAGCCACGTAGACTGCTCAAGCTGCCACTTCGACGTCGTGCAGGGGCAGGCTGCGGTCACGACGCGGGACTGCGCCAACTGTCATGACCAGCAGAAGTACCTGGCGGACTTCGACCGCCGCGACACGGAGGTGGTCGCCGAATACCACCGCGTGCACGTGGCCGCCCAGCGCGCCCGCTGCGGGGACTGCCACCGTGCCATCCAGCACCGGCTGGTCGACCCAACCCACGTCGGCACAACCGGCGGCTTCCTCCAGCCCGTGCTCAACGACTGCCGGCACTGCCATCCCAACCATCACCACGAGCAGATCGAGCTGCTCCTGGGCACCGGCGGCGTGGGGATCCCCGCCGCGCTGCCCAACGCAATGGTCGCGTCGCGCCTGAACTGCACGGCGTGCCACACGAAGCCGGCGTCCGACATCAAGGGCGACGAGCTGATCGAGGCATCGCAGGCGACGTGTATCGCCTGTCACGGCTCGGACTATGAGCGACTGTTCCAGCAGTGGATGGATGAAATCAGCACGTACCTGCGCGAGGCGGAAGCGACGCTCGCCCGCGTCAGCAACCGCGTCGACGAGTTGCGGGCGGAGGGTCGCGATGTACCTGACTCCGTCATCAAGCGGATCGCCGAGGCCCGGCAGAACGTGCAGCTCATCCGGTCCGGCAACGGCATTCATAACAAGAACTATGCCTTGGAGCTGCTCGACCTGAGCGTCCAGGGCCTGGATCAGGCCATGACGACGCTGATGGGGCCGTGAAGGGCGCTGCGCGGCAGGGTGGCGCTGCCCGCGATCGGAATGTTAGGATGCCAGTAGGGCGCGAATGCCGTCGCGAAAAACGCGGAAGCTCGTGGAACGGTTACGATCTGGCTGCATGTGCTTGGCGATCTCGCGGGCGGCTGCGATCTTGCCCAAACCGCCATTGAAGTAGCCCGCCTTCTGTAACACCTGCTCCAGCCGTTCCCAGGTTCCGCCCCTGATCTTGTCAGGATCCCGGAACGGGCTCTTGGCACCGAGTGTCGGCGGAACCCGTGGGTATGCGGCACACAGTGCCTCGACATCGCCGAAGAACCATGCCTCCAGCTCTTCAATCGCGATCCGATTGAGGACTTGAACCGCCCGCTTACCGCGCGCCGCCGACTTCGTGGTCAGGTTCGCGTCGCGGGCGAAGCCCTCCAGTGCGGCCTTTAGCTCTTTGCAGCGGTCGCTGTCGAGGTCGAGCAGGACGACGATTCGATGGTCGCGCGGCAACCACCGGGCGTAGCCCCTCAGCGTTCGGGGCAGGTTATCGAGCAAATCCCTCTTACCCTGATGCGGGTGGATGCGGAAAGTGTCCTCTTGGCCGAGCATACGCGGCAGGAGCTCCTTGAGCGCGGCCTCGGCCGAGGGTTCTTCGAGCAGAAACTCGACGTGCATTACCCGTGCCCCCGCTTCGAGCGCTTCGTCGCCCTCCGCTTGGCCGGTAACGGCCTGGGCGACAACGGATCGCCGACGCCGAAATGCGCCTGCATCCAAAGATGACCTAACTGCGCCCCTTCCTGGACGAATTCCCTGATACCCGGGATCGTGGACACCTGTTGGGCCTTTGTGTAACCCTCCTCGTCGCGGTACATGACCCACGTTTCCCGTGACTTCAGCCCGTTGACGAAGAAGGGCGAGTGGGTGGTGATCATCAATTGCGTGCGTTGAGATGCGGCGCGGCACTCCTCGGCCAACTCGGGCAGCAGGCGCGGGTGGAGTTGGTTCTCGGGCTCCTCGATGCCCACGAGTTGCGGCGGCGCCGGATCGTACAGGACGATCAGGTACGCGAGCATCTTCAGCGTGCCATCGGACGCGAACTTCGCGAGCACGGGCCGGTCGAAGGGCGCGTCTTTGATTTGCAGTAGCAAGCGCCCATCCGCCATGATCTCCGCATCGACCTTCTGAAGCTGTGGGACCCTCTGCGACAGGATAGCGAGGATCTTCGCTAAGCGATCGGTATGTCGTTCCTTAAGGTACTGAATCACGTTGGGGAGATTGTCCCCGGTGGCCGAGAGGCGTTCTTGCGGTCCCGCCTCGGGGACTCCGCGCGTACTGTCCGCCGTGAGGTACGACAGGTACCAATCGGTGATGAAACGACGCAGAGCGCTTACTCGTGGGTGCTTGGTGAATTGCCCAAGCGTGTTGACGGCCAGTCGCTCCCGCGAGTCGAGCTCCTCGTCGATGCGTTCATCTTGTTCGTCGGGCTTCTCGCCCGAGACGACTCGTCCCGCGCCTTTCTTGAAGTCGAGAAATCGAAACGGCTTGCCCTTTTCCTGGCGCCGCCAGTGCAGCCACTCTTCCGCCACGAACGGACCGTCCTGGTCTTCGTCAATCGCCAGGTGATAGGTGATAATCGGTGTATGGGACCGTTCTCGGTATTTCAATTCAAATGAGATCGCGCCCTCCGAGCCGCGTGACCGCAGTTCCTTGAATCGGCCGCGCCGGTCCCACGCCTTGCGCAGTCCAACCAGGAAGCACTCCGACAGGAAGGCGAAGACGTCGAAGATTGTCGACTTGCCGCTGCCGTTGGGGCCGACGAAGACGGTCAGCGGCGTGAGGCCCTTCAGTTCCAGATCGCGCAGGGCGCGATAGTTTCGCACGCGCAGGTATTCAATACGCGGCGGGGCGCTCGATCGAGGCTCGGAGGTCATCGCGCGACTCCTTTCAAGGGGCGGCCGCATCCACACGCCTTTCGCTCACTGGCCGGCTCAAAACCACCACGCCGCGCCGGGTTGCTCTTTGATGAGCACGGACCGCAGGTATGTGACGGCCTTCTCGAAGCCCTCCTGCACGCTCATCAGCGAGTCCTCGTGCTCGATGCTGATCACGCCGTCGTAGCCCTTGCATTTCAACATGCTGATGAACGGCTTCCAGAACTCGTCGCCGTGGCCGTAGCCGCAGGTGCGGAAGACCCAGCTTCGGGCGTGGAGGTTGGAATAGCTCTTGGTGTCGAGGGTGCCGTTGACGCGCGTGTTGTGCGAGTCGATGCCGGTATCCTTGCCGTGGACGTGGAAGATGCACTTGGCATCGCCGAGCACGCGGGCCGCCTCGACGGGGTCGATGCCCTGCCAGAAGAAATGCGACGGGTCGAGGTTCGCGCCGAGCTGCTTGCCGCAGGCCTTGCGCAGCTTGAGCACGGTCTCAGGGTTGTAGACGCAGAAGCCGGGGTGGGCCTCGAAGGCGATCTTCACGCCCTCGCGCTCGGCCTCTTTGTTTTTCCGCAACCAGAACGGGATCAGCACGTCGTGCCACTGATACTTGAGGATCGCCTCGAAGTCCGGCGGCCAGGGGCACGTGACCCAGTTCGGGGTCTTGTCGCGCGGGCCGCCGCCGGGGCAGCCGGAGAAGTTGATGACCACGTCGGTGCCGAGCTTGGGGGCGAGGCGGACGGCGATGTCGTGCGCGCGGGCGTGGGCCTTGGCGATCATGCGGTCGGGGTGGACGGGGTTGCCGTGGACGGCCAGGCCGGTGATCTGGAGCCCGTGGTCCTGGCAGTCGTCGATGATGCGCCGCTGAGCGGCCTTGTCCTTGAGGACTTCGGCGGGGTCGAAGAAGGGCTGGCCGGGGAAACAGCCGACGGGCAGCTCGATCGCCTCGAGTTCCATCTTCTGGCAATAGTCCAGGGCCTTCTCCCAGCCCATTCCGCTTAGCCCCGCCGACATTACGCCGAGTTTCATCGCTCATGCTCCTTGCCGGGGTTTCGCTGACGCCCGCGCGGCGCCGTGGGGAATCTATCGCTCGCGGCGCGCGGCGACAAGATGGCGTGTCGGGCACACGTCGCGCCCCTCCGTGGGTGGCACCGGCAATGACTACCCGCCGTGCCGGGCCCGCTGCTCCAGCCGCGGAATCTGCTCGCGCAGCGCGGCGGCTTGCGGCGAATCGGGGTAGAGCGCGATCAGCTCGCGGGCGCGGCGCAGCGCCTCCGCAACGCGGCCCTCCTTGATGTGTTCGCGAATCTCGTGTTCGAGTCGCTGGCGCGTCTGGATCTCCGCGTTCGTGCGCAGCGTCGGAAGCTGCTGACGCAGGTCGTGGGCCTCGGCCGAGCGCGGAAACTTCTCGACCACCTGCTCGACCCAGCGCAAAGCCTCGATCCAGTCCCGCAGGTTGGTCGCCTCCTGCGCCTTGGACATCAGCCGGGCCCGCTCCTCCGCCCCCGCTTTGTTCAGACCCGCCTGGACCCGGTGGACGAGGGTGACGACCGGCTCCGAGTTTGGGTGCCGCTGCTGCAACTCGTGGACCACGACGGCGGCGCGGTCCCAGGCCCCGAGCGTGGCCAGGTCGTTGACTTCGCGCGTCGCGGCCTCGACCTCGTGCGTCTCGAACTGGGCGCGGGCTTGCTCGACCTGCTCGGCCAGGTCGTCCCACGTCGCCAGCGACGGGAAACGCAGCCGAGCCTCGTGTACACGCCGCTTGGCCTCCTGCCATTCGTGCTCGCGAAGCAGAATCGGGACCTCGCGTTCGAGCTGGGCGGCCAATGCGGCACTCTCGGTGCGCACCCGCATCGTGCGCTCGTGCTCGCTGAGCAGTGCGATGTCGCGCATGTCGCGTGTCTGCCGCACCAGCTCCTCCAGCAAGTTCGCCACGTCGGCGGCCGCCGCACTGCCCGGGCGCTGCCCCGCGCTACCCGGTAGCGCGGACGTGCCGGAGACCGCTCCTTCACGCAGGGCCTCGTGCAGTTTTTCCATGCGTCGGACGATCGCCGCCCCGCCCCACAGCAGCAATGCGACCGCCCAAGCCATCAGCAGCGTGAGAACCAAGCTCGTGCCCGCCATGTACGCCGTCGCCGGCGGCTCCTTGAGTTCCCCCAGCAGGAAAAAGCCGGCGACGGCCCAGACGGCGGCGACGAGCGCGAGCAGCGCGCCGATGGCAACCATCGCCGCCGCCACGACGCGTCCCCACTGCAAGGGTCCCGGTGCGTTGTCTGCCTCGCGCATGTCCGCCATGACCGTTGGCCTCCATACGACAAGCGGCACGAATCTCCGCGCCGCGGGAAGAGTCTCGGTTACCTACGGCCGACACGGTGCCGGCCGCTACACGGGTGCCGGCCCCGCTGTTACGTATTATCCCGCCCCATGCGTGTGTCGGCTAGGGCGGCGACGCGGAGAGAACGCACCCACCGATCGCGCCGCGGAATGGTGCCACGCCCCCGAGCCGGCACCCTAGCCCACCTGCCGCACCTCGTCAGCAGTGGCCGGTTTCGCCTCGCGCCGCGGGCGGAGGCGCTGGACCGTACGTTGGTAGCGCTTGCCCTCGGTCGTGACGTGGTTTCGCGCCACGAACGGCGTGTCGTTGGGCAGTTTTGGAAAGACCTTCGTGTCGGCGAGGCGTTCAAACTGCCGGCGCACCTCAACCACTTCGTAGCAGTGCCCCACCCGCTCGCTCAGCGACGCCGCGATCACCCGGAGGGCCACCTCGTTCGGCAGCAGGTTGGCGAGGCTCACCTTGGTTTCGCGATAGAGCTGGAGCAGCATCTCGACGTGCAGGGCGGGCCACTCGCCGTCGCGCGGCTGGGCAGCACTCTCGTCGCGCGTGGCCGCCAGACGCTCTTTCGTGTGCTTCGCATAGCTTTCCGAGATATCGATGCCGACGTACCGGCGGCCGAGGCGTTTTGCGGCGACGGCGGTCGTGCCGCTGCCGACGAAGGGGTCGAGCACGACATCGCCGGGGTTGCTGCTGGCCATGACGATGCGCATGAGCAGCGCCTCGGGCATCTGGCAGCCGTGGAAGCCGGCGCGCTCCTTGAATGTGCCGCAGACGCGGGGAAACTCGTCCCAAACGTCGTCCGGCAGGCGTCCGAGCGGGTTGGCCCGCAGGTCCTGGTACTCGGTGTGGCGGGCGCTGGGGAAGCGGAGCTGGCGGTCGTTGAATGTGAACAGCTCGCGGTCCTTCGTGAAGTAGAAGATGTGCGTGTGCCCACGGGCGAACTTGGCCTTCATGCTCTGGCCAAACGTGTAGTGCCAGATGATCCAGTTCCGCAGGTGCAGCCCCAGCTCGCGGCCGAGAATGCGGATGTCGGCCGCGAAGTCGTCGCCGATCGCGATGTAGAACGAGCCGTTGGCCCTCAGGACCCGCTGGCATGCGGCCATCCAGCGGCGCGACCAGGCGACGTACTCGGCGTCCGGCACGTCGTCGCGGTAGCCGTCGTAGACGTAGCCGATGTTGAACGGCGGGTCGGCGAAGACGAGGTCGACGCAACCCGGCTTCCAGCTATCCAGCAGTTCGCACGCGTCGGCGCAATATATTGTGTTCGGCTTCATCCATTCACCCCATATCTTGGGCCTCATGCGATTATCGCCGTACGACCACGGGCGATCAACCACTTTCCGCGGGCCCAGCGGTTGTTTTTGGCGCAGCTCGGTCATGTTTGGCGCCGGGAGCGGTCACGAATGGGCCGTCGGGCACTTCGCCGAGGACGCGCGCCTCGGCGGCGCGGATGCGCCGCCAATGCGTCCCCTCCCAGAACACGTGCTGGCAATCGGTGCAGCGATAGAAGTCCCGCTTCCAGATGAGGCTCCGGGCGGGCACGACGTCGGCGACATCCGCGCGCGGCACCTCCTGGAGTACGCCATTGCACAGTGTACACCGCGGGAAAGCCGGCCGGATGGCCAGCTCCCGCACGACGAACCCCACCTGCTCGAGCAACTTGAGCCCCACCGGCAGCCGCACGCCGCGGACGCGCCGCGTCGTAAAGCCGCGGCGCTCGAAGAGTTTGCCGTCGGAGGAGAGGACGATGCGCCCCTCGGCCTCGGCGTGGCGGACGAGCTCACCGTCCTCGATGCCCGGCGTGTAGCTGGCGTCCACGCCGAGCACACGCAGCCAGCGGGCAAGGCCGCCGCACATCGCGTCGCAGGCGACTTTCAGCGTCGATATAGCTTGCGAGTCCGCCACAACCAGATTGTACCGCGGGCGTCGTGGCCCCCGCACGGCCCGGCGTCGCGGTGATCATGTTGGGTGCGACCAGATTGGGGTCGCATGAGTGCATATCGACGGACAAGCGGCTTGCGCATGCCGCCGCCGGCAACCGTCCGAGCCCGAGCCGCGACATTCATGTCGCGCGGTGATCCCGCGGTCGTCGCGCGGTGGTCCCGCGCCGGCCGCTGCTACGAGAACCCCTTCTCGCACCCCGACCGGCCGGAATCCGTTACCTCTCCGCCCCTATGCGCCCCGGCGCGCCGCGCACCTACGGGCACGTCGTTCCGATCACCGCCACGAACGGGTCGATGTCGGCGAAGGTGACGTTGCCGTCGCCATTGCAGTCGGCGTTGAGCCACGGGCACCCGGGCTGGTTCTGGTTCCACGCCGACTCGCCGCCCAGCGCCTCCGCGAACGGGTCGATGTCCGCAAAGGTCACGCGTCCGTCGCAGTTCATGTCGCCGCGGCACAGGCACGCGTTCGACGTGCAAGCCGTTCCCGGCGCTGCCCTGCCGGCTTGGTAAGCCGCGTTCACGCGGGCTCTCTATACGAAAGACCCCGCGCAGATCGACCGCCTCTTCCGTCGCTCGCGCCTGATGCGCGACAGGTGGGACGAACAGCACGGGGAGCAGACGTACAGCCAGATGACCATCGCCAAGGCGCTGCCGGCGCTCACGGGCCAATACCGGCCACGCAATTCGTCCAAGAGCGGCGCGGCCAACCCGGCGCGCCCGCGACTCCTGCTGGCGTCCACACCGTGGGTCCTCCGGCACAGACCACGGACGATCTTGATGGGGCTCGCGACAGTCGCATGGCTCGCCCTCCTCAACTGACCGCTACGCTCTATGCCGACGAAGCAATGCCAGACCACCCAAGGTCAGCAGGGAGAGCGCGCCTGGCTCAGGAATTACGTAAAGAAAACCGCGGTAGTGGCCAGAAGCAGGGTCAATGTAGCCACCAACAATATTGTTGCCATCGATGCCACTTGCGAATGTCGCATGTGCCCCAGGCATGTCAAGATAAGTCCAACTCGTCCCATTGTAAAACACACCGTGGCCGCCGGCGTAGTCACAACCAACAATATTGCTGCCGTCAATGTCCATTAACTCTGCGCCGGGTACCCCGAATGCGTCAATCGTAGTCCAATGTGCGGTGCTCATGTCGTAAAGGAAACCGTGCCAGCCAGAAGCGTCATGGTAGCTACCAACAATCTTGCTGCCGGAGATGCCACTTGGGATGGTGAGAGATACCCCAACCCCAGGCATGTCAAGTATGGTCCAAGTTGTCCCGTCGTAAAGAAAGCCGTGAGCGCCAGCTTCGCCAGGGACGTCTCCGTAGTAACCAACAATATTCTCTCCGTCAATGCCAAATGCGGCCGTCCAAGCCGACTCGGGCTTGTCAACGCTGGTCCAGCTTGTCCAGTCCCAGGCCCCGAGAAAGCTGTGCGTATGACCAGAGGCGTCGTTGTAGTTACCAAGAAGCATATTGTTGCCGGAGATGCCATATATGACTGTGCCAAATGCGTCGGGGTAGTCGCGGGTGGTCCAATCTGTCCCGTCGTAGAGAAAACCGTGGGCAGAAGAGAAATCTCCTTCGACGTTGTCGTACAAACCAAAAACATAGCTGCCGGAGCTGCGCGCTGGGTGCGTGTTAGGTGCCCCAGGGTAGTCAAGGGTGGACCAAGCACCGGCCCTTGCGTAACTCGCACTGAAAAGCACTATCACGGCGCAGATTGTCATTAGCCGTTTCATCGTTCTTTTCCTTTCCTACTCGCCGCCAACCTGTCATCAGCTCATCATTCTCTACTAACTGCCCTTCACCAGTTTTCATCTCATCTACACCTCCTCTCTTGTTAACCGGGATTTCCTATTCATGAAGTCCCCGCCAACCGTTTTGCGAGAACCGTTTGCCCGACTGCAAGTGGAAACCGGCGGTCCAGTCGCGAACCCTCCCTTTGGACCGGCTGATGCCGTGAATCCCACCCGTTTTGGTCCTCGGGGAGGAACTGCCGCCACGTTGTTGCGCAGCCGCAACATGCTGCCCTTGTCACCGCTCATGTTCCACTTCCAGGCGTCGCCGTCGTCCGCCCTCCGCCAGGGGTGCTGGCAGACCGAACCACTGGATCCCCTCCAGCCATTCGGTCGTAGACCGCCTGCCGCAACAGCGCCAACCCGGCATGCGCCAGTCCGGTGCGACTCAGCGTGCAGCGACGGGTACGAGCCAGTGACTGCCCCACTCTCGAAAGCTCGCCCGACTGGTCCCTGCCCCTCGGCGAGGCTCAAGGGCGCGCCGAAGGGCGCGCCGAAGGGCGCGACGTACGGACGGCTCCCGTACGCACCGTAGTATGCGTCGGCCGCGGAGCCATGAGCCACTCCGGCGCCGTTTGGGCCGAACTGGCCGATTGCTCCGCCTCCCCGGTCGGTCAAGCAAGGCTGTGAAAGGGCGTTGTAAGTCCACGCCGACATCAGCCCGAGAATGAGCGCCGACCTGGGTCGACGAGTGAGAGCCGCACGCTCCGACATGGCACACCCTCCCGAGTTGCCGTCTGGCATCGTACCGTGAGCCCGCCGACGCGTCAAACCGTTTATTTCGACGAATCCCCGGCCCGGACCGCCCTCGGCCCCGCCCCACCTCACCCGCGTTCTGCCTTCTGACTTTCTTCGCCAAAATCTGCCTATTTCCGCCACCCGCCGCCAATCCCCGCCAACCCTTCCTTCCCGCTTTGCTTTCCGTCTCTACGCGAGGAATACTTGAGATGCTCACGCAGTGCCAGAGCCTGCCTTGACGGCCCGCTCGGCGGTGTGGCACCGG
>PMMM01000177.1 GCA_003162245.1 Phycisphaerales bacterium
ACACATTCCGATTCCGGACCCGCTTACGGACCCGCACCGCGCCTGTGCAAAGTGCGCTGTTCGCGGAAAAAGCCGGTTCCGGCCCCCCTTCGCGCCCCCGCTGCGCGCCCATCTTCGAAGCGAGCGCCGCCCGGGAGCCGCTTCCTCACGGTGTCCGTTCGGATACGATGCGCGCCGCCGGCGCGCGGCGGTGCGAACGCGCGCCGCGGACTAGGAGAAACCCATGACGCCGTTAGGTCGCCTGTTTATCGCGCTGTGTGTTTGCTCCGTGGTCGTGCTCGCCGCGGGCTTGGCGGGGCGCGTGCCGCAGCAGGACGTGCGGTATGTGCCGCGCTACCGGGACCCCGTCATCACCGAGATGAAGGAGCAGAGCCGGCGGGCGCAGGAGGCGCGGCAGGCGGAGACGGCGAAGGTCCGCGAAACGCAGCGAGCCGTGGAGAAAAAGGCCAAAGACGAGGCGCCGGAGCTGAGGTGCGACTTCGCGGGGATCGAGAAGCCGGCGTCGCCGGAGGATTGCCACCCGGCGTTTCACTTTCCGCCGGTGAGGCAGTTCCGGACAGGGAACTGCTGGGCGTTCAGCGCGACGTCGTATTTCGAGTCGGAGGTGGCGCGGCTGAGCGGGCGGAAGGTGAAGCTGTCGGAGATGTACACGGTGTACTTCGACTACGTGGAGAAGGCGCGGCGGTTCGTGCGCGAGCGCGGGGAGTCATACTTTGATGACGGGTCGGAGGGGACGGTCGTGCCGATCGTATGGGCGAAATACGGCGTGGTGCCGGCGGAGGCGTACCGGGGGACGCACGATCCGAAGGGGCGTTACGACGACAGCGACATGCTCGAGGAGATGAAGGCATACATGGAGTACGTCCACGAGCACGAGGTGTGGGACGAGGAGCTGGTCGTGGCGTCGCTGCGGCTGATCCTGGACAAGTACATGGGGCGGCCGCCGGAGCGGTTTACGTTCGAGGCGGCGGAGATGACGCCGGCGAGTTTTCTGGCGGACGTGCTGAAGCTGAAGTTCGAGGACTACGTGAGCGTGATGTCGACGCTGGCGACGCCGGTGCACGCGAACGCGGAGTACAAGGTGTCGGCGAACTGGTGGCACGGGGAGTACTACAACGTGCCGCTGGAGGAGTTCTACGGGGTGCTGCGGTACGCGGCGGAGCACGGGTACACGGTGCGGCTGAACGGGGACACGTCGGAGCCGGGGTACGACGGGTGTGCGGGGGTGGCAATCGTGCCGAGCTTCGACGTGCCGCGGGAGTACATCGACGCGTCGGCACGCGAGCTGCGGATCTTCAACAAGACGACGGAAGACGATCACGACATCCACCTGGTGGGGATGACGCATGTCGGGGATTACGACTGGTTCCTCATCAAGGACTCGTCCAACGAGGCGCAGTGCGGGGCGGCGAAGGGATACTTCTTCTATCGCGAGGATTACGTGAAGCTGAAGATGCTGACGTATACAGTGCACAGGGACGCGGTGGAGGCGGTCGTAAAAGGATTTTAGATTTTGGATTTTGGATTGGAGGCGCGCGCGCGGCGCGATAGAGTGCGGGCGAGGTGCGTGAATGGGTCCGCTGGCGTGGCTGCGCTTTGAGTCGCCGGGATACTTGGCGCTGCTGGCGCTGATCCCGCTGCTGCCGGCGCTGTCGTACCGGTCGCTGGCGGGGCTGGGGGTGTGGCGGCGATACCTGGCGATCGGGGCGCGGTGCCTGGTCGTGCTCGCGATGGTCCTGGCGTTGGCGGGGGCACAGCGGACGGAACGGGTCAACGATCTGTCGGTCATCTTTCTGATGGACCGCTCCAAGAGCGTGCCGCAGGACTTGCAGCGCGAGGCGTTCAAGTATCTCAAGCACGCCGCGGACAGCCAGAAGCCGGACGACCGGCTGGGGGTGATCGGGTTCGACGGAGTGGCCGGCATCGAGCAACGGCCGATGCGCACGCTCGAAATCAGCAGCATCACAGAGCCGGGCGATCCGGACGAGACGAGCCTGGCGGCGGCGGCGCGGCTGGCGCTGGCACTGCTGCCGTCGAACGCCACTGGCCGCGTCGTGATGGTGTCGGACGGGAACGAGAACCTGGGGGACGTGCTGGAGGAGGCCCGGCCGTACACGGCGGCGGGCATCCCGATGGACGTGCTGCCGCTGCAATACGAGCACACGAACGAGGTCGTGCTGGAGCAGCTCAAGGCACCGCCGACGGCGAGCGCGGACGAGACGGTCAATTTGCAGCTTGTGCTGCGGTCGCAGAGCGCGTGCAGCGGGAAGATCATGCTGTGGCACAACGACACGCTGCTCGACCTCAATGGCAGCGCGCCGGGCACCGGGCGCGAGGTGCAGCTTGAGCCGGGGCCGAACCGGCAGATCATCGCGGTGCCGCTGAAGGTGGCGGGCGTGCACCGGTTCAAGGTGCAGTTCGTGCCGGACGAGCCCGGGGCGGACACGATCGAGGAGAACAACGTCGGACAGGCGTTCACGGTGGTGTCGGGGCAGGGCCGCATCCTGATTCTGACGACGACGGAGGACGAGAAGGCCGAGCAGTCGTCGGCAGTGATCCTCAAGGACGCGTTGGAGGCGGAGAAGCTGGCGTGCGAGGTCGAGGTGGCGGGCAGCCAGCCGCTCGACCAGGTGCGGCTGCTCGATTATTCGCTGGTGGTGCTGGCGAATGTGCCCGCGGGGGATTTGCGCGACGAGGAGAAGCAGGCGCTGGCGACGTACGTCCGCGATTTGGGCGGCGGGCTGGTGATGATCGGCGGCGGGGACTCGTTCGGGGCGGGCGGGTGGCTGGGCAGCCCGGTCGAGGAGGTGATGCCGGTCAGCTTCGACGTGAAGCACCGCAAGGAGTTCCTCAAAGGCGCGCTGGTGCTGGTCATGCACGCGTGCGAGATTCCGGAGGGCAACCACCTCGGCGAACGCAGCGCGATCGAGGCAGTCAAGACGCTCAGCAGCCGCGATCTGGTCGGCGTGCTGGCGTGGAAGTGGCAAGGGCCGGACACAAAGAACTGGGTCGTGCCGCTGCAGGAGGTCGGCGCCCGCACGCCAATCATCAACGAGATCAAACGGATGAGCATGGGCGATCTGCCAGACCTGGACGAGGTCATGCGGCCGGGCGTCGAGGCGCTGATCCAGCGGAAGGACGTCGGGCCGAAGCACATGATCGTCATTTCGGATTTCGACCCGCAGGCGCCGCGGCAGGACCTCGTCAACGCGATGAAGAAGAACGGGATCACGTGCACGACGATCGCGATCGGGTACGGCGGCCACCCGATCCTGGAAGATAAGGCGATTTGGATCGCGGAGTCGACCGGCGGGACGTTCTATCGCACGAACGATCACAGCAAGCTGCCGCAGATTTTCATTAAGGAAGCCCGCACGGTGCAGCGGTCGCTGATTCAGGAGGGCGAGTTCAACCCGTCGCTCGTGAATCCGCTTTCGCCGCTGGTGCCGGGAATCGCCGGGGAGAAGCTGCCGGAGCTGCGCGGGTTCGTGCTGACGACGGCGAAGCAGGCGGCGACGGTCCCGATCGTGCGGAAGTCGCAGGAGGGCGACGACCCGATTTTGGCGCACTGGCAGGCAGGGCTGGGCAAGACGGTGGCGTTCACGAGCGGGCTGTGGCCGCAGTGGGGGCCGAATTGGACGGCGTGGCCGAAGTTCAGCAAGCTGTGGGCGCAGATCGTGCGGTGGGCGTCGCGGCAGTCGGAGGCGGCGGCGTTTGACGTGACCACGTCCGTGCAGGGCGGGAAGGCGCGGCTGCGCATCGATGCACTCGATAAGAACGCCGACGTGGTCAACTTCATGGACATCCGGGGGAAGCTGCTGACGCCCGAGCAGGAGGCGCAGGGGTTGCGGCTGACGCAGACGGGGCCGGGGCGGTACGAGGCGGAGTTCGACGCGCGGCAGCGGGGGAATTACATCGTCAATTTGGCGTATTCGATGGGGCACGGGAAGGACGCGGTCAGCGGCAGCCTGTGCACGGGCGTGACGGTGGCGTATTCGCCGGAGTACAGCCAGACGCACGCGAATCTGCCGCTGCTGGAGGAGTTGCGGGCGCGGACGGGCGGGCGGACGCTGGGCGTCGCGGACACGGGGAAGGTGTTCGACCGGACGGGCTTGCAGAAGGCGGAGACGCGGCACGTCATGTGGGAAACGCTGCTGCGGTGGATGCTGCTGCTGTTCCTGCTGGACGTCGCAGTCCGCCGGATCGCGATCAACCCGTTCGAGGTGTATCGCAAGTTGCGCGGGTTCCTGGCGGAGTTGGCTGGGCGCGGGCGGCCGGCGAGCGAGGCGGTCGCGGTGCTCACGACGCTGAAGGGCACACGCGAGCGCGTGCGGGAGCAGCAGACGGCGGCGGGCGCGCCGGCGGCCGAGGGGCCGCGCGAGGGTCCGGCGGCGACGGCACGATACGAAGCGTCTACGCCAGACGAGAAGGCCACGGAGGACCTGGGGCGGGCGTTGGGCGGCGCGACGCAGCAGGATACGCCGGTGGTGGCGCGGCCGACGGGGAAGAAGGCGCCGCAATCGGAGGCGGATTACACGTCGCGACTGCTGCGCGCCAAACGCCGGGCGCGGGACGACATGCAGAAAGAGGCAGAAGGCGACACGGACGGCAGCGGCGGTCCGCCGGCGCCGTAGCGGCGCGAGGGCCGTCGCAGTTTTTGCGCCTGGGTCGGGGCCGGGCACCAAACGGGGCGGGGGAACACCGATAACGATTGACGGCGCCGGCCCTCCGGGCCATGCGTTTCCGGGGCTGCGCACCTGGAGGACGCTGGCAGCGCAAGCGCTGCCGCGGCGTCAATGCAAGGAAGCAAGAGCCATGGAACACAGTCATCCCCGCATGCGACATGACGGCAACGGAGACCGTACTTCCGGCACGACCCCCCTACCGGCGAGCCCTCTGCCGGACAGCGGCGCCGTCACGCCCGGGCAACTGGCCAAGCAGCGACTACAGCGCGCTGCCGCCGCCGGGAGCCCGCGGTCGGCACCGGCGTTGCAGGAAGCGTTCGTGGACGAGCGCAACGACGTGCTCGCGGTGATCAACGAGCTGGAAGATCAGCTCGACCGCGATCAGGAGCGGCGTGAGAAGCTCGAGCGGGAGTTGGCCGCCGGGGCCGAAAAGCTCCAGGCCGCCAGCGGGCGGGTTCAGGAGCTTGAGTGGCAGGCGGTAACGCTCAACACGCGGATCGAGTCGCTCGAAACGGCGCGGCAGCAGGCTGCTGCGCTGGAAGAGGAGCTGCGCGACGCCCACGCCGCGGCCGAGCGGGTCAAGGAAACACTCGTCGCGGCGGAACGGGAGCGCGACGACCTCAAGAGCGAGCTGAAACACGCCCAGAAACAGTTGGACGAGTTATGGGGCGTACGGCGGGAGCGGGACGGGCTGCGGGGCGACTGCACAAGCCTCTCCGGCAAGGTCGACGCGCTGGAACGGCAGCAGCGCGATCTGGCAGAGGAGCGGGCCGCACTGCAGGCGGAGGTGCAGCAGACGCGCGCCGCGCTCGAGCAGGCCGCGGAAGAGCGCAACCAGTTTCAGACGAATGCCCGGGCGGCCGAGGAGCGGGGCCGCGAGCTCACGCAGGTGCAGGACCTGCTGAGCGAGAAGGTCGAGGGGCTGCGCACCGAACGCAAGAGCCTCCAGGCACAAATCGCCCATCTCGAGCGCGAGAACGCCCGGCTGGTCGAGCAACGCCGCTTCTATGAATCCGAAGTCGCGTCGCTGCGCAACCAGGTGCGGACCGCGGAGACGGCGCTGGGCAGCGTGAAGAAGGCGTTCACCGAGGTCCGCACGGCCCTGAGCGACACCAGCGCCCGCGCCCGCCGCCGCAACGGCAGCACCCCGCCGCCGACCGGCACGGCCTCATCCGCCGGTGCGACCGAGGCGCTACCCGTGGAGGCGACCGAAATGTCGCGCGGCGTAATCAAGACCGCCGTGGCCGACGCCGCGGACATCGTCCCCGCCGGTGACCCCCGCGCGGTGGCGAGCACGCCAGTGCAGGTGCCCGAGCCGGCGTAAGCCCGTCGGCAGGTTTATGGCACATCGCAAGGCCGGGAAGGGGGCGGGAACGAGACCTTTGATCGCCTCGGCTGCTGCGGAATCCGTACAGGGGGGACGACCTCCGCGCTGGCGCACGATGTTGCCGCCTATAACGCGCTCGCCTATCATGCCTGCATCCTGACCAACTCGGCCGAACACGCTGTTTCGGCGTAGCGAGATTTGGGGATGCGACCAAGCCCACGCAACCTGTGTTCCTCCGACCCCGGCCCAGACCGCTATCGACAAGAGCGGCGCGGGGCGGGCAGCCGTGGTGTTCGGGCAGATGCAATGGTGGGCAACGACGTGAAGGTCGTTGACGAGGTCGCGGAAAGCCGCACGGATTCACTTCTGTCGGCGGTCGAGGCTGCCCGACGGGACGCGTCGCTTCGATTGGAGCCGCGTCGTCGTGCCCTCCTGGGACAGTTCCTGACGCCGGCACCGGTCGCCACGTTCATGGCCGGGATGTTCGAGTGCAGGAAGGCGGTTGTGCACGTTCTCGATCCGGGTGCGGGATCGGGCGCGCTTTCCGCCGCTTTCGCGGCGGCGATGTGCCGCAGACGGCCGTGTCCGGACGCGATCGTTCTCACCGCCTACGAGATCGATCCCCTGCTGGTCGGCTATCTCCGCAAGACACTCGATCTCTGCCGGGCAGCGAGCAAAGAAGCGGGGATTCGATTTGAGGGACGAATTGTCACCAACGACTTTCTGGATGTCGGCGCGAGCACGTTGGCGGGCGATCTTTTCGGCGGGGGCGAGCACGAGCGATTCGATTGCGCCATCCTCAACCCGCCCTACAGGAAAATCCGCACGGAATCCCGCGAGCGGAAACTGCTTCGGTCCATTGGGCTCGAGACGACGAACCTGTACGCCGGCTTCGTCGCGGTGACCGCGCGGCTCCTGGGACCGCTGGGGGAAATGGTGGCGATTACCCCGCGGAGCTTCTGCAACGGTCCCTATTTCGAAGCGTTCCGGCGTTTTTTCCTGCGCGAGATGTGTTTCCGGCGAGTGCACGTCTTCGATGCTCGGGACCGCGCCTTTGCCGACGACAAGGTCCTGCAGGAAAACGTGGTGTTCCGCGCCGTGAGGATGCACGATCCCGGGGGCGACGTCGTTGTCTCGTCGAGCCTCGATCCGAGCGGGTCGGGCATGCGCACTCGGACGATGAAACACGACGATCTCGTCCGGCGGACCGGTCCACATGTTTTCATCCACATCGTTCCGGACAACGCCGGAGATCCGATCCGTCGCCGGGTTGGGAGCCTGGATGCGAGTCTTTCGGATCTCGGGCTGACCGTCTCCACTGGGCGGGTCGTGGACTTCCGGGCTAAGGGGCTGCTCCGCGCCCAGCCGGGACGGGACACAGTGCCGCTCATCTACCCATGCCATCTGCAGGAGGGCTTCGTGGAATGGCCGAACGGCCACACGCGGAAACCGAACGCCCTCGCACTTGGCCCCGGGGCCGACGAGCTGCTTATTCCCGAGGGCTACTATGTCGTCACAAAGCGGTTCTCGGCCAAGGAGGAGCGGCGGCGCGTGGTGGCGGCCGTCTACGACCCGTCGCGCATTGCGGCCGACCGGGTCGCGTTCGAGAACCACCTGAACTACTACCATGCGCGGGGCGCCGGGCTATCGGTGACTGCAGCGAAAGGGCTTGCCGCCTACCTGAACTCGACGCTCGTAGATTCCTACTTCCGGCAGTTCAGCGGGCACACTCAAGTGAATGCTGCCGACCTTCGTGCGCTGCGGTATCCTGGCTGGAACGACCTGGTCGCACTTGGGCGCCGGATCGGAAGGAGCTTTCCTCCGCAGGAGGAGTTGGATCGTCTCGTTGAGGAGGTCGTCTGTCGTGGCTAATCGGGGACCCAGAGGACGAGGCGTGGTGACAAAGCGCGTGGTCGAGGCACTCGGAATCCTCAAGGCCTTGAATGTGCCTCGGGAGCAGCAAAACGAGCGTTCGGCCCTGACCCTCCTCGCGCTGCTCGGATTGGCGCCGCGCACACCCTGGAGCGAGGCTGAGGCTCCTCTGCTCGGCATCACGGAGATGATGGCTATCTTGCGCGACAAGTTTGGCAAGAAGTACGCCCCGAACACGCGCGAGACTGTGCGCCGCTTCACCGTGCATCAGTTCGTTCAAATGGGGCTCGTCATGGCCAATCCCGACGACCCCCTCCGACCGGTGAACAGCCCCGACAACCGCTACCAGGTCGCGCCGACGTTGCTCAAGCTCGCTCAGACCTACGGCTCGACCGCGTGGGATTACTCCTTGGCGCGCTTCCTCGAAACCGCCGAAGCGCTCCATAAACTGCAGCCGCGGGAACGCAAGATGGCTTTGATCCCGGTGACGCTCCCCGACGGCAAGAGGCTGTCCCTGACCGCGGGCGGCCAGAACGAGCTGGTGAAGAAGATCATCGAGGAATTCTGTCCGCGCTTCACACCGGGCGGCGTCCTCGTGTACGTGGGCGACACCGGCGACAAGCATCGGCACGTCGAAACCGGATACCTTGAGCGGCTCGGCGTACACATAGACGAGCACGGGAAGATGCCCGACGCCGTCGTGCACCTCGCGGAGAAGAACTGGCTTGTCTTGATCGAGGCCGTCACGAGCCATGGCCCGATTGGAATGAAACGCCACAACGAGCTGAAGGCCCTCTTCGGGGCAGCTCGGGCCGGTCTGGTGTTCGTGACCGCCTTTCTCACCCGGCGGGCCATGACGAAGTACCTCGCAGACATCGCCTGGGAGACGGAGGTGTGGATCGCCGAGGCGCCATCGCACGTCATCCATTTCAATGGCGAGCGGTTCCTGGGACCGTATGCGTGACGCCAGCGCAAATGAGTGGGCGGACGGGGCGACACCGGGATATGCCAGGTCGCAAACAGACGCGACCTGTCCTGCCTGCGCGCCGAACGCTGGTCCGACACTGCGGGGCGCGCGTATAATGCCGGCGCTATGACATTCCAAACCACGCCGGACAAAGCGTTGCCCACGAGAGTTCTGGTCGTTCCCGCGCTCGCGGCAGCAGTGCTGCTGCTCGTCGGCGGCTGTCCGACGCCGCAGACGGACAGCATCAGCGGCGGTTCCGCTGTGCACGCCGTCCTCGCCTACTCCGTGTCCAGCGGCAACGCCCCGTTGTCGGTCGTGCTGTCGGCGGCGGACTCGACGTCGAGCAACGCCGGGGACCTGACGTACGCGTGGGACCTGGCGGACGGCACGGCGTCGGAGGATGCCCAGGTTCTGCACACCTATGCGCACGCCGGACTCTACACCGTCAAGTTGCAGGTCACGGACGCGACCGGCGCGGTCGGCATGGCGGTGTTGGACGTGCAGGTCCGCGGCAGCGGGGCCATCGCGATCATCGGCGCTGACACGAACAGCGGCCCCCAACCGCTGACGGTCCAGTTCGACGGCACGCAGAGCGTCGCGACCGACGACACGATCCGCGACTACTTCTGGGATTTCGGCGACGGAGCCAAGTCGCAACTGGCCAAGCCGCTGCACACGTTCATGCTCGAAGGCACGTACACGGTCCAGCTCCGCGTTGTGACCGCCGGCGGCGTGGAAGCCAAGACGACGACCCAGATCACGGTCGGCGTGCGGAACGCGTCGCTCCAGTTCGACGGCACGAGCTACGCTACGCTGCTGCTGGACGGCACGCAGAACCTGAAGAGCTGGACGTTCGAGGCGTGGATCAAGGCGCAGGCCGACGGCGGGACGCTGGCCGCGCTCGGCAGCGCGTTTTCCGTCGAAGTGGCCCCGAGCAGCAATCTCATCCGGACCCGTGTGGCCGGCACGCAGACGGACTTCACCGCCGCAGCGCTGGCGAACACCTGGCGCCACATCGCTGTGACGTTTTCCGCCAGCTCGGCGACCGACCCCAATCAGCCGACCAGCGGGGTTGGGCTGTGCACGGTGTACCTCGACGGCGCGCCGCTGGGCAGCCAGAGCGGCATCGGGACCATCACGGCCGATCGCATCACGCTGGGCAACGGGCTGCGGGGCAAAGTCAGCGAGGTGCGCCTGTGGTCCGTCGCCCGCACGCAGACGCAGATTGCCGCGCTCAAGGGCGTCCGCGTGATCATGTTCCAGACGGGGCTGGTGGGCGCGTGGCCGCTCGACGAGGGTGCGGGCCAGACCGTTTACAACGTCGTGAGTCCCCCCAACGGCATGCTGGGCGCCAGCAGCGGCGCCGACGTCGCCGACCCGGCCTGGAGCACCGACGGTCCGCCGCTGTAGGTCAGCGTAGGCCCAAGCGCAGGCGGTCGCACAGCGGATCTGACGCGTTACGGCTCGGCGGGAGCCTCGCCCTCCCCGGGGGCCGCTACGGCTGATTGTCGTCGTCCTCCTCATCTTCCGTCTGTGACGCCGTGACCGAGGTCGTCTCCAGAATTCGGTTCAGCCGCTTGCGCACGAACGGCAAGAGCATCACGTGCGGGATGCGGCGGAGCTCCTGGGTGCCGGTCGCGTTGTACACGACGAGCGTGCCGGCGAGGCCGATCAGTAGCTCGAACATGTCCGGGTAGCTGCTGCGGATCGTCTTCGCCCCGCGGCCGAGCGAGTCGTCCAGCCGTCCGAACGCGAAGTGCTCGAACTCATTGTGCGTGATCCGCCAGCGGTCATTGAAGCGGCCCCACCCGATCATGATCAGGTACGGCACCAGCAGCAGAATGCTCAGCGCCAGACCGAAGCTGCGGTCGTATTGCACGTTCAGCCCGACGAACCAGCGGTACACGTCGCCGAAGAGGGTGAAGTGCTTCACGTCGTGCAGCCACATGCCGAGGATGTAGATGGCCGCGACGAGAATGAACCAGAACGCGGCCTGGTTGCGATCCACGTCGACGCCGAGGGTCAGGAACACAAGCACGGCGACCCAGAGATAGAGCCAGCCGAGGACGTGCAGGCGGTGGGAGCCGGGCGCGGCGGATGACGCTGCCGCGGGCGCCGTCGACGGAGTGGCGGCGGCGGGGGCAGCGTGCAACGCGGCGGCCGGGGCGGGCGCTGCGGGCTGGGGTTGGGCGGGTTTGCCAAGCGGCCAGAAGACGAAGCCCGCGAGGATCAGCGGCCAGACGAAAAGCAGCTTGGGATAGCTGACGAAGGCGACCTCGTGGACATGGTGGCCCGGGGGTGGCGTTTCATTCTTCGCTGGCGCGGGGGCCGTCACGGACGGCAGCGGTGTGGGCGTCGGCTTCGGTTCTTGCGGGGTAGTGGCCATGACGGACTCCTTGTACTACGAACGTCGCGGATCTTCGCGCGCCACGCAGGTTATTCGGCAGCCTACGGCCGACACGGGGTCGGCCTACATTTTGCGGCGTCATGACGCCGGCGGCGACCGCGGCGGCGCCGTTTGCGGCCGCATTCTGACAAACAGAGCAACGACCGAGACGGTCGAAGACAGCGCGAGGATCGTCAGCAGCCATTCGAACGGGGCGGTCTGGCTGCGGCCACGAAGGTAGGCCGACCGGTTGGCGGCCAGGGTCTCCTCGAGCGTGACCTGCACCGGCGCGCGGTTCTCGGCCCGGGCCTGGTTGTAGCGCTGAGTGACAATGCCCTTGATGTCGGTCCACGTGCCGGGCTTGGTGTCCAGCCACAGCGGCCAGGTCATCTGAAGCATCGCCACGACGGTGAGAGCCAGCAACGCCGGGGCGGCGCGCCAGGTCAGTGCCGCCAGGACGCCGAGGAACGGCAGCACCAGGACGATATAACGCTCGTGCACCTCCGTCGGCAACATGACGAACAGGAGCACGCTGACGGTGGCCCACAGAATCAGCCCCCGGCGGTCACGCCGCCAACGCCATAGGGCAAAGACGAACCCGCTCAGCAGCCCGAGCAGCAGGAAGATCTTGCCCCACAAGCTCTTGGTCAGACCCAGCCACGTCGCCTTGGCGTCCAGAGAGTCCGAGATGAGCAGGTCCAGGTACCAGATGTCGAACGCCTTCAACGTAGTGAAGTTCGTGTAGGTCGAAAACAGGTTCTGGTAGTAGCTCAGGTCGAACCACGCCCAGCCGCTATGCAGCATGAACGGCAACGCCGTGACGAGCAGGGTCGCGCCGGCGACGAGGCCACCGAGCAGCGGCTGCCAGAAGGGCCGCGTCGCAAAGAGCGCGTAGCCCCAGAGCGGGACGAAGAGAATGGCCTGCGGTTTGAGGGAGAACGCGAGGCCCCAGAGGACGCCGGCCAGCAGCCAGCGCTGGCGCAGCACGAAGTAGAGCATCCAGACCGCCGGGGCCAGCAGGACGGCGTCCATCTGGGTCCAGACGACCGAGTCCCACCAGAACGGCGGCAGAAAGAGTGCCAGCAGATACGTCAGCCGCACGGCCCACCGGCCCCGGAACAGTGCCACGATGGCCGCACAGCCGGCGGCCAGCAGAATGTCTCCCGCTATGCTCCAAGACGAGAAGACCAGCAGCGACGTAGCCGTGTTGATCAGGCGATCCGGGCTGACCGCACGAAAGACGAGGCCGGACAGCGAGACCAGGTAGGCCGCGAGAGGCGGGTAGTTGCAGATGCGGTCGAACTGGCGCTGGCCGATGACCCACTGTTGCCCGTTCCAGCCCCGCCAGTTGTGCCGGGCGGGCGCTTCGCTGTACAAGGTCAGCACGCCGCGGTCGGTGGCCTGGATGCCCCACCGCGCGAAGTCGTCGTGGTCGCCGGGGTAGAGGGCGCCGCCCCGCAGGAGGATGAGGCTGACGCGCCACGCGACGGCGAACGCGGCGGCGATGACCCAGAACCACGGGCCGTGGCCGGAGCGCGGCGGCGTGGACGGACCCGTGCCGTGCAACCGGGCCGCCGGCACTGCGGGCGGCCGTTTGTTCGCGAAGCGTTTCACGCCGTGCAGTCTACGTTCCATTTGGCGCAAGGGCCAGATCGGGGCGCCGGGGCAGGGAAATGTAGCGCGGGAGCAGGTTCCTAAATGGCCCCGCGCCGCACGAAGTACTCGGCGCTATAAGGGAAGACGTCGGCGAGGTAGAGGAAGTGCCACGTCACGGCACCGGCCAGAAGCACGAGGTCGAGCACGACGATCCAGCGCAGCCAGCGGCCGTGCCGCGTCGCGCTGAGCCACTCGAAGCCGGCGACGAACAGGACGATCGCCGCGATCAGCGCGTGCAATCCATAGGTGGCCTTCATGGAGGGCCGGTATGGAAAGCGGATCGTCTGCGCGAGCGGCGTAAGCACGCCGAGCAGGAAGCACGCCATGAGGGCGGCGCTGCCGACGACCGGGCCGGTGCGGCGCCACACGGTGAAAAGTCCGACGATCGTCAGGGCCGTCGGCAGCACGGCCAGCGTGTAGATGAAACGGCCCTGCCAGAGCGTCACCGGGGGCACCACGGACGGGTCCCAGCTAAACATGCGTTGCTCGTACTCACGAGGAGTGCGCGGCTGGGTGGCGCGCACGCGGCCGAGGGATTCGAGCCAGGGCGCGTAGGTGTAGACCGTGCAGGGCATGGCGTAGTCGAACCACAGCTCGCCGTACATGACCGTCCAGAACGAATTCACGGTGCTGATATGAATCCAGGGCCGGGCGAGCAGGGATCCCAGGTGGAAGGAGACCCAGGAGATGGCCCTGACGTCGCCGGGCAGCCCCTCATCCAACACATGCTTGCCGATCGGGACGTTGCTGGCCATCGGGTTGCCGGTCAGACGATACAGCCGCACGTAGGGCCAGGCGCCGAGGGCCAGCGCGACGCCCAGGGACACGAGCGCGCCGCGCACGAGGGCCCCGCGTGCCCGTGCGGTGCGGGCAAACAGTGACATTGGGATCACGGTGGCGAGCACGGGCAGCACGCAGATGCCGTACTGCTTGGTCCACATCGCCAGGGCGGCACCGCAGCCCGCCAGAACCCACCAGCCGTAGCTCGACCAGCCCCGTGCCGGCGCCGCGGCGGCCGGGGCGAAGGCGGTGGTTGACGCTTCGCTCGGGAGGCGAGCGCCCTTGGGGGTCGCGTGCGGGCGGCGGCTATCGCCGGCAGCCGGCGCAGAGCGACTCGGAACCGCCGGCGCGCTGTCGCCGCCGGTTGCCCGGTGCACCGCCCGCAGGAGGGCGTAGACGCACAACGACGCCCACAGGTACGTCATCGCGTCGTTGGTCGCCATGCCGCTCATGTAGATGTGCCGCGGCAGGAAAGCGGCGAGCAGCAGCCCGGCGGATTGTGCCAGGACGGCGTGCGGAAACAGCAAACGCAACAGCAGCCAGACCAGCACGAGGGTCCCGACGCCAGACGCCGTTGAGAGGAACTGCACGGCCTTGCGCCCCGCGAGGTGCCGGGCATCGTGGCAGACGACGCCTTGTGGCAAATACTTCTCTTGCGGAGTCGGCTCCTGGAGGTGGACCGTGCTGTAGCCCGACACGATGTAGTACGTCAGGGCGCCCAGCGCGTGGTACAGCGGCGGCTGGTAGGTTTCCCAACCGTCCTGCGGCAGCGGCCAGCGCCGCTCGTCGAGCATGATGCGCGAGACGTGGAAGTGGTCGTCATAGAGGTTGCGCACGTCGTTGCCGGCGGTGTAGGCGATGCGCAGGAGGCTGCCGATCAGCACGATCGCCGGTGGCAGCCAACGGAGCGCGGACGAAGGGCGCGGGACCGCTGGGGGGGTCTGCGCGGCAGGCGCCGGCGAGCCGCCACGGACGAAGGAGGCTCCGTGCTCCTTTGTTTTTCGCATACAAGCACCGAGGTGGAATGTAGGCGCGCCCCGAGCGGCTGTCAAAACGCGGCGCCGGCCAACGCGGGCCGGGACGCCCCCCCACCACCCTGGCAACGCGCGGTTACCGGTGAGGCAGTACACCGGTACGAGGTCGGCGCGCGACGACGTAGAACTCGCCGCTGTTGAACGGGATGCCGAGCCGCAGGAGGGGACCCGGCAGGAGGCGGCCGAGGACACGCAGGGCCGCGCTGCCCGCGACGTGCGGATGGATGGTTGCGTGCCGCACGAGCATGTCGAGGTTGATGCGCTTCCACGCGAACCCCATCCGCTCGACCTGGAAGCCGGCCATCTCGAGGCAGCCGCGCAGGCCGCGCCGGCTGAACAACAGGACGTGCTCGACGAACAGGTGCGGCCAGCGTGCCTTGAGGAGCCGCGCGCCGAGGCTGCCGCCGTCCGGCGTAACGATCAGCACGAGCCCGCCGGGCCGCAGGAGCCGGTGGATCGTCGCCAGGGCTCCCTGCGGCGGGTCGATGTGTTCGAGCACCTGGTAGATCTGCGCGATGCGTGCCCAATCGGGCTCGCCAGCCTGGTAAAGACTGCCGCAGGCACCGCAGCGTACGAACGGTACGCCCGCATGGGTGCAGAACTCGCGTGGCTCACAGGTCTGGCAGACGGGGCACCTGCGCGTCGTCACGTGTGGATACACCTCCCCAGCGAGCACGCTAGTCCGCTGCTCGGCAGGTGTCAAAGCGGCCGCGTTGCTTGCCGGGTGCGCGGCGCGTGTCTATGATGCGTTGTTTGAAGGGAAAGCGTACGGGCGTGCGACGGGCGAAGTTCCAGTTCTGCGCCAGCGCGATCGAAAGACGCGTCCGACTTTCCGCCGAACCAGGCCCGTTGTTGAAGCCATGATGGATCATGTTGCTGCCTGCCGACAACGCCGGTGCCGCACGTCCGGGATGCCCGGCAGCGCAGCGCAGCCGGTCCGGGCGCGGCATGGCGGCGATGCGTTGGATCGATCACTGGGTGGGCCTGCCTCTGTGCTTTCTGCTGGGGCTGTGCGTCGCGCTGGTGCGGCGGTTGGGAATTCACCGCTCGCGCCGCATCGGGGGACAGCGCACGCTGGCCGTCTTCAAGTTTTTCGGCCTGGGTAGCATCATCGAGATCAGTCCCCTGTTGCGCGCCATCCGCGCCCGCTATCCGCGCGCGCGGCTGGCATTCGTCACGTTCGCGGAGAACGAACATCTGGTGCGGATGCTGGGCCTGTGCACCGATGTGCGCGTCATCCGGACGCAGCGGCCGCTGGACTTTGCGCTCGACGTGCTGCGCCAGATCGCCTGGCTGCAGCGCGAGCGGGTCGAGGCGGTGATCGACCTGGAGTTCTTCAGCAAGTTCTCGACGCTGCTTTCGTTCTTCAGCGGCGCGCGCGTTCGAGTCGGGTTTCACCTCAACGACTTTTGGCGCTACAGCCTCATTACGCACGCGATCTACTTCAACTATTACCAGCACATCACCGACGTCTACCGCGAGGCGGCGCGGCGGCTGGATGTGATGATCGACGACATGACGCTGAGCCGCCTGGACGCCGGCCCGGCGCCACGCCGGGCCGCCCGCGAGATTTTGACCCGCCACGGTTGGTCGCCGGGCGCCCCGCTGGTCGGCGTGAACGTCAACGCCGGGGACATGTCGCTCGAGCGGCGCTGGCCGCTGGAGCGATTCGCCGTCGTCGTTCAGGCGCTGCTGGAGCGCCATGCGGACCTGTTCGTCGTGTTAGTCGGCGCCCCGTCGGAGCGTGCTTACGTGCTGGCGCTGTCTGAACGACTGCCGCAGGAGTTGCAGGCCCGCGTGGCCATCGCGGCGGGACAGTGGACGCTCGACGAGTTCATCGCCGCCCTCGCTGACTGCGACCTGTTCATCACGAACGACTCCGGCCCGATGCATCTGGCCGCCGCGCAGGGCGTGCCGCTGCTCTCGCTGTGGGGCCCCGGCCGGCCGGGTTTCTACGCTCCGCGCAGCGCGGACCACCACGCGATCTACAATGACTTCCCTTGCAGCCCGTGTCTGTATATGTTCACGACTTTCGAGGGCATGTGGTGCAACCACGAGGGCTGGTGCATGTTGACCATCACACCGGACGCCGTTCTTGCGGCGGCAGAGCCGTTGTTGGGCGCCGCCCGGCAGCGCCGCGCGGCATGCCCGAGCACGTCGGCGCCGGATTTCGTCGCGGAGCCCTAATCTCTTGAAGACACGCCACCACAAGGAAACCGCGCCCCACGCCCCCGGCCCAACGGTGGCGTCGGGCGAATTGCAGCACCGCGGGTCGCCGGTGATCGACGCGCGCTGGCACGCTGCGGCGGGTGTCGTGGCCGGCATCCTGCTGGTGTACGTGGGCTTCATGAGCGCGGCCGACGTGCGGTGGTGCGCCGACTCGTTCAGCGACATGAACGACCTGCTGGCCGGAGAGAACTACGCCCGGCTGGGCTTTTTTAAGCTGCACCTTCTGCCCGTGCACTACTTCACGCCCAGCGCGGACAACCCGACGTACTACCTGCACTATCCGCCACTGGACGCAATCATCAACGGCGTATTCCAGGCGATGGGCATCCACAGCCTGTTCGTCATGCGTCTGTTCTGCGGCGCCCTCGTCGTCGCCGGCCTATTCTGCACGTACCGGGCGTTTGCGCCGCTGGTCGGACCGCTCGCCGCCTTGTGCGGATTGGCGTGGGCGGGCGGCACGGGCTTTTTCAGCGCGTACGGCGTCAGCCTGCACCTCAGCTACGACACCTTCTCTCTCGGCCTGTTCCTGCTGTTCTTCATGCGGGCGGTGCACAGCGAGGGGCCCACACGCGGCGCACGGCTCGGCGCCTGGCTGCCCTTGCTGGTCGGTGCGCTGGTCAGCTTCGAGTTCATTCTCTATGCCCAGATCTTTGCCTGGGTTTACGTGCTGGCCACCGGCCAGTTGCGTCGCCGCTGGCGACTGCTGCTGCTGCTGGCAACCGCCCCGCTGCTGGCAGTTGGGCTGAAGTTCCTCCAGAACTGCTGGGGCGTGGGCCTGACGGCCACCCTGACGGACGGCCTGGGCTATGGCGAGTACGAGGAACGCGGCCGCTGGTTCTGGCTCACGCTACTTCCGGAGCGTCTGCTGGAGCGCAGCCAACGCGCCTTCTTCTGGTCGTGGCCGGCCCTGTTGCTGCTGGCCGCGCTGGTCATGGGCCTGCTCGATCGCCTCCGCGACACGGACGAGTCGCGTCGCCGGGCCCGGGCGTTGCTGGCTGGCCTGCTGCTCGCCCCGCTGGGCTGGTATCTGTTCATGCCGCGCCATGCCTGGATTCACTTGCACGTGACCGGCCAGTTTCTCCTGCTGTTCGCCGCGGTACTGGGCTGTACCGTCGCCCTGGTCCTGCGCTGGGCCTTCGGCTCCGGGCAGCCCCTCGTCGCGCGCGTCCTCGGCGTCGCGGCGCTGCTCGCCCTCATCGGCGGCGAGGTCCAGTCCATCGGCTGGCGATTGAGCGACCGAAAGCCCGGCCTGAGCGACATCCTCGAAGCGCTCGGCCCGAACGCGCTGCCGCCACACACCGCGGCGCTGCACAACGCTTACACGGCCGATTTTGGGTACTTCCTGCAACGACCCGCGTGGCACGCGCCGCTGCCGAACCGGCCGTTTCCGGCCTGCGTGACGGATTTGCAGCGCCGCCTGCCGGCCGACTGGCCCCTGCAGTATTACGTCTTTCTGCCCGGGACGAACGACCCTGACACGCTCCGCGTCCTCGCCGAGAACTGCGTCGGACGCCGGCTCCGCGCGCCGCAAGTGCTGCTGTTCGACATCAGTCCCCTGCAACGGCCGGAGAATGAGCGCCCCCCGCTGCCCCCCGACGTCCACGCCCGCCAACTCCGCGGCGAGTACCCGGAGTGGCAGGTCCCGGGGTTTGAAGAGCGTCTGGCTCAGATCACGGCCCGCTACGGCACAGCGCGGTAGCGCGTAGCGCAGGTCGGCGGACCGTGCCGCGCTGCACCGGCCCGCCGTGCTGCACCCGCAGCCTCAGGATGTAACGGCGCGCCAGGCGGCAGCGCGCTTGACGACCACGTCAGACGGGTACTATGGTCGGCCCGCGCGCTGCAGCCGGAGAGACGCAATGCCCGCAGAGCGGCCGGTGCCCGTGTTTCGCACGGGCGTTCTATCGATCCTGATGCCGGTCTACAACGAGCGGGGCTATCTGCGCCGCTGCGTCGAGCGGGTGCTGGCGGTGGAGCTGCCGGGGGGCCTGCAAAAGGAGCTCGTCATCGTCGACGATTGCTCCACCGACGGCACCGACCGCGTCGTACACGAGCTGGCGGAGCAGCACCCCGACGTCATTCGCGCGCTTCGTCAGCCGGTCAACCAGGGCAAGGGGGCCGCCGTCCGTCGCGCGGTCGCGGAGATGACCGGTCAGTACGCCGTCGTTCAGGATGCGGACCTGGAATACGACCCGAGCGACTACGTCCCGTTGCTTCAGCCGCTGCTGGACGGCTCGGCCGACGTGGTGTATGGGTCGCGCTTCACGCCGCGCACGATGCGGCGGGTGCTCGCGTATCATCATTCGATCGGCAACAAGCTCCTGACGCACCTGTCGAACCTCACGACCGGACTGAACCTGACGGACATGGAGACGTGCTACAAGGCGTTCCGCGCGGACGTGCTGAAGACGATTCCGATCCGGTCGAATCGCTTTGGCATCGAGCCGGAGATCACGGCCAAGGTCGCCAAGCGCGGCTGCGCGGTCTACGAGGTGCCGATCAACTACCGCGGCCGGAGCTACGCGGAAGGCAAGAAGATCGGGTGGAAGGACGGGCTGGCGGCGATCTACACCATCCTGAAGTACTGGATTCTGGACGACTGTTTCGACGAATGCTACGGCCGGGCGATTCTACAGAGCCTCTCGCACGCCCGGCGTTTCAACGACTGGATGGTCCGGGTCATCCAACCGCATCTGGGCACGCGCATCCTCGAGGTGGGAGCCGGGCTCGGGAACATCAGCCGCCACCTTCCCAAGAAGGCGAAGCTGGTCGTCACGGACGTCGATCCGACCTACCTCGCCCTGCTGCACGAAGCGTTTCGGGACAACGAGGTGGTCGACGTCGCCAGGCTCGACCTGAACTGCCAGGCGGACTTCGACGCCCTCGGCCACGAGATCTGCGACACGGTCGTATGCCTGAATGTCCTGGAACACATCGAGCACGACGTCGACGCGCTGCGGCGCATCGGACGGCTACTGGTGCCGGGCGGGCGCGTGGTCCTGCTCGTGCCCCAGTACCCGTGGCTCTACGGCTCGTACGACCGCCATGTCGAGCACTACCGCCGCTACACCCGGCGTACGCTCGGCGATGCGCTGACGAGCGCCGGATTCTCCGGCACCTCGTTCCTGGACTTCAACTTCCTGTCGATTCCCGGCTGGTGGATCAACTCCTGCTGGCTGCAAGCGACCGAAATGCGGCGTTGGCAGCTCAAGGTTTACGATATGATGGTGCCGCTGATGCGGCCGCTGGAGCGCTGGCTGCCGCTGCCGGGGCTGTCGCTGATCGCGGTCGCCGAGCGGCCGCGCTGAGCGAGCCGTACGGCGGGGCGCGCAGCGGGGGCGCGAAGGGCGGCCAGAACCGGCTTTTTCGGCGACAAGCGCGCTTCGGACAAGCGCGCTTCCGACAAGCGCGGTTCGGGTCCGGAATCGGAATGTGTTTTGGTGTCCCCTGTCCACATGGTGGGTCGCGTTGT
>PMMM01000236.1 GCA_003162245.1 Phycisphaerales bacterium
CACACTTGGCACACTTCCCCTTTCCAGCCCGCGAACCGCGCACGGCCCCGCCCGCGGCGCCAGGCGCCGAGTGCACGCTGCCGCGCACCGGCCGCCCGGCCCTATGACCTCACCTGCACCGCTCCCGCCGCCGCATCCAGCCGATTACACTACGGACCGACACCCCGAGCGGATACCGCTCGATTGGAGGCCTCATGCCCGACGCTGCGTTGCTGGCGACCCTGCTCGACAGCCTGAAGGACGAGTTTCTCTTCGCCGATACCGACCACACGATCTGCTACATGAACAAGGCCGCGGTGGCGCACTACAAGGAAGGCGCCGCGCTGCTCGGCCGGTCGCTGCTCGCCTGCCACAACGCCGACTCGCAGCGCCAGATCATCGAGATCCTCGCCGCGTTCCACGGCGGCGAAGAGGAGCGTCTGATCACGGACGACGCCAAGCACCGCATCTTCATGCGGGCGGTCCGCGACCCCGCCGGCCAGTTGCTCGGGTACTACGAGCGCTACGAGCCGCCGCAGGCGAAGGCGAAGGCGACCGGGTAGGCGCACGAGCCGGGTTTGGTGCGGCCCGCACATGCCGGAATTGCCGGACATCACGGTTTACATCGAGGCGTTGCGGCCGCGCGTTGTAAGCCAGGTGCTGGAGCACGCGTGTGTCACCAGCCCGTTTCTGCTCCGCACTGTTGATCCGCCGATCGAAGAGGCGCAGGGCAAAACGGTCATCGACGTCCGCCGGCTCGGGAAACGGATCGTGCTCTGCCTCACGGACGACCTCTTCCTCGTGCTCCATCTCATGATCGCCGGGCGGTTGCGCTGGCTGGCCCGCGGCGCCAAACCGCCGGGCAAGATCGCCCTGGCTGCATTTGACTTTCCCACCGGCACACTCGTCTTGACCGAGGCGAGCCCGAAGAAACGCGCGTCGCTCCACCTCGTTCGCGGCGAGGCGGCCCTCCGCGACCTCGACCCCGGCGGGCTCGACGTGCTCGCCACCGACCGGGCCGAATTCGACCGCGTGCTGCGTCGTGAGAACCACACGCTGAAGCGCGCCCTCACCGACCCGCGCGCCTTCTCCGGCATCGGCAACGCCTACTCCGACGAAATCCTGCACGCCGCCCGCTTGTCGCCGATCGCGCTCACCAGCAAGCTGACCGACGCTGAGATCGCCCGACTCCACGTCGCAACCCAATCGACCCTGACGCACTGGATCGACGAGCTACGCCGGCAATTCGGCGACCGCTTCCCCGGCCCCGGCGAGATCACAGCGTTTCGCCCAGATTTCGCCGTCCACGGACGGTACGGCCAGCCCTGTCCGGTCTGCGGGACGGCAGTGCAGCGCATCCGGTACGCGGAGAACGAGACGAACTACTGTCCGCGCTGCCAGACCGACGGCCGCGTCCTCGCCGACCGGTCCCTCTCGCGCCTGCTGCGCGACGACTGGCCGCGGTCGGTCGAGCAACTGGAGGCGGAATGACGTGCGCACGGCGGCCTCCAGGCACTCGCCCGTTGCGGCCGAGAGCAAGCTACCGCCCCAGAGGTCGCTAACCAGCGCGAATCGCGGTAGTCTTATTATGGTAGAAGTACCGCAGGAGACAGACCATGGAATGGTGCCATCGCAGGAACGGAATCTGGATTGCCCTTCTGTCGCTCGCGCTGCTGGCCGGCTGTCACGACCGAGACGATAAGGTCCGCGGCCATCACGAACGCGTCGAGCCCCGCGCGGAACGGCACACGCGGGTCGATGTCGATGTCGCGATCAACCGCCCACCGGCCGACACGTACGTTGAACCCGCCCCCTCAGACGTGATCGTCGAGGAGCCGCCGCCGGTGTTCGTCGAACGCTCGGAGCCGGAGGCGGTGATCATCGAGCGTCACCCCTACCTCATCGTGCGCGAGGCCCCGCCGCCGGTGATTGTGGAGCGCCGGCCGCCGCCGCCGCCGGGCGTCTTCATCTGGATCGACGGCTGCTGGTCCCATGACGGCCATCATTACACGTGGGCCAGGGGACACTACGAGCACCCCAGGCACGGCAAGCACTACGTCGCGCCGCGCTGGGTCCACCGGGACCGCGGCTACGAGTTCCATCCGGGGCACTGGCAGTAGCGCTCCTCCACCGCGATACGGCGAAGAGCAGGGGTCGCCGGCGCGACCGCGAAGGTCGCCGAGTTTTCACGGCGCGCCCCCCCCGTCGGCAATGTTCGGCGGGCGGGGAGCGGGCGAGCTGTCAGCGGTCGGCTTTCAGCTTTCGGCCAGAGCGGGACTTTGGATTGGGGCGGGGGCGGGCGCGGCGGCGGGCCTGGGCGTGCAGCTTTCGCTCGGCGCGCGTCAGGGGGCGGGCTTTGAGGAACGCGAAGTCCGCGTCGTACGCGCGGGTCGCGGCAGCGAGTTCGGCAGCGGTCATGTCCATGTACCTCCTCTGGCGCTTCTTCATGATCGGCTCGGACGCCGAGGGCGCCGGTTCTGGCCTATGGCCAACAGGGAATGTACGGCACCTTCTGCCGGGTCGATGGCGATCTGCCCGGTTTCCATCCCTCCCCGCTTCCGGCTCCACGGCCAATCCGCGTCGGTCAGTTGACCTTGGACGGCGGTGTGTCGCGTTCGTTGCCTGGAGGAGGATCGCCCAGCTCGATGCGTACGTCACCGCCTTTTTCGCGGATCGTAGCGATGGCGCGTTCAAGGCGGGCGACGCGTTCGCGCAGTTCGTCCAGTTCCGGAGCCGACGGGTTGCGCGCGACCGCGAGCGCCCGTTCTAACGCCTGGTTTCGGCGTGCAGCCAGCACCGCACCTACAAGGACAGCGAGAGGGCTGCCGAGGGCGCCTGCGCTCAGAAGCGCCAGCAATACTGCATCGTCCAACTTGAGGTTGTATGTGACCGCCTCAGATGACGCGCCCTTGTCTGCTGTCGGGGTAGTCATGGGTGATTCACCGCTGCTTGTGCTGCTCGAGGCCCGTCGCCTGAGAGAGCATTAACGGTCTTCTTGACCTCGTCAAGCTCATGGATTAGCTGGTCTATATCTGAGTTCGAGGCTCCGCCGCGAGTGATCTGCAGGCGTACCTTCGACGGATCGATGGCCGACAAAAAGCCTTCATCCCGGCGGAAGTCTGCGGGGGCATACAGCTTCGTGTGGTGCCGCGTGACCAGCCAAACAAAAACCGCCAGAACCAGTATGGGAAACAGGCAGAGGAACCCGACGAAGGCCCAAGTCTGCGTCGGATCGAGCTTGCTGCTCCCGACTCCGAACACCAAGGCCGCGATCCCGTACACAAGGACGAGGAACAGCGCGACTATCCCCAGTGGGTTGCGTGATAGTTTCTGCGCGGTCCCGGCAAAGTCGAGCTTCTCCATACTCTTGCTCTCGCAGTTGTTCAGCTTACCAGGTGGACGCGGATCAGGCAACGGGCGGAGGAGGTTCCGCGACTGGGGGCGAGCTGTGAAGGTCGTCGTGGCGCCACGGCGAGGCGGGGTGGGGCTGCGCGCGAGCAGCGATGAAGCACCTAGTTAAGGCGTGCGGCCTCGCGCTCGGCCGGCGGGGGCGCGTCGGGCGCGGGAGTGTCGGCCGGGCCGGGTGAGCGGTTGTTGCCTAGGGATGCATGGGCGCCTGCGGGCATTCGTGGAGCGTTCCGATGCGGCGGGGCTGGGGTTCGCCGGGCAAGCAGCGCGGTTAGGAAGCGGCCGTGGCGCTCGGCCGAGACGCCGCGGTGCTGGCGGGCAACGCTTGCAGCACAGCGCCCGACGGCCGCCGAGGTCGGTGGTAACTGCGGGGCGTGCACGGCGGACACGGCCATCGTCCGGGAGCGCCCGTTTGCGGGCTGCGACCGGCAGGGTGTCACTGTCCGGGCGGCGGTGAAGGATTGCGGCCCTGCCGCGTATGCAGGCAGGGCCGCGTGCGCGTGTCCTAGCGACCCTGCAAGTGGCGCAGGACCTGCAGGCAGAAACTAGCAGCGGAAAGCAACGCGGTGATCATCGCCGCGAACGGCGCTGCATTTCGAAATCTGCGCATGCCGTACTCCTTAATTAAATAAGTTTCGGATGCGAGTTTCGGATGAGCTGTGTTATTCGTCTTGGCTTGAGGTGTTCGTCTGACGCGATGCTGTCGGGTGGGGGGTAACTGGCGGTATCTCGTCTGGTGGGTGGCTCCCGGGCGTCCTGTCCCACGCCGTTCGTAAGTACGCTGTCCCTCGCGCAATCCCGCAGATGCGGTTTTTTTGTTCAGTTAGCCTTTTTCTTTTTTTCGCCTGCTCCTCCTACACTCTTGGGCGCCGGGCGACACACCCGGCGCCACTATGCTATTATACAAGGCGGCGGGGCGAATATTCCGAAATGCGCACTTCTTTTGACCAGAATGTGCTATTTCTGGCCGTTTGGCACGCGGTGCGTGCGTCGGGGGCGGCCTACGTGGAGTGCGCCCGGCGGCGCCGTGCCGGGCGCGTGAGGCCCAGGCGGTCCGTCAGGCCGTTTGGCGTCAGGCCTTTTCGGCGGGGGTTGTCGGCACGGCGGGCGCGGCGGAGGGCGAGGAGGTCGTCGGCGTCGTGGAGCCGCTCCTGGAGCGCCTGGAATTCCTCGAACGGCAGGACCACGAAGGCGTTGCGGCCGTCCTTCTTCAGCATTGTCGGGTGGAGCTTGGGCATTGCAGGCTCTCAACTGGACGCTGGGCTTCGAAGACTCAGCCCAGCCTACGTTCGGTGCGACCCAGCCTACGCGTTCAACAGGCGGTCAAACTCCTGCTCGGTGAGGACCGCGACGCCGAGGGTGCGGGCTTTGTCGAGCTTGGAGCCGGGGGAGGCGCCGGCGACGAGGTAGTCGGTCTTCTTGCTGACGCTGCTGGTCGCTTTGCCGCCGTGGTCTTTGACGAGGCGCTCGGCTTCGGAGCGCGAGTACTTTTCGAGGGTGCCGGTGATGACGACGGTTTTGCCGGCGAAGGGGCCGGCGTTGCCGCCCGCGCCGCCTAGAAGCCGGCGGCTCGGGGGCTGGGTCATGTTTACGCCGACGGATTTGAGGTCGGCGATGGCCTTTTGGCCGGTGGCGCTTTGGAACCACTCGCAAAGGGCGGCGGCGACCTCGGGGCCGATGCCTTCGACCTCCTGGAGGGCGGCTTCGTCGGCGGCCATGAGGGCGTCGATCGTGCCGAAGTGGTCGGCGAGGAACTCCGCGGTCGTGACGCCGACGTGGCGGATGCCGAGGGCGGCGAGGACGCGGGCGAGCGGGCACTGCTTGCTGGCCTCGATGCCGGCGAGGAGCTTGTCGGTGCGCTTCTCGCCGAGGCTAATCGGCGAGCCGGTGCGGGCGTTCACGCCGACTGGCAGAGTGATGAGTTCATCGCGGCGGGCGGGCAGGCGGTACACGTCGGCGAAAGAGCGCACCAAGCCGCCTTGAGTGAGCGCCTCGACGACGGCGCCGCCCGCGGCCTCGATGTCCATCTGGTCGCGGCCGCAGAAGAAGCGGAGGCGTTCGACAAGCTGGGCGGGGCAGGCGGGGTTGATGCAGCGGAGGTAGACGCCGCCCTCGTCCTGCATCACTTCGCCGGAGCACTCGGGGCACTTGGTGGGCGGGCGGACGGGGTGCGCGCGGGCCGGTCGCTGCGCGAGGTCGACTTCCATGACCTGCGGGATGATCTCGCCGGCCTTCTGGACGGTGACGAGGTCGCCGACGTGGAGGTCGAGCTCGCGGACGCGGTCGAAGTTGTGGAGGGTGGCGCGTTTGACGGTGGTGCCGGCGAGCTGGACGGGGTCGAGGTTGGCGACGGGGGTGATCGTGCCGAGCTTGCCGACCTGGAAATCGACGGAGAGCAGCCGCGTTTGGGCTTGCTCGGCGGCGTACTTGTACGCCATGCACCATTTGGGGGCTTTGCTGGTTGTGCCGAGGTCTTTGCGTTGGTCGAAGCGTTCGATTTTGACGACGAGGCCGTCGGTGTCGTATTCGAGCGTGCGGCGGCGGGCGTCCCACTCGTCGACGAAGGCGATGACCTCGTCGATGGTGCGGCATTGGCGGGCGTGGGGGCTGGTGGGGATGCCCCAGTCGCGCAGCAGGGCGAAAAGCTCGGTGTGCGTGCGGACGCCGGCGGGCGCGGGCTCGATTTCGCCTACGCCGTGGGCTTGGAAGGTCAGCTTGCGTTTGGCGAGCTCACGGGGGTCGAGCTGCTTGAGGGTGCCGGCGGTAGCGTTGCGTGGGTTGGCGAAGGGGGCTTCGCCGGCGGCGAGGCGCTGCTCGTTGAAGGCCTCGAAGTCGCGGCGGGGCCAGAAGACTTCGCCGCGGACTTCGAGGATGCGCGGCCAAGCGGTTTCGTCGAGCTTGAGGGGGATGCTGCGGATGGTCTTGAGGTTCTGCGTGATGTCGTCGCCGGTCTCGCCGTCGCCGCGGGTCGCGCCGAGGACGAAGACGCCGTTTTCGTAGCGGAGGGAGACGGCGACGCCGTCGATTTTGGGGTCGACGACGTACTGGTAGGGCTCGTCTTCCAGGGCCTTCTTCACGCGGGCGTCGAAGTCGCGGAGCTCGGCGGCGGAGTAGGTGTTGTCGATGGAAAGCATGGGGACGGCGTGGCGGACGTGGGCGAAGCCTTCGAGCGGCTGGCCGCCGACGCGTTGCGTGGGGGAATCGGGGGTGCGGAGTTGCGGGAAGGCGGTTTCGAGGTCGGTGAGCTCGCGGAGGAGGCCGTCGTACTGCTCGTCGGCGATTTCGGGGGCGTTTTCGACGTAGTACAGGTGATCGTGGCGGCGGATTTGCTGCCGGAGGGCGTCGATTCGCTTTGCGGCGGCGGTTTCGTTCATGCTAGGGCCCGTAATCCGCCGTTCGTGCATGTGTTCGGCGGCCGCGGCGCCACGGCCCAGCGTCGCGACAGGCACTTTGAACGCTGGCGGGCTGATCGGCGCGACGCTGGACCGTGCCACCCGAGTTGTGTGGCGATTCGTTCATGCTAGGGCTTGCTGGGGGCGGACGCGGGGACGGCCGGGGCCGGGCGCGTCGTGACGTCCATTTGCAGGCCGGTCATTTTGATTGAGCAGGAGGCCGAGCGGCCGTCGGGGACCTCAATGTGGGCCTGGCCGGCGACGAAGACGTCCACGGTTTCGCCGGGGGCGATGGTCAGCGTAAAGCTCAGGTTTTCGCTCGACCCGCGCTGGGCCGCACCGTTCTCGGTCGTGTGCTGGACGAGGACGATGTCGCGCAGGAGGCGGCCGCGCTCGCTACGGGCGTACACCCGCAGGCCGACGGCGGCGTCGGGCAGGTTCTGCTCGGTCGTGGCGCGGGCTTCGAACTCGTACTGGCAGCGGACGCGGAAATCGAAGTCGGCCTGGCGGTCGGTCGCGTTCGAGAGGGCGTGGCCGATCTGGAAAAGGCCCTCGGCCTTGCCGCCGTTGGTCACGGTGGCGGAGGCGGAGCCGTCGCCGGTGGGTTTCGCGGTGGCGTCGGCGTCGGCGGTGGCCTCGAGGCGCGGCTCTTTGGTGACCTTGGGGAGGGTGATGTTGAAGGGCTGGTCCTGCGGCAGGTGCAGGGTGGTACCCTCAACCTTGTCGATCGGGCGGGCCTTGGGCCGGGCGGAGAGCTCGCTGCCGAACTGGGCGTTCATGCAGGCAGGCAGGAATGCAGTAGCGGCGGCGAGGAGCGTGAAGGCCGTCCGGCGTCGTGCGTCAACGCGTGTCGTCATGTCGTCGTCTCCGTGGCAGGACGAGACGCATTGAAACGTGCGGCGGCGTTTCGGGCAAGGCGCGGCAGTGCGGCGGCGTCGTCGTCGCTCCCGCTCAGCGCGGATTCAGTGCCGCCAGCAGGCCGAATTGTCCGCAGTCCTTGCCCTCGCGGCGGAAGGAGTAGAACTGGTCGTTGTGGCAGAGCGTGCAAAGGCCGGCGGTCTCGATGTGCGCGGCGGGGACGCCGGCGTCCAGGAGCTGGGCGCGGTTGGCCTCCCAGAGGTCGAAGAACATGCGGCCGTCGCGGCCGACGAAAAAACGCTCGCGGTCGCGGAGGGCGGCTGCGGCCTCGTACACGTCACCATGCACCTCGTAACAGCACGGTCCGGCGCCGGGGCCGATCGCGGCGAGCAGATGAGCGGGTCGGCAGGTGAAGTGCGAGGCGAGCAGGGCGGCGAGCTTCGCCGTGGCGCGGCCGACAGTGCAACGCCAGCTTGCGTGCACCATGCCGAGCACGTGCTGGACGGGATCGTAAATGAGCACGAGCGGGCAGTCGGCGGAAAAGGTCATGAGCGGGAGGGCGAGCACGTTCGTCGCGGCGCCGTCGGAGCGGGGCAGCGGTCCGCCGGGGGTGGGCTGGTCGATGATCACGAGGCCCGTTTTGTGGACCTGTTGGCAGTAGTGCAGGGCGGCGGGGTCCAGCCGCCAGTCGGTGAGCATGAGCCGGCGCTGCTCGAAGCCGCGGTCGCGAGCATGGGGGGCGACGTTCATCGGGCGGGTGCAGAAGGCGTGCGTGAGGCCGGGCTCCTGACCGAGGCGGTCGAACTGGGCGTAGCGGCGGCCTTGGATTTCGAGGAAGTGCATCAGTTGGTTCCGGGTTGCAGGAGGATCTTGATGTTCTCCGGCTGAGCGGCGGCTGCGAGGGCGGCGAGGCCGCCGGCCAACGGGTGTACGGCTGTGATCAGGTCGTCCACGTCGATCCGCCGGGATTCGAGCAGGCGCAGGGCGCGCGGGAAGTCGCCGCAGCGGCTGCCGACGACGCGCACCTCGTTGATGACGAGGGGGGCGAGGTCGACGGGCTCGGGTGGAGTATACGTGCTTTTGAGGGCGATTGTCCCGCCGGGGCAACAGAGCCGCAGAGCGAGGCGGAGACCGTCGGCGGTGCCGGTGCAATCGACGACCAGATCATAGGCGGCGTCGGCGGGTATGCGGTCAATTGACAATGTTCGAAGGCCGTTTCGCTCGCACACCTTGAGTGTATGCAGGTTGCGGCCGATGACGGTCAATTCGCCGGGCTGCAGGGCGAGGACGCGGGCTGTGAGCAGGCCGAGGCGGCCGGAGCCGAGGACCGCGACGCAGGTGTCGGGGGTGAGGGGCTGCACGTCGAGGACGTGGGCGGCGGCGGCGAGGGGTTCGACGAAAACGGCCTGCCGGTCGCTGAGCGAGTCGGGGACAACGTGGCAATTGCGCTCGGGGACGGTCAGGTACTCGGCGAAGGCGCCGTCGCGGCCGGAAATGCCCAGGACCGTGCGGTGGGGGCAGTGATTCGGCAGCCCGCGGCGGCAGAGCGGGCATTCGTGGCAGGGGCAGTTGATCTCGGCGACGACGCGGCGGCCGGCGAGGCGCGTGGAGCCATCGACGACGGTGCCGACGAACTCGTGGCCGAGGACGCCGTGGAATTGCATGTAGCCGCGGGCGATTTCGAGGTCGGTGGCGCAGATGCCGGCGAGGCGGACGCGGATGAGGACTTCGCCGGGGGCGGGTACGGGGGTCGGGTGGTCGGTCACAAACTCGACGCGGGTGGGTTTCGCGGTGGGGACGACCAACGCGTGCAAGGTGGGCTACTCTTCCTTGGCTCCGGGCCACAGCCAGCGGATCAGCTCGCGGGTGTCGTAGATGGCTTTTTCGAAGCCGTTTTTGTAGGGCAGGCGCTGCGTTTCGGGGATTTCGCCGGCGTGGGCGAAGGGGTCCTCGCGGTTTTCGGCGAGCCACGCCTCCCAGGCCTGGATATCGCCGTGGTGGGCCTGGCCGGTGAGCTGCATGAGCGAGTGCTCGCACTGGTGGACGACGGCGAAGTCCTCGTCGCGCAGGCCGCCGATGAGTCCTTCGAGCGTGTCGTCGCCGGGGTAGCTCGCAAGGCCGCGGGCGGCGGCGATGCGGGTGTGGCGGTCGGTGTCGAGATGCAGGCGGTCCAGGAGCGTCTTGCGGACGCCGTCCTGGTACTCCGCGGGAACTTTGCCGGCAGCGGACAAGTCCGCGAGGGCATAGGCGGCGTCTCCGCGGCAGATGTCGTCGGGCGGGCGGACTTCCTGCGGCGGGTAGTCGCGGTAGTTGAGGACCTTGAGCGCCGTCTCCGTGGCGCGGGGGTCGCCGGTGCGAGCGAGCGCGCGGATCGCGACGCAGCGGGTCTGGGGGTCGTTCTCGAGGCAGGCGATGGCGACGAAGCCCTTGATCGCCCACTCCTGGTTGTACTTGTCGCTGCTGGAGATGCGGACGACGGAATCGCGGCGGACGTCGGCGTCCTCAGAGGAGACCGCGAGAATCATGTACTGCTGCGGCGTCTTGCGCGGGGCGAAGAACCGCTGGGCCATCTCGTCGAGCTTGGCGTCGACCTTGGGGGTGGGGTCGTTGCAGCCGGGGGCGAGCAGCGCCGCCGCGACGAGTGCTGCGCCGAGCCAGGGTCGGCCCAGCAGGCGGCGGAGGGCGTTACCGCACCTCGCTCGGCCGTCGCGGGAGGTTGACATAGCGTTCCGCCTCCACCAGCTCCACGTACTCGATCGGCTCGTTCAGGAAACGCGAGCCCACGCGCTGGAAACGCGTCGGGTTGTCGCTGACGTAGCAGCGAATCGTACCGGGCGGTGCGGCGGCGGACAAGGCGGCGGTCTCGGTCAGGTGGCGTTGCACGGCGAGCGAGGTTTCGCGACCGCTGTCGACGATCTGCACGCCGGGGCCCAGGCAGGCGGCGACGGCGTCCCGCAGCAACGGATAATGCGTGCAGCCGAGCACCACGACGTGGACGCCCTGCGCCCGCAGCGGGGCGAGATAGGTTTCCGCGGCCAGCTTGACCAGGGGGTCGTCGGAGCCGCGGCCTTCCTCGACCAGCGGCACGAAGAGCGGGCAGGCGAGGCCGATGACGGGCTGCTCGGGCGCGAGGGCACGGATGGCTTTGACGTAGGCGCTGCTGGAGATCGTCGCTTCGGTGCCGATGACGGCGACGGGCTTTCCGGCGGCCAGCCGGACCGCGGCGCGGGCGCCGGGCTCGACGACGCCGATGACGGGGACGGGCAGCTCGCGGATCAGGTGGTCGAGGGCGAGGGCGCTGGCGGTGTTGCAGGCGGCGACGATGAGCTTGGGGTCGAACTGGAGCAGGAAGCTGGCGGTTTCGAGGGCGAACTGGGCGACGGTGGGCCGCGACTTGATGCCGTAGGGCACGCGGGCGGTGTCGCCGAAGTAGACGATGTCCTCGCCGGGGAGGATCTGGCGGAGGTGGCGGACGACGGAAAGTCCGCCGAGGCCGGAATCGAAGACGGCGAGAGGTGCGTTGTTCATGCGGTCGTCCTTGACGCGGGGTTGGTCATGGGGTGCGTATCGTAACATGGGGCGGGGACCTAGGCCATGCGTGCGGACTTACCGGTGGACAGCGGCCTGCCCGAGCCGGTATGCTTGTAAGTGCAGCTTCACTCAATCGCTGCGTGGTGGTACCCAACGAGGTCGGCGATGCCCGGCAAGGCGGAAGCAGGTACCGGCCGTCAATTCGTGCTACGGACCCGATTGCGGTTTGTGGAGGGGGCGCTCGGTGCAGCGGCGTGGCCCAAGGGAGCGGACCACGGGTGAGCGAAGATCGTCTCACAACTCTGCTGCAAGAATACGAAGCGGCACAACCAGGCCGCGCGCGCGGGGGAGTGTATGCGCTGAGCGGATTCAATTACCAGCTTCGGACATATCTGGCCGACTTTGTCGTGGCACTGGTCAGCGAGGTTGATGTCGAGCAGAGGGGTACGGGTTTTGCAAACGCCCTGGAAGCGCTGTCAGACTACACGCGGTCCGAGGCCGGACAACTGGTTTGTGTTCAAGTCAAGCGCACGCTCACACGTCAATCCCTGCAGGCCGCCGCCCTAGAATTCGCGACGATCGATCTGTTCATGAGCACGCGCGGCGAGCGCGCACTCCCGGTCTACGAGGTTGTCGGAGCCTGCGTGAAGGACCGGCCTGACTGGTCAGGTCTGCTCCATGGGTTGCGCTCTGGCGATGAACCGGCCGGCGTGGCGCGCTTCGACCAAATCGTTCGCGAGAACCGGATTCGGCCAATTCGCGAGGCCGCAGACCCGTGGTGGCGGCTTGTGGCGGCCGCCATAGCGGTGGTGGAGAAGCCGCTCGTGTTCGCGCGCGAGGCGCTGGACATCTGTCTGGACCGGGGCGTCCGCGCGGACGGGGCGTTAGCGACCCGGGACCGCGTGGTGGAATGCTTCTGCAAGCACCGTCGCGCTCGTGGCTCCGCCCTGCAATGCCTGACGGTGAACGACTTTCGGCCGTCCGAAGCGCAGTCAAGCGAGATCCTGGTTGGGGCGCGGCCTTGCCTGGATCTCCTGCGACATGGCCAGTACATGTCGCGCACGGAAGAGCTACCACGAGCGACAGCGGACCTCGAAAAGGAACTACAGGCGCGCGAGGGAGGGCCATTCCACCGACTGGATGTCTTCTGGATTGAAGCGCGCTCAGGGTCAGGCAAGAGCGTTTTCCTCCTCCAGCTTATGGAGGAACTTACGCACTCCGGCGCCCGCGTCGTATGGTTGGAGGACAGAGGTGCCGAGCTGTCGTCGTTACTCGAGGCCTGTGGGCCGCGCGCCGATTCGCAGCCCGACGCTGTTTTCGTCGACGACCTGTTTTCCCCGGCCAACCGTCAGCAGTTCGACGTGGGTCGCATTGCCAAGTTCGTGGCCGATCACCCCACCTGGGAATGGCCGCTCCTCGTGACCTGCGGCCCGACGGAGTTCTGCGATGCGCTGGAGCGGGAGGCGCCCGAGGGGCTCCGCGTAACCGCTTGGAAACTCGCCAACATCCGCCCCGCGGAAGCAGACAGACTAAAGACGTGGTATTTCGAGCGCACGGGGCATCAGCCGCACGCAGGTGCCGCGTTCGGGCAGGCCGAGGGACTGATCCTGTCCATGGCCTTCGAAATGCGCCACGGCAACCTGCAGCCCTTCGCGCAGCGTTTCCGGGAGCGAGTCGAGGCAGATGGGCTCGCCGTCCCACTCTGTCTCGCGATGGCCTTGAACCGGCTCTACATTTGGACCCCCGTCGCGTGGTTCGATCGCGACGTTTTCGAACGGTTGGACGCGATGAACCGCGATGGCGACTTCGCGATTCTGCAAGGTACCGCCCAAGCGGGCGGGTACGTCCGGCTAACGCACCCACACCTCAGCGACGCCATTTACCGCGCGATCCGGCAACCCAGCACGGGGCGCGCCTATGCCAATGACCTGGCGGGTGTGTTCTCCCGGGCGCTGCACGAGCATCCGGTCACCGCCAGGCGCTTGTTGCGCGTTCTCGGGGAAGGTCATGAGCGGCTGAAGATCGTTGATGAACCGTACTTGGCCGAGCAGTGCACCCAGATCTGGCGTGGCCTTGGCGACGCGGCGGCGGCGCTGCAGGGGGATTCGGAGACCTGGGCGGACCTCTGGGTGAGTTGGGCATGCTGGGCCTCGCGGAACCGCGGGATTCAGGCAGGCCTGCAGAGCGATCCGCTGGAGCAGGCCAGCGCCGCGCTGGACGTGGTCGAACAGAAGTGGCCCGCGTTGTGGTTTCGGTTACATGAAGCGTATCCGGGCGGGCCCCCACTCCTGCGCAGTGGGCACGCGTGGCTGACGGGGCGCGAGGATCGCGTCGAGTGGGCCTTTGTTTGGCGGCGGCTGCTGGACACGCCGGACCTGCCGGCCGAGATCGATCGCGCGGCGCTGCTGCGCAGCGGGCACACGTGGTTAACGGGGCGCGAGGATCGCGCCGAGTGGACCCATGTTTGGCGGCGCCTGCTGGACACGCCGGACCTGCCGGGCGAGATCGATCGCGCCGCTCTGCGGCGCAGCGGCTACACGTGGTTGACGGGGCGCGAGGATCGCGCCGACTGGAACTACGTCTGGCAGCGGCTGCTGGACACGCCGGACCTGCCGGCCGAGATCGATCGCGCCGCGCTGCTGCGCAGCGGCTACACGTGGTTGACGGGGCGCGAGGATCGCGCCGAGTGGACCCATGTTTGGCAGCGGCTGCTGGACACGCAGGACCTGCCGCCCGAGATCGACCGCGCCGCGCTGCTGCGCAGCGGCTACACGTGGTTGGCGGGGCGCGAGGACCGCGACGAGTGGGCCTTTGTCTGGCGGCGCCTGCTGGACACGGAGGACCTGCCGGCCGAAATCGATCGCGCCGCCCTGCTGCGCAGCGGGCACACGTGGCTGACGCGGCGCGAGGACCGTTTAGAGTGGACGTTCGTTTGGCAGCGACTAGCTCAGGACAGTAGACCCGTATCGCTGTCACTGCTGGATGCAGTCGCGAGGTGGCTCCTCAGGCCGGGTAGCGATTCCAAACCCGAGTGGGACAAGTTGGCGGAGGAGGCGATCGAGACCGGCTGCGACGATCCGAGAGTTGTGAGGGCCGCCGCGCGCTGGGTGCTCGGACACCCTCAGCTACCGCAATCAGCGATCTTAGGCAGCAAGGTACTCTGCGCAGGTCCTGGGAGTAGAGACCTCGATGACCTTGCGCGATGGCTGGCGGACTGGTTGTTCGGGAATTCGGACGGGGCCGCGTCTGTTATTCGGCTCAACTTACTTCCGCACCGAAAAGCGATTCTCCGCGCGGCGCACTCCGACGGCTGGGCCGCGCTCGTGCGTTGCCTGACGGCTGTGAATCCGTCAGCGGAGTGAACGAGTGTTGTCGGTCGACCGGAGATTTCGAAGGCAGCTCTGCCGGTGCGTCATCGCGACCGTCTTCTGCGGCGTGCAGAACCGCATGCCCTGCACCTACCTGCTCCGTTCGTGGTAGGCCGGAGAATCGAACAGCGCTGGCTCCGGCCGCGAGGCGCGACGCCCGTGGTGGCCCCGCCAGCGCAGTTCGCACGCCCAAGAATCCCCCAGAAAAACGCGGGACCCTCTGGCTTGGGCCAGCGCGGCGATTCGAGGTAGTGCCGTGTTTCACGGTTCCGGTGCGACCCACCGCCGGATGAGGCGTGAGAGGGCGATGGCGGCGGCGGAGGCGACGAGCATGACGCCGGCGGCCATGTAAACCAGGTGCGGCTGCTCGTGCCAGGCGTAGGCGATGCCGTCGGCGTGCTCGGCCACGATGCGGTGGGCGGGGCGGCTCCACCAGAGGGCGAGGACGAAGCCGAGCGCGAGCCAGGGGCCGAGGGGAATCAGCGTCGTGGATTTCAGCAGCAGGCCGACGAACCAACCGACCAGGGCGATGCCGACCGAGAGCAGCAGGCCGAGCAGGGCGATGTCCCAGCCGGCGGTCGCGCCGGCGGCGGCGAGGATGTAAATGTCGCCGACGCCGAAGGCCTCGCGGCCGTAGATCAGCGTGAAGACGATGCGGAGGAGCCAGCCGGCGGTGGCCGCGATGATGGCGCCGCGGATGGCGACGGCGGCGCCGGCGAGGGGTACGAAGGAGCCGACGGGCTGCCAGCGGACCGCGCGCTCCCAGTCGTCGGCGAACAGCGGGAACGAGGCGACGACGATGTAGGTGACGACCGCCGCGACGATGGCGGGGAGCAGCCAAGCGAGCTCACGGCACGCCACGCGGCGGGCCTGGGGCTTCTCCTCCTCGATCGCGGCGTGGATTTCGTCGTCCGCGGCGCGCTGTTGGCCGCCGGCGAGCACGGTGACGGCGAAAATCGCGATGAGGGCCGCGGCCGCGGGGGCATTGGGGATGGGCAGGCGGCCGGCGGAGGGGAGGACGGGTGTGAAGACGAGCCAGGCGGCCAGGAGGACGAAGACGGCGGCGCCGAGGCTGCCAGCGACGCGTGTCAGCTTGGGCTCGGGCGGCGAATCGTCCGTCGCGCCGGCGTCGGGCGGCGGTTCTTCGTCCGACGGGTCGGCGGACTGGTGGCGGCCGGACCACCACAACATGAGGCCGGCGACGATGAACGCGGCGAGGGTGGCGGCGCTCGACGGCGTGTGGGCCTGCGGGAGGAGGAACGCGTCGCGCGGCCACAGCGCGTAGAGCACGATTCCCAGGGCGGTGACGAACGTCGTGACGCGCACGTCGACGGCGTAGGAGGCGATGTCCATCGCGGCGCAGGCGAGCAGGCAGGCGACGAGCGCCAGCCACGCCGCGAGCAGCGGTGCATCCTCCGGCAGCGTGGCCGGACCGAGGCCGTCGCGCGTGCGGGCGATGAAAAGCAGGTGGTACACCAGCACGAACGCCAGTGCGGTGACGGCCTCGATCAGGGGGTAGCGCACGGAGATCGCCGCGTGGCAATGCCGGCAGCGGCCGCCGAGCAGGAGCCAGCTCAGGAGGGGTATGTTGTCGTACCAGGCGATGCTGGCGCGGCAGTGGGGGCAGAACGAGCGGCGCGGCTCGGCGATCGAGAGCCCGATGTTCAGCCGGTAGATGACGACGTTGAGGAAGCTGCCGACGCACAGTCCGAGCAGCCAAAGGAAGGTCTCGGCCACCGTGTGGAGCATCAACGTTTCCTTGCCGTACCGCGCGGCCGCGTCAGCAGGGCCGCGACCTCCGCGACGACTTGCGCGACGGAGCGTCCGGCGGTCTCGACGACGTGCTGGGCCAGCTCAGCGTACAGCGGGCCGCGCTCGCGAAGCAACTGGCGAACTTCCTCGACGCCGGCCTGGTCGGTCAGGGGCGGGCGCGTCGCGGCGGTGCGGGGATCGGACTGAATGCGGCGGAACAGCTCTTCTGCGGGCGCGGCGAGCCAAATGCAGACGCCGGCCGCGCGGAGGGTGTCGCGATTCTCAGCGGAAAGCACGGCGCCGCCGCCCGCGCTGACGACCTGCTCGGTGTGGCGGATGATGCCGCGGATGACGCCGGCCTCGAGGCGGCGGAAAAACGCCTCGCCGTCCTGCTCGAACAGGTCGCGGATGGTCCTGCCGCTGGCGGCTTCGATCTGGGCGTCGGTGTCGATGAAAGACCAGCCGAGGTGGGCGGCCAGCTCGCGTCCGACGCAGGTCTTGCCGCTGCCGCGCCCGCCGATCAGGATCACGTTGCGGGCGCGGGGGGCGGATTTCGAGGATGGAGAGCGCGGGCTCACGCGAATACCGTATGCCGCAGGGTTTCGCCGGGGCGGTCGAGGTCGAAAAGCACGGCGTGGAGCCGCCCGAGCGCTTGCCCTGGCTGGATGCAGAGCGTGCCGCCCAGGCGGTCGATGTAGGAGCCCGTAATCTGCGGGGACTCGTGGACGTGGCCGTGCAAGGCCAGATACGGCTGGCGCTGCTCGATGAACCGTCGCACGGCGCGCGAGCCGATCGGGTACGGGACGTGCGGCAGATGATCGAGGTTGGTGTCGTGCGGCGGGCCGTGGGCCACGAGAATCCAGGGGTTTGCGGCGGGGATCGCCTGCTCCAATTCCGCAGCGATGACCAGTTGACGGACAAAGTACTCGTCCAGATCGACCGGGCGCAGGTCCTGAGCGACGGCGTCCCACTCGACGCCCTCGAAAGCGGGCGCGGGGTCGGCGGGCATGTCGCGCCGCTCGAAGTCCTTGGCCCAGTGCGGCGAGGGCGGCGTGCAAGGGTAGCCCAGCCAGGCGAAACCGGCGTATTGCCAGGACCGGCCGGGGTCGAGCAGCACGAAGTCGCCGCGGTCGTGGTGGTCTTGGAACGCATCCCGCACGGGGACAATCTCGTGGTTGCCGGCGATGCAGGCGACGGTGAGTTGCGGGTCGGCGGCGCACCAGCTCGCGACGTGGTGGATGAACTCCTGGGTCATGCGGGCGACCTGCGGCAGGACGGGAGCGTTGCGATCGACGTCGCGGACGAGGTCGCCGCCGAGGAGGACCAGGTTCGGCCGCTGAGCGCGCAGGAGGTCGCCGAGCTGCTCGTAAAGCTGCACGTCGCCGTGCAGGTCGCTGGTGTAACAGACGCGCGTGGGCAAGGGTTCACCGCCTTTGCGGGACGCGCGTCTATTCTTAGACGGGCGGTGCGGCGTTGTCGAGGGCCGGGGTTTGCGTTGCGGGCCGGGCGAATACAATTCCGGGGCGGGCGTCCGCCCAGGAGCGACCATGTTCGAGGTAACTGTCGGCGCGCGATTCGTGGCCACACACCAACTGCGCTGCCGCAGCGGCGTGGCGGAGAAGCGGCACGCACATACATGGCGCGTCAAGGTGACGGTCGCGGGGCCGCGGCTGGACAAGCTGGGCATGCTGGCGGACTTCGGCCGGGTCCGCGGACATCTGGCGGCGGTGCTCGCGCCGCTCAAGCGGCGCCACCTCAACCGCCTCGCGCCGTTCCGCAGGCGCAACCCGTCGGCGGAGAACGTCGCGGTTTACGTCGCCGAGGGATTGGCTGAGGCGCTGCCGGCGGGGGTGCGCGTCGGGTGCGTTGAGGTGGAAGAGGAGCCGGGCTGCGTGGCGCGCTACGTTCCGCCGCGCGGACGTCGGCACGGCCCGGCGTCGCGGTGACGGTTTTGACGCGGCGCAGCGGGACGGCGCACGGATCGTGCCCAAGTACGTGGCGGGACGGCTGGAAAACCGATAACATAGAGGGGCGGCCGGAGCCGGCGGCCCATGTGGAGCATGTCATGCGGAAATGGCTACTGCGTGGCGGGTGGCGACTGGTAGTGGTCGGGGGTGTGATCGCGTCCGTGTTCGGCGGGTGCGATCCGACCACGTTGACGGCCGTCGAGAACGGGGTGATCACCGCGTCGAGCAGCCTGCTGGCGGCGTTCCTGCAGGCCATCACCCAACTCATGGCCCAGGCGGCGGCGGGAACGACGACGACGGCGCGAGCCATCGTGGACGTTGCGAGCCGGGTTCTGACCTAAACCGCCTCGTGCGGGTGTACGGCACGTTATCGGAGCCTCGGCGTGCGTGACGCAGAGGCTGCGTGGCGCCACTCCTACCGGGGCGTGAAGTGGGGTATTGTGACTTACGGGGGCGGCGGCGCGTCATCGGACCCCGGCGATTGCCAGGTACCGTCCACGCGGCGGTAGGTGACTTGCCGACGCGTCTGCCACGCAAAACCGAGCACGCTCACGCCGGCGGCCACGAAGATGCTGGCCACGACGAACGACAGCAGCGCGGGCCATACGAACAGAAGAACGCCGATCAGGATGAGCACGATGCCCAGGAACGCGGGTGCGAATCCGAGCGGCCCGGGAGCGTTGCTGGACCATAGACGCCGCATGGCCGGTGCTCCAAAGCAGTGGGCGCGGCGCGCCAGCCGGCTGGCGCGCCCCGCACATGATAGCGGCTTTCGGCGGGCGCGCTACAGCGGAGCCGAAGGCAGCCGGAGCGGCGTGCGCATGTGCCGGGCGGCCGAGGTCCAAGGTGCTGTTTGCCAACAAGTTAACGTGGTGTGCGGCGGGCGGTGGCGTACAATGATAGCGGGCGTGGATTACCGGGCGGTCCGTCGGCGGCCGTGTGCGTAACACGCGATCCGGCGGGTCGTTGTATTCGCTGGTCTGAACGAATACGATAAGTAGTTTCGGAGTAGGTCCCCCAGCCCACAGCAACGGTGAGACAGTGTCGATGGTGCCACACGACCCGGACGACTCGCAGGTGAGCCGTGAACTGGACGATCAGGTCGGCGATCTGACGCCCGAGGACTTGGTGCGGATGTCGACTCGGACGCCGCGCGTGGTTCATCCCGATGAACGCGGCCGCATCGCCGGGCGGATCGTCAGCATCCACGGGCCCGACGTGTTCGTGGATGTGGGCGGGAAGAGCGAAGGCGTGATTCCGCTCGACGAGTTTGAGCCGGATGAGCCGCCGACGGTGGGACAGAAGCTGGACCTGATTCCGCACGGATTCGATCGTGAGTCGGGGCTGATGCGGCTGTCGCTCAAAGAGGCGCAGGTTGAGGCGGACCTGGACACGCTGCGGGTGGGAGACGTGGTCAAGGCCCGGGTCACCGGCAGCAACATCGGCGGTCTCGAATTGCGGGTGCACGGCCTGCGCGGCTTCATGCCCATGAGCCAGGTCGACCTGGTGCGGCACGACGATTTCGGGTCTTTCATCGGACGCTGGCTGGAGAGCGAGGTCACCGAGATTGACCGGCGGGGCAAGAACCTGGTGCTCAGCCGGCGGCGGGTGCTGGAGCGCGAGCGCGAGGAGGAGCGCAAGCAACTACGGTTCCAGTTGACCGAAGGGCAGATCCGCAAGGGGATCGTCCGGCGGCTGGCGGAATTCGGGGCGTTCGTCGATCTGGGCGGGATCGACGGGCTGCTGCACGTGAGCGACATCAGCTACGCGAGGTTGAATCACCCGTCGGACGTGCTGAAGGAAGGCGACGAGATCGAAGTGAAGATCCTCAAAGTCGACCTGGTCAAGGACCGTGTGTCGCTGGGGATGAAACAGCTCGGCACGGACCCGTGGACGCTCGTGGAGGGCAAATACAAGGCCGGCGACACCGTCGACGGACGCGTAACCCGGCTGATGGATTTCGGGGCGTTCGTCGAGATCGAACCGGGCGTCGAGGGGCTCATCCCGGTCAGCGAGATCAGTTGGACGCACCGCGTCATGCACCCCAAAGACGTGCTCAAACCCGGCGATAGCGTGCGGGTCGCAATCCTCGCGGCCGACTTGGGCAAACGCAAGATCAGCCTGAGCCTGAAGGCGCTGGCTCAGGATCCGTGGCAGACTGTCAGCGAGCGCTATACGGCCAACGCGCTGGTGAGCGGGGCCGTGACGCGCATCACGAATTTCGGCGCGTTCGTCCAGCTCGAAGAGGGCGTGGAAGGGCTGATCCACATCTCGCAACTCTCCAGCCAGCGGGTGCGCACGGTGGCCGACGTGGTCAAGGTCGGCGACGTGATCCAACTCCGCGTGCTATCCGTGGACCCGGCGCAGCACCGCATCTCGCTTTCGCTCAAGGCCGCCAAGGAAGAGGAAGTCCCGGCGGCTGCGGCGGCGACAGCGGAGCCCGTTGCGGCCAAGCCGGAGAAAAAGCGTAAGCGTGAGCTGCGCGGCGGGCTGTCGTACTAGAGCGGCTTCAGAAAGAGCCCGCCCTCCCCCGGCAAGACACCTCTATTGAATCCGCGCTAGAACTTGATCGTCACGAGCGGGGCTGGGGGGAGATGCACGAACACGTGGAAGAGCGGGGTGATCTCCACGTGGTACGAGGTCTGGGACAGCACGTTGCCGAGCGTCAGCAGCGGCGTGAACGCGGCCTGCATCGCGGCTTCGACGGACGCCTGGATCGTCGCCGCCACCGCGTCGGCCACCGCCGTCATCATCTCGCCGACGATGTAGAACGCGAACTGCGTCATGAGGGCGAGGGGCACCGCCACGATGGCGAGGAGGATCTCGGCGACGGCACGGTTTTGCCACTTCGCGGTGGAGACGGCCGGCGCGGCGGGGACCGTGGCGATCTGACCGGTCAACGCCTGGATGGCCTGCGCCCCCTGCTGCGCGGCCTGCATGAGGTTCTGGCGGACCTGCTGCAGGTCGATGTTCACGTCGACCGGCGGCGCGGTTTGGTTGGACGCCGCGTCGAACACGGTTACGGTGGCCGCGAGGCGATCCTCGGTGACCTCGGTGTACTTGATATGGAAGTAGCTGCCGTCGGGGCCTTGCAGGTGGACGGGGCGGCCGGCGTCGAATGTGATGAAGGACTGCTGGCCATCGGCCGTTTGCACCAGGATGGATGTGATCTGCGTGTCTTGCAGCCCGCCGGCCGCCGAGCGGGTCCCGTACACGAAGAAGGCGTCGCCCTGGGCATCGCGCCCGGCCGCAATCAGCGGGCTGGTGGCGTCCGTGTTCAGGAAGATGCCCGTGGCCTGAGTGTCCGTACCGTCACCGGCGCCGGAACTGTCCGACAGGTTCTGGAGTTGGCAGCCGAAGGGCGCCACGAGCAGGGCGTAGGACAGCAGCGCGACGAGCCACTCGCGGCCGAGCTGGCGGAATGTTGTCGGCGCGGACATGGTCTGGACCTCCACAATGCGACCGGCAGTATTGTAACCGGGTGCCGGGCGCAACCAAATGTCCTCGGGCGACGACGGAAGGTGCGTCGAGGACGCACCCTACGCCGTCGTCGGCCACGGAGGGCCGACGTTGCCGGCGGGCGTCAACCACAGAGGGCTGACGCTACGGCTTAATCTTCCGGCCGCAGGTCCACAGAGGTGACCCGCACGCCCTCGGGCGTAGTGGCGACCGTAAAGATCGTTCGGCCGGTGTACTTCAGCAGCTTGCGGAACTGCTTGAGCTTGGCGTCGTCAGCACCGGCGAGCAGCCCGCCGAACATGCCCTGCAAGACCATCGCGCCGGCGTCCGCGGGGCCCGCGGCGAGCTCCTCCTTGTTCTTGGCCAGCTCGAGGGCGGTGGTGAGCAGCGCCCGCTGGTCGAGGTAGATGGCGAGCCAAGCCTCCTCGGGCACCTGCCGGGCGGCCCGCCGCCAGCCCTCGGCCTCGGCCAGGGCCGGCCCGGCGGCGGGTTGCAGGCCGCTTTCGACGGCGGCGGCGTTGCCCAGTAGCAAGCGATCGGAGGAAGCGGCGACAGACATTCCGGGCGCCATGGCCAGGTCAAAGACCTGTGTGCCGCGGAGGTCGCGCGGCTGCAACAGGGGCGCGAACGCGGTAAGAAAGCGGGTCATGGCACTCTGATCGCGCTGTCCCAGGGTCACGAGCAGCCGGGCGCACTGCGGCCCGAGGGGCTGCGTAAAGGACAGGGCGACGGTGAGGGGGCCGGTGACGTGGTCGAGAAACTCCTTGCGGACGTCGATCTTGTCGCCGCTGGGCAGAGTGACCTCCTGCATCGACTTTTGAAACTCGTCGGCCTTGTCGGGGTCGGTCTGCCGCACCATGCGCTCGACGTCGTCGATGAGCTTGGAGGCGTTCAGGTTGGCGCCGACGTACAGGCATGCGTCGCCGGACACGAACGCCGGGGGCGCGACGCGCTGGTTGTCCATGCTCAGGATCTTCGCCAGGCCGGAGCGTTCGCCGCTCATGAGAAACAGGAGCTCGAACTTGGAATCGTAGGACGAGGCGCCGACCCGCACGTGCCCGACCGCGCTGCGCAGGCCTTCGGCGCCGATCACCTTGAGCCAGGTGGAAAAGTCCTTCGCGTCGGCCTCTTTGGCCTCGGCCCGGGCCAACTCGATGATGCGCGGGAGGTTGACCTGGAAGTGGACGGAGCCGACGGGCTTTAATTGGCGGAGCAGGGCCTTGTGGTCGTCCGTCCCGGCCAGCGACGCGGCGTCCTTGTCGCGCTTGAGGATGGCCCGTACCTGCTCGGCGGAGCCCGCGACGATCAGGCGATCTTCGCTCAGGCACGCGGCCAGCGTGGGGGGCAGATTCTCGGCGGCGAGCAGGCGGTTTATGAGGTCCTCCGCCATTTTCTCGGACGACTCGCCCATCCGCAGCCCGCCGGGACCGAACGGCTCGGTCTCGTCCTCGCCCTCGCCCGGCGGCGCGCCTTCCAAGCCCTTCGCGCGGCCTTTCTTGCCGCCTTCGGACTCCTCCTTGGTGAAGACGTCGATCGTGGTCGAGCCGACGGAGTCGGTGCTGTGCTTCGTGGACTCCTTGAGCTTCGTGACGGCCGTCTCGTAGTACTTCTGCAGCAGGGACGTGTCGCCGACGCGGGCGACCAGCCCGGGCTCGAGGTCCTTGAACTTCCCGCCCGGCGGGGCGGTGAGATAGAAAGCGAAGGGGCCGGCGAAGGGGTTCTTCAACTGCGCGGGCTGCACGTCGAGGGTCTTGGCGACGCGCTCCTGCAACTTCTTGATGGCGGGGCCGAACAGGCTGAAGCCCGGGACGGCGTCGGCGACGGTCTCGTCCTCCATGAGCTTGTAGCCGGCGGTCTTCTGGAAGTCCGCCCAGGTCCGGGCCACGTCGGTGATCCCCAGGTAGACGACGGCGTCCGCGGGGACCCATTCCGCCGGATCGACCTCGGTCTTTTTCTCCGTTTGGGCCGGAGCGGGGCAGAGGGTGACGAGAGCGAGGCTGGCGGCGAGCCAGAGCGACGCGCGTTTCATGATTCTCTCCCACTGGAGTCAACGGGTTCTTCGGGTTTCAGGAACGGCGGGGCCTCCGGCTTTTGGCGCGGCGGCGGCTGGAGGTAGCGGTAGCCG
>PMMM01000061.1 GCA_003162245.1 Phycisphaerales bacterium
ACTCTGCGTTTTCTCTGCTTCTCTGCGCCTCTGCGGTTGCATTCTTCCGCCGGAATCGCGCAGCTTCCGCCAGAATCTGACATCCGCCCGCTTTCCCGCGCCGCCCGCCCATTCCCGATCTATACTATCTAGGTCCGCCGCGCCCGGTCCGCGCTCCGCTCGGAGCCCCGCACGCGAGTGCGACGTTCCGGCTGAGAGCTGACCGCTGATAGCTGATGGCGTTTCTATGAATCCGCTTTTGACCAACTCGCTTCCTCCGCGTCCTTGGCGCTCTCGGCGTCTTGGCGGTGGCCTTGCCGCACGTCCGGATAATCAAGTGTGCCAAGGGGGGGGCACACACTTGGCACACTTGGCATCCTCGGGCTTTCCGCCCCGCCAGCGGCCTTTTTATCCGGAACTATGCCAACCCCTTGGCATCCTTGGCGACCTCGCCACCGCCATGTCATCGCGATGGCCTTCGGATCAGTGGGCGAGAATCCGGCAGATCGCGTACGCGGCGGCGACTTGCAGGCGCGGCTCGTCTTGCGACGCGGCCAGCTCGCGCAACGCAGCGAGCGCACGCGGGTCGCCGATCTCGGCCAGGGCGTGTACGGCCATCGAGCGGACGGGGAAGGTCCGGCTCGGGTTGTCCGGGTCGGGGTTGGGGTTCGGGTCGGTGAACTTCAGCATCTTCATCGCCAGGTCGAAGCCGTCACGGAAGCCGAGCTTGCCGAGCCCGCGGGCCGCGAGCAGCCGCGGCTCGACGTAGTCCTCGTTGTTCGTCAGGAAGCGATAGCGCAGCGCGTCCTTGGTTTCGGGGACGCCGAGGTCCGCCAAAAGCAGCAGCGCGTGCGTGCGCGTCTCCAGATCGCCCTGGGCGTAGCGCACCAACTCCCGCACCGCGTCCTCCTGGCCCAGCGTCGCCAGCGCCCCGTAGATGGTGAGCAGCACCGGGCGACTCTTCTCGTTGGGCGCGACACGCAACGCCGCCCGCAGGTGCTTCTCGGCCCGCGGCTCGCCCAGCCGTCCCAGCAGGAACGCGGCGTCCCGCCGCACCGTATCCTCCCGCGCGCTGGTCAGGGCGTGGACGAGGAGGCGGGCGTAGCCGCTCTGGCCGCAGCGGCAGGCGGCGAACGCGGCGGCGAGCCGAACGTGGGGGCTGGCGTCTTTGATGCCGGCGACGAAGAGCGCCCGGGAGTCGCAGTCGCGGATCTCGCCGAGGGCCGCATAGCCTGCGAAGCGGACGAGCGGCGAGTCGGAGCGCACCGCCTGCCGGAAGGCCGGCAGGCCGTCGCGTGGAGCGACTTTGACGAGCGCGTCGATTGCGTTGCACGAGACGTCGTCGGCCTCGCTCGTTGCGGCGCGCAGCAGCAGATCGACCGAACGGCGCTGTAGCTCCAGTTTCTGCGTGGGGGTGACCGTCACGGCCGGCAGATTGTCCGCACATCCGGCGCACAGCAGCCCCGCCAGCGACAGCAGCGCTAGGGCTCGTTTGCCGCGGCAAGTGCCACCCGCGGCCACTCGCCCAGCGCTGCGGAACGCGGGAATGCTCATCGGGGCCCCTTTCCGAACAGGGCCTCGAGCTTGTGTTTCGTGGCGAGCACCCAGCGCTCGAAGATGGCGCCGAGCCACAACAGGGCCGCCAGCACGAGGTTTGTCCGGGCGAACCAGTCCCCGAAGCGGCCGTACAGACTGGAGCGCGTGTCGAGGAAGACCGGCTGCACGTCGTAGCCCACGACGCCGGGGCCGAACGCGCGGCCGTCGGCGGTTCGGACCTGAGAGTAGATGCGGCCGTTGGGGTCGATGAAGGCGCTGCCGCCGGTGTTGACGGCGCGCGCGATGCCCACGCGGTTCTCGACGGCGCGAAAGGCGCAGATGGCGAGGTGCTGCGGCAACTCGTAGCTGTGCTGGAACCAGCCATCATTGCTAATGTTGACGAGAAAGTCGACGCGTCGCCGCGGACCGTCCCAGGTGAAGCCGCGAATGACGTAGGGCGTGGTGTCTTCGTAGCAGATGGGGGTTCCGAAGTTGTAGGTGCGGCTAGCGGCGGGCATCTCGAAGACGGTGTACTCGCGGCCGGGCGTGAGCGAATACTCGATGCGGCCGTGGTCGCTGAAGGGGCTGAGCTTGTTCAGCCCCCGGTACAGCCAGTGCAGATCGAGCCCCAGGAAGCGCGCCTGACGGAACGGCACCAACTCGCCGAACGGGACGAGGTGCCGCTTGTCATAGCGCTCGCGGCGTTGGCGTCCGTCGCGATCGTAGACGAGGACGGCGTTGTACCGCTTGACCTTCGGGTACGTCGCTTCCGGGAACTGGTCGATGGCCACGGACCCGACGAGGACGGCCACCGGCGGGCCGGCCGCGGGCAGACGCGGCAACCCGTCGGCGGCGGGTGACCGCAGGTCGCGCTCCAAGCGGCCGATGATCTCGTTCACTCTGGCGTAGTCGCCGCGGGCGAAGGCCGACACCGCGTCGTCGCAGAGCTTGCCCCAGGCCCACATGTCCGCGTGGGCGCTGTCAACCGCGGCCCGCTCGACCGCGATGAATCCGAGGTTCTGGATGGCGCCCCACACGGTTTCGGGAAAGACGACCAGGTCGGGCTGCTCCTGCGCCGCCTGCGCCCCCAACGCCAGGTATGACGCCAGGATGACGTAGGGGTGCGCGCCATAGGGCGGCGTGGAGACCAGCGGGAAGTCATCCTGGATCACCGCCACGCGCGGCCCGCGCAGGGCGGTGTTCTGCTCGAAATCGATCTGCCTCAGTCGAAAGATGCCGTAAGCCAGCGTGCCGGCCAGCAGCACGGCGGTCACGACGAGGCCCACCTGGAGCTGCCGCGCGGAGCGCCGCGCGCCCGGCGCCGGCCAGCGGCGGAGGGTCAGCTCCACGAGGACGCCGTTCACCAACGCCGCCAGGAACGTCACGCCGTAGGCGCCGGTGATGTCACTGATCTGGATCAGCGGGAGCTGTGCGTAGAGGCCGTGGCCGATGAAGAGCCAGGGGAAGCCGGTCATGACGGTCGCGCGCAGGTATTCGCACGCGACCCAGGTGACGGGAAGGCTCCAGATCGGTGAGATTCCGTGCCGCCGGGCGGTGCGGATGGCCCAGGCCGCCAGGGTCCAGTACAGGGCGAGGTAGAGGGCGAGCGCGGCGTAGCCCAGGCCGGTGACGGGCATCAGCCAGCGCAGGCACCAGAGGAAGAACGCCCAACCGACGAAGAAGCTCAACCAATGCACGAGCCAGGCCCGGGCGGCACGGCAGGTCGCCACGGCCCAGGGCACCAGGGCCACGAACGCGAGCGGCCAGAGCCCGTGCGGCGGGAAAATCCACGCCAGGGCGATCGCACTCACAGCAAAGAGCAGAAGAACCTGCGTCGCATCGCGCCAGAAGCTGGCGGGCCGCACGGTCCGCGGCGGGGGGCTGCGCAGCGCCGCTGCGGAGGGCGGACGATCGGGCACACTTCCTGTCGGGCTTGAGAGTGGTCTCGGTTTCATCCGGATGCGTTGTCCCGCAGCCGCGCTTCTTCGGAACACCGTCCCGTCATCGGCGCGCAGGCGACCGCGACCGACGGGTTCGCTCGCGGCGAGCGGTAGGATACGCCAAGCCGCGGCTCCAGGTAAGGACCTTTGTGGCCGCGTGAAACGCTGGGTATCTATTCGTGCATGTTGGGGCCTTCGCCCCAGCGCAGCTTGCGGCGGAGCGCGTGCCACTCCGAATGCCGGGGGTTGCGGACGAGCAGGAAGTCCGCGGCGTAGCGCGTGACGATGACACGCTCGCCGTTCTGGAGCGGCAACGAGATGCGGCCGTCGGCCGAGACGGTCGTGCCGGCGTTGGTCTGGTCGGCGCGGATTACGATGCGGCGGCCGGCGTCCAGCACCAGCGGGCGGTAGGTCAGCGCGTGCGGGCAGATGGGCGTCAGGATGAACGCCTCGCCGGTCGGCTCGACGATCGGGCCGCCGGCCGAAAGGTTGTGGGCGGTCGAACCAGAGGGCGTCGCGACGATCAGGCCGTCGCCGCGGACGACGGCGACCTCGTCGCCATCGACCTCGACGGTGGTCTGGATCATGTGGAAGGGCGGGCCGGCCAGGAGCACGCAGTCGTTGACGGCGGGGCCGCAATGCGTGCGGCCCGCGGCGTGCTCGACGGTGACCTGCATCATCGCGCGGCGGGTGATCGGCAGCGACCCGGAGAACAGGAAGTCGCCTTCATGCTCCAGCTCCTCGATGGTGAAATCCGCCAGGTAGCCGAGCTTGCCGAGGTTGATGCCGACGATGGGGATTTGCCGCTCGCGCAGGCCATGCACGGCGGCGATCAGCGTGCCGTCGCCGCCGAGGACGGTCATCAGGTCGGGCTCGTGGGCGAGGGCCGCGTCGCTGTCGTGCGTAATGGCGGAGAACACGACCTCAGCCCGCTGCGCGACCCAGCGTTGCAGACGCTCGAGCGTCTCCGCCGCCGCCGGCTTGTCCGGCGAGCCGATGATCGCGACGCGCATGACGCGTTGTGCGGGTGCGTCGTGGTTGCTAGGTGTGTCCATCAAACGTGCTCGCAGGAACAGCGCGGCGGCGCCTGTGGGGGCGGCTCGATTGGCTGCCCGCCGATCCGTGGGGCGTCGCCGGCGTTGCCCTGCCGCGTAGTATACTCCAAGCGGTTGGAAAACCGACGTGCCGCAGGCGACGCGGGGCTCGCGAGGCGGCGGCGGCGGTGCGATAATCGCGGGGGTTCGGGAACCACGTTCAGGAGGCTTGCCATGCGACACGGTGCACGCAACCAGTTGGAAGGCGAGGTCGTGGACATCAAGAAGGGCGGCGTCATGTGCCAGGTCAAGGTGCGGATTCCGGCCGGCGCCACGATGTCGTCCGTGATGACGCTGGAATCGCTCGACGATCTGGCGCTGAAGAAGGGCGACAAGGTCCAGGTGATCGCCAAAGCCGTCAACGTGCTGCTCGCCAAGGAATAGCCGGCGCTGTACGCGTCGGCCGGCGGCGTGGGTTGGGGGCGAGAGGGGTTTCGTGCGCGCGGCCGGCGCCCCGCCGCCGCTGCACAGGCGACCCGGGCCGGGCGCTGCGTTCCGAAACCGGCCGCACCTTGTAATGGCGGTCCGCGAATACGGGGTGCTAACCTGCGAATACCGGAAGGGTCGAACTAACAGGGGCGGGCGCGGTGCGCGTGCCCGCCGATCGGCCGGAGGTCCGCCTTCCAGTGAAAAGACGACCGGATGCGAGCGGCGGCACAGTCCTAAATCGAGAGCGGCGGTTTGGCGCCGTCACGCCGCGGCCCGCGCGCAGGCGAGAGGTTGCGGACGCGTTGCTCGCGCCCCGGGCACTTGTGGCGCGGCGTACGGCCGGCCGCGGCGATTCCGTCCCGTCCTTACAAGCTGTTCGCGACCGAGATTCGCAGAGGAGCGAGGCAGGCGCGATGGTCGAGCAGGCCCGACGACGGCAGCGCTGGTGGCTCATCAGCGGCGGCGCGCTGGCCGCGTCCGCGACGCTCGGCTTGCTGGCCTATCCGTTCCTGTACCGGGCCCTGGCGAGCCACGACGTGCTGCTCTTCTCCCTGGCGTGCACGCTGGCCGTACTGCTGGGCCTGGGGACCCTGGTCGTGCTCTTCAACCTGGGGAAACCCCGCACCTGAGGGTGTGACTATTCTCTGCGGGGGCGGAGAAGCTCGCGGGGGCCGGCGACAAGTCTCGGCCCCGGAAGCGGAACGGGGCGCCGCATCCGAGTCTACTCACACCCCTTCGCGCACCGCGGAAAATTGCTGGCGCGCGGGGGTGGGAGGCGCTGTACAATGATCGGCCATGGGCGAACGTGGAAGGTGGGCGAGGCCATCTGGGGAATCTCGGGTGGAGCCACTTCGATCCGCCACGCGGGACAGTTCGTAGCCGCAGCGTGCGCCGGATCGCGATGGCACAACGTGCCGGAGGAGGATAGAACGTGAGTCACGCCTGTCGAATGAGCAAGCTGTTTCTCGTGGCGCTCGCCCTGGGAGCGGCCGGCCGGATCGCCTTGGCCGATTGCGCGCCGGAATGGCTGCCGGGACAGGGGCTGCCGGGTATAAATGGTCCGGTGTACGCCACGACGACGTGGGACCCGAACGGCGCCGGACCGGAGCCGGAACCGTTGGTCGTCGGAGGCGGTTTCGCTACCGCCGGCGGCGTCAGCGCGAACCACATTGTCCGCTGGAACGGCACGAGCTGGCAGCCGCTCGAGCACGGGACGGACTCGATTACCTTGGCGCTGACGGTCCATAATGGTGACCTGATCGCAGGCGGCCATGTCGCACGCGCGGGCGGGCCGGGGTCGGCCGATATCGCGCGCGGCCACTTCTTCGGAACAGCGCCGACCATCGTACAGCAACCACGCTTCCGACGGATTGCGGTAGGCGACACCGCGACATTCACGGTAGTCACGGAGGACGCTGAGGTCTTTCAGTGGCGCCGCGGAGGCGTGCCGCTACAGGACGGTTCGACTCCCAATGGCAGCACGATCGGGGGGGCTGCGACGGACAGCCTGACCGTGATCAACGCCCAAGTGCTTGATGGCGGCTTCTACGATGTCGTCTTGACGAACGCGTATGGAAGTACGGCCAGCCGAAGGGCTTGGCTGCAGGTGGGTGCCGAGACTTTGGGCGGCTGGCTTGGGCCGTTCGAGTTGGATCTGCTCGACGACAGCAGCCGCGGCGCGGTCCTGTGCGGGCGGCATGCCCACGATCTGGCGGGCAGCGTGCTCACGCGTGTGCCGGATGTGGATGGAGATGGTGACGACGAACTCGTCATCGGGGCCCGATTCGGGAAGCCGGTATCTGTCAACCCTCAGGGCGTGGGTTTTGGTGAGGCATACCTGATTTATGGCAGCGGCGGGAACAATACTCCGGAGAACCCTCGCGTTCGTCTCCACGGCGTGCATTCGCTGCGGGAAGTTGGCCAGGAGACGCTGCAGGGCCTCGTCTTCCCGGGCATGCGGATGCCGATGAACACTACGTGGACCCAAGGTCTGGCCGATGTCGCGTGCGTGCCCGACCTGGATGGTGACGACCGACCGGAGATTGTGTTCGGGTTCCCGCGCGCGGAGTCACTCAGTCTGAAAGCCCCTCATCTTGTCCAGGGGGTCGCATATCAGGATCTCGCCCTCGAAGCCGACCTGCCTGGAATGGGCAACCTGGAGTATGACGCGATCAATTATGGGACCGGGCAATGGACGGCGAACACGGCCCAATTCGTCCGTGGTGGGGTCGTGATTGTGTCCAGCCACAATGCCATGCTTCTTGACGCCGCGCGACTAAACCGTCGGGGAGACCGTGTCCTCGATCTGCACGAGGTTGGACAACTGTTTGACACGATGACATTGCCGACGCTGACCAAGTACGTACGCAACGTCGAGCCGGACATGTCGGTCAACGCGTACGAGGCGATGCCCGCAGCCCGCGAACTCGAACGCTGGTGGGTCGTATGGGACACCGTCTTTTCCGGGGCAGGGCCGGGCGGCTTCTGCATGCCATGGACGGACAGCCCAGCCGACCCGCCCTTATCAAATCCGATCGCCTTCGCGCCGGCGCGGGCAGCCGCCGGGGATGCTGTTGTGGACGCGTATTCCGACTGTCTTGTGTTGCACCGGTGGTATGCCTGGGTCGAAGAGTCCGAGTGTGCACAGCCCTTACCCGGTACAAGTCTGACGTGTCTTGGAGCTTGGGCCACTGACCCGGAGCTCGCGACGTGCGCTTGGACGGGCTTTTACGGTCCCGCGGTCACGCCGCCGATCTATGCCCCCGTCGGTGCGCGGGTCCTGGGACAGTCGGTCGATGACCATCTCGGCGCCACGGTCAGCGCGGACAAAGCGTGGCTCTACCTGGCCGCGCCGCAGAGGACTGCGCGCCGGGAGGACATCCCGACTCTGCCAGAGGACCGTCCCGAAGCAGGTGTCGTGTACCAGTATCGCACGAACGCGAGATGGTACAACAGCTCGGTCACACTGACACAGCTTTGGATTGAGCCGAATCAGGCCTGGCCGCATCCAGACAGCGAGCTTCCTGAGCGGACCGATTACACCATGCCGGTCCCCCACCAGTACATCATTAAGACAGTCGGCTCCCTCCGTGGAAACCCGGCGCAGCAGGAGTTCGTGATCCCGGCCGGGCCCTGCACGCCGGCGTATGACTCAGGCTACGTTGCGCCGGCCGACGACGTGCTGTCATACCGGCCCTATCCCCTCGCCACCGCCGGATTTTACGTCGCCCACGTTCCACAAGTGGTCGGACCGCACGAAGGAGCGAGGATCGCGTTCGTACGCGCACTCGGCGACGTGGACGCGGACGGCGTCGGGGACTTTGCCGTTGGCTCGCAGGACGTCCGGGATGCCGATTCCAGCGGCGCCTTCGTTGGGCCAGTCGTTGGTTCAGTGTTCATCGTTTATGGTAGGCCCTTGGGGCTCGATGGGGATTACCTCCTCGAGCGCTTGGCACTGAGTCATGCAGACCCAAGCCGGCTCAACGGGGTCTTGATCCAGGGCACTACGCCCGCGGAGCCACTGGGGCGCGCCTTCGACGCCGCAGGCGACTTCAACGGCGACGGCATCGCCGACGTCATCATCGGGAGCGAATATGGCGCGGGCGGACGCGGAGAAGCGATCGTTGTGTTCGGCTCCCCGACACTGGAGAGTCCAGCCGGTGGGTGGACGGTGGCCGAGATCGTCGCGGCGGGACGCGCTATCCACATATTGGGCGAGGAACCAGGTGACCGTGCCGGAGCCAACGTGGCCGGAGCCGGCGACGTAGATGGTGATGGCTTCGACGACGTTCTGATTGCAGCCCCGGATGCTGCGAATGGGCGCGGCAAGGTGTACCTGGTATACGGCTCACCCAGTTTAAGCGGGGAGCTTGATCTTTCCGACATCGCCGCGGGCACCTTGCCCGGGGCCATGTTCATCGGCCGAAACACGAACGACTACGTTGGCGGAGGAGAGACAACCGTCTTCAACACAGACCCGTCTGGTGGCTGGACAAGGGCGAACTCACGCGGCGTGGCTGCACTCGGCGATATCGATGGCGATGGGTTTGACGACTTCGCGATCAGCGCCATGCTCGCCAGCCCGGACCGCGCGACGGAGGCCGGCGAGGTGTACATTTGCTATGGCGGACCTCGTACGACCCCCGGCGACCTGACCGTTGACGGAATGGTCGATCTGGCGGATTTCCTGCTGTTCAGCGGGTGCATGGGCGGCCCCGACGTCGCCGATCCGCCGGGGTGCGATCCAATGATCTTCGAACGCGCCGACCTGCACCAGGACAACGACGTGGACTTGGACGACTTCGCGGATTTCCAAGTCCTGTTCGGATTCGACCGTGGTCGCAACGACGGAACTTGAGGACCGTGACATCACCGCGCGCGGTTGATCCGTTGCGGCGCGCCGCGCTCTTGGCGGAGGCGTGTCATGAACGGACGACTGATAGCTTGTTGACACGCACGAGTGTCGTCACTCGCGCGGGGTGACGGGCGCTGTTTCAAGATGCCGAGGGTCTACCGAACCGTTCGCGGGGAAGCGGCCTCGACGGATTCGTGATGGCGGCGTGCGAGCGCGCAGACGGACGACAAGCTCCAGCGGCGTCATGCGCGCGGTAGAATCATACAGGGTCGCAACCAGAGGCGCGCCGCATGAACACGCTCGGGGACACCTCCGGCCGCGGCGCGGCGATAGTGCCGTGGTAGCCGGCTGAGGATCGTTGGCGGCGAGTACAACCGGTTCCCGAGGCCGCGTCACCTTCGCCGACACCGACCCGTTCGTGACGCTGATTGGGACGACGTGCCCGTGGGCAGCGGCGCACGCCAGGGCCCAAGGGCGCGCAGTGGGCAGAGAGGCACGCGGGTCGGGGGGCGAGAAGGGACTCGCGCACCAGGCAGGGCGGGGCCCGCTCGTTGCCGGCCCGTGCGCTAGCGATTATGGTTGCCGCGCCGGCGCCCCGCGCGTGTGAGGCTGGCCGGCGAACCTCGGCACCGGGACAGGCGCACGATGAGCGATAGCGCGGCGGTTTCCTCGACGCCACAGGGCCTGCTGGCCCAGCGGACGCAGCCCAAGCCGGGCAAACGCGAGTCCCGCCGGGCGTTCTGGCGGACGCTGACGCTGGTCCGGCCGCACCGCCGGAACATGATCTGGGGGATGGTGCTGGGGCTGGGGGTGGCGTTGACGTACGCGGCGAGCCTGGCCGGCCTGTACCCGGTCTTGCAGGTGGTGGTGAAGGAACAGAGCCTGCACGCGGCGATGATCGACGCCGCCGCGCGGAACGTGGAGAAGGCGGGGGAAGCCGTGGGCACGATGGCGTCGCTGCGCGTGGGGTACGCGGGTTTTCTGCGCTGGGCCGCGACCTACTTCCCGGCGGCGGACCAGCCGACGCCCGCCGACCGCATGAGGGACCTGCTGGTCCTGCTGGGCGTACTGGTGGGCGTGAACATCATCGGCAACGTGTTCCGCTGCATGTCGCAGTACCTCATTCTCAACGCGTCGAACCGGATGATGATGGACCTGCGGCGGAAGATGTACCGCAAGGCGCTGCGGGTGCCGATGACCGAGCTGTCAGGAGACGTGTCGAACCGCGTCAACCAGTTCATGTCCGACGTGCGGGAGGTTTTCCTGGGGGTGACGACGCTGTTCGGCAAGGTGGCCCGCGAGCCGCTGAAGGCGATCTGCGTCTTCATCGTGGCGCTGTGCCTGGACGCCCGGCTGACGCTGGTTGTGCTCGCGATCGCCCCCGTCGCGGTCGGCTTGCTGTGGTTCTTCGGCCGCAAGGTCCGCAAGGCGACCGTGCGAATCCTCCAGGGCTACGGCGCGATGCTCAGCGGACTCGAAGAGACCTTGCAGGGCATCGAGGTCGTAAAGGGCCACGGCAAGGAGGGCTACGAACGCCGGCGCATGTGGGGTATCGAACGCCGGATGCTCAAGCAGATGCTCAAGCTGGCGTGGATCGAGGCGTTCAGCTCGCCGTTGATCGAGGTGATCGGCATTCTGGTCACGTGCGCGGGCATTGTGTGGCTGGCGTCGCGAACGTTCCACGGGGAGATCACGGCGGCCCACTTCATGACGATGGTGGCGCTGCTGGCGGCCCTGCTCGATCCGGTTCGCAAGGTGGCGAACGTCTACAACATGGTGCAGCGGGCCGGGGCGGCGTCAACGCGGGTGTGGGATTTCCTCGATCAGCCGGAGGAGATGTCGCGGCCCGACGCAAAGGCGCTGGTGGGTTGCACGGCGCGGCCGGTGCGCTTCGAGCAGATCACGTTTCGTTACACGCCGACGCAAGAGCCGGCGGCGTTGTGCGACGTGTCGCTGGAGGTGCGGCCGGGCGAGTGCCTGGCGATCGTCGGGCCGAACGGCAGCGGCAAGTCCACGCTGGTCAAGCTGCTGCCGCGTTTGATCGAGCCGCAGGCGGGACGGGTGACGATCGACGGCGTTGACGTGCGGGAACTCAGCCTGCGGCAGCTCCGGCTGCAAATCGCGGTCGTGACGCAACGGCCGGTGATTTTCGCGCGGTCGGTGATCGAGAACATCGCCTACGGCAACCCGGACGCGACGTTGGATGACATCAAACGGGCGGCGCAGCGGGCGTACGCGGCGGAGTTCATCGAGCAGTGGCCGCAGCAATACGAGACGACGTTGGCCGAGTTTGGGGCGTCGGTCTCGGGCGGGCAGCGGCAGCGGATCGCGATCGCGCGGGCGTTTCTGAAGCCGGCGTCGATCGTCGTTTTTGATGAGGCGACGAGCGAAATCGATGCGGACAGCGAGCGGAAGATCCACGCCGCGCTGAACGAGTTGCGGCAGGGCAAGACGACGTTCCTGATCGCGCACCGGCACACGGTGATGGACATGGCCGAGCGGATCGTCGTGATGGACGCGGGGCGAATCGTCGACGTCGGCACGCACGCGGAGTTGATCGAGCGGTGTCCGCTGTATGTGGCGCTGTACCGGTCGCCGGGGGCGTAGCGCCGCCGGGTCGGCGCCCGGTGATCGAATGCGATCTGCGCTAGGCCTTCACGACGCGGCCGGCTGGGCGGCGTTTGCGGCCCGTCGCGTTCCGCGTGTCGACGACGAGGGGGGCGTGGCGGCAGACCAGGTCGTAGTCCACGGTGCTATGGTCGGTGGCGATCAGCACGCAGTCGCACTTCCGCAGGTTGGCCGCCGTCAGCGGCACGCTCTTCAGGTTGGTGATGTTGTGCTCGCGCATCGGCTTGGCGGTGGGGATGTGGGGGTCATGGTAGCTGACCTTGGCGCCATGTTTCTGAAGCAGCTCGATCAGCGTCACGGACGGCGACTCGCGCACGTCGTCCACGTCCTTCTTGTACGCCAGCCCGAGCACCAGCACGCTCGAACCCTTCAGCGATTTGCCGCGCTCGTTGAGGGCTTCCATCACGCGGCCGACGACGTACTCGGGCATGTGCGTGTTGATTTCGCCGGCCAGCTCGATGAAACGGGTGGTCGTGTTGAACTCGCGGGCCTTCCACGAGAGGTAGAACGGGTCGATCGGAATGCAGTGTCCGCCGAGGCCGGGCCCGGGGTAAAAGGCCTGGAAGCCGAAGGGCTTGGTCTTGGCGGCGTTGATGACCTCCCAGACGTCGATACCCATGCGGTCGAAGAGCATCTTCAGCTCGTTGACCAGAGCGATGTTCACGCAGCGATACACGTTCTCGACGATCTTGCACGCTTCGGCGATGTCCGCGGTCGAGACGGGCACCACGCGGTCGAGCGCCAGGGCGTACACGGCCGCGGCCAGCTTGCCGCTGGTGGCCGTCACGCCGCCGACGACTTTGGGGATCTGCTTGGTGGTCATGTCGGCGCGGCCGGGGTCTTCGCGCTCAGGCGAGAACGCGAGGAAGTAGTCACGGTCGAGCTTGAGGCCGGTGGCGTCGAGCATCGGCTGGCAGACTTCGCGCGTCGTGCCGGGGTAGGTCGTCGATTCGAGCACAATGAGCTGCCCGGGCCGCAGGCGCTTGGCGATGTCCGCCGTGGTGTGTTCGATGTAGGACATGTCCGGGTCGCGCATCTTGTCGAGCGGGGTGGGGACCGCGATGAGGATCGCGTCCGGCTTGGTGAGCTGGTTCATGTCGGCCGTGGGCGTGAAGCGGCCCTTCTTGATGAGGTCCTGGAAGAAGCGGCCGGGCAGGTGCTCGATGTACGTCTGGCCGGCCCTGAGCATGCGGACTTTGCGCTGGTCGATGTCGAAGCCCCACACGCGGATGCCCGCGCCGCAGAACTCGCGCACCAGCGGCAGCCCGACGTAGCCCAGACCGATGACACCGACGACGACCTTGCGGTCGGCGATCTTCTTCTGCAACGCAGCGGACGTGCTCATTGCGTTCTCCGGTCCAATAGGTACGGAATCGGTCCAAGGTTGTACCGGCCGGAATCCCGATCGGCAAGCTGGCGGGGCCCCTACGGAGAACCGGCGCGCTCTCGTGGCCGCCGGCGCCGGACCGCCGGGGCTATTTGGCGTGACAGCTCAGACAGAGGTCGATCCAGTTGGCGCGCAGCGCGCTGCGGCGCTCCGCGGGATTCGAGGCCAGCGTGCCCAGCTCGCTGTCCGGCGGGAACAAGCCGTTGTAGTGGGGATTGTGGCAGGTATAGCAGGTGACCCGGTCATCGCCGAGCGGCAGCCGGGCGGGGGCGCGCTCCTCGTTTGGCCCGGTAGTCGGGGCGGGGGCGTTCGGGCTCGTGGCGGATTCGTGCGCGATCATCCAGGCGCGGATCTGCGGCGTGACGGGGCGGTCGACATGCCCCAACGGCGAAAGGTCCCAGTGCCGGGCATGGCAGTTCAGGCAGAGCGCGGAGGAGACGGCGCGGAGATGCGGCTCAAAGCGGCGCCGGCCGTCTTCGGGGATTTCGGGCCGTTGTGTGTGGCAAAACAGACAGGCGTCCTCGCGAACTTTGCCGGTGGCGTCGCGCTGGCGGTGGGGGCTGAAGCGGCCGCCCACATCGGTCCGATGGCAGTTGCTACAGTATTCGAGGGGCCGCTGCGGGTCGTAGTTGCGCAACAGCACGGTATTGACCGCGGGCCGTTTGGCGCCGACGTGGCAGTGGCGCTGGATGTCGTGGCACGTAAGGCAGCCGATGGCGCCGGCGACGGTGGGGAAGTCGGGCGGCGTGGAGACGAGTTGCGCTTGGGCGTCGCGGCCGATCGGATGCGGATCGGCGGGAGCCTGGGTGCCGTCGTGACAGGAGATGCACAACGCGTCGGTCTTCTCCGCGGCAATCGGCAACAGACGGTCCCCCTCCGACTCGTGGCACTTCGTGCAGCGTGTCGCGTCCCAGTGCGGGTTGATCGCCGCGGACCCCGGGAAGCGCGGCTTCCAGTTCACGGCCTCGGCGGCGGGCGCGGCGGTTGGTTCCGTCTCGGCCCCGGCCTGCAGCCAGCCGTAGACCCGGAGGCCGGGACGATCCAGCTCTTCGGCCACGAGCAAGTAGTACGCCGGCGCCGTGCCGGCGGATAGGGCGTGTTCCGTGCGTGGCGCGACGGCGGTGACGGCAATACCGCTGGGTAGCAGCAGCGCGCCGGGGCCCGAGCCGGGCTCGCCGAACGCCAGTAGCGGTTGGCCGTCGGGCGAAAAGACCTGGACGCGCTGCGAAAAGGCGTCCGTGACGAAAATCGTTCCGTCGTCGGCCACCGCGATGCCCTTGGGTCGCCCGAACGAGCCGACCACGTCGCCGCGTCCGCCGATGTCGCGCAGCCAGCGGCCATCGGCGTCGAGGATCTGCACGCGGCAATTCAGCATGTCCACGACACAGACCTGCCCGTCGGGTGTGCGCGCCATGGCGCGCGGCAGGCTGAACTGCGCGGGACCGCTCCCGCGCTCGCCGATCGAGCGGACGTGCTGACCGGTGTCGGCGTCGAAGACCTCGATGCGGTGCGCGGCGAGGTTGGTGGCCCAGACCTGCGTACCGACGAGCAGGGCGCTGCCGGGCTTGAAGCCGTTGGGATCGAGCACATAGCTGCGCACCCGATTTCCGGCCGCGTCGTAGCGTTGTACGCCGGCGCGATCGCAAATCAGCCGCGTGCCGTCCGGGGCGAGATCCACGGCGCAAGGATGGTCGGGCGGCGGGTCGAGGCGGGCCTCGGCGACGGTGTTGGTCGTGGCGTCCCAGACGAAGACGGTGTCGAGGGCGCCGTCGCAGACCAGGGCGCCCTGGGCGTCGGCGGCCAAGGCCGTCGGGTTCGCGATGGTCAGCGCGGGCGGGGGTTCCGCGCCGAACAGGAACAACGCCAAGTCCGTCTCAGCCTGCGACGGTGGAGGGGCGCCGCGCAAGGTTCCGAGCGCCACGACGCGCGGCGTTTGCGGCGGCGGCGGGTAGAAGCGGGAGGCCTCGCGCGCCGGCCCGCGCCCCGCGAGGGTGCACCCCGCCGCGAACAAGGCCGCGCACGGCAGACAGGTCAGCAGGGCGATGCGGGCGCGCCAAGCAGCGGAGTTCGGCGCGCAAATGGCCGGTGGCCGGGCAGGCGACCGTTCACTGGAGACCCCGCGCTGGCGCTTGGGGCTCTGATCGGGACGCACGGAGTGGACGATGCGCTTTACAGGCGATGACATGTCAGGCACACACGGCTGTGCTCGTTCGAGATCACGAGCATCTTAGGTTGCCGGTTCTTGCGATGGGCGTCGTGGCAGGTTGTGCACTGGATGCGGCCGTCGGGCAGCATCAGGCCCGCCGCCTCGACCGCCGCGAGCGGCTCGTAACCCTCGGCCGCAAGCGGGTAGCGGATCCCCACGGGGTGGCTGCGGAGGCCGCGCACGCCGAGGCGCGAGTTGGCCAGCTGCCCCGTGATCGTGACCGCATGGGCGGCGGTGTATACGTCCGGGGCCGTCACGCCGTCGTGGCAGCCCAGACACAACAGCGACCACCCGGTCAGTTGCACGTTGAGCCCCTCGTATGGCCGCAACGGCTGCGTAGTCGCCGCACGCTGGTCGAGTCGGGGTGGCGGGGCGGAGACCAGGTGCGGCGTGTGGCAGGGCAGGCACAAGTTGCGGCCGACCTGTCCGCTTACGGTGAAGTCGTGTTTGCTGCCGATGAGGCCGCTGAGCACGCGTTGCTCGGGGGCGAACTCGCCGGCGTCCTCCACGGTGGTTGAGGCGGGCTGAGAAGTGGCGGCCGGGGGCGCTGGCTGCGCCACGATGGGCGCCTGGTCCGTTTCAGGCTGTCCGGTGGGTTTCGTCTGGGCGACCTGGGCGAGCAACAGCGCGCCGGTCGCGAGCATGGCGGGCACGGCGAGCACCAGGGCCCTGGACAGGCGAATCGACCGCGCGCGATTCATGGAGTCGCTCCTGCAGGTGCGCCTCGAACGTCGGGGCCCAACTATAGCCCGCGGCTAGCCCCTCCACAACATTGGGAATCCAAAGCCGAAACGTGCGAATTGACACGCTTCGGGCGGCGGGTTAGCACACCGACCAGGATTGCTGAGGCAGCGCCGGGTTGCGGGCGATCGGATCGTCTGCAACTCGGGCAGATGACGAGACAGGCGGCATGCGATGCTCTTTCAGATCGGCGTCAGTCTTCTGGCCGGCTTCGTACTGAGCACGTCGACCAGCACCGCACCGGCTCCGACGGGCGGTCAGTGGCTCCAATGGGGCGGGCCGCGGCGCGATTTCACGTGCGACGCCGGGGGGCTGGCGGACAAGTGGCCGCCCGAGGGGCCGCGCCAGCTCTGGAGCCGGGAGATCGGGCCGGGGCACTCCACGGTCCTCGTGGACGGGGACAGGCTCTATACGATGTGCCGGCGCGACGACAAAGACGCGGTGCTGGCGGTCAGCGCGGCCGACGGACAGACGGTCTGGGAGACACAATACGACGCGCCGACGAAGGAGGGGATGGACCTGGAGATGGGCGCCGGGCCGCACTCGACGCCGCTGATCGTCGGCGACCGCATCTTCACGGTGGGCGGCACGGTGCTGTTCCACTGTCTGGACAAGCGGACGGGCAAGATCCTGTGGTCGCACGATTTGATGGCAGAGATGGGCGCCAGCCACCTGCGCCGCGGGTACGGGGCCAGCCCTATCGCGTACAAGGACCTTGTGATTCTGAACGTCGGGGGCGGCGACACCGGCGTCGCCGCGTTCAAGCAGGATAGCGGCGAGTTGGCGTGGAAGAGCGAGAAGTTCCCAGGCGGGTACGCGTCGCCGATCCTCATCCGCCTCAACGACGAAGATCACCTGGTCGTCGCCCTCGCCGGCGACTGGGCGGGACTCGACCCGGCCACCGGCAAGACAAAGTGGCATACGACGGTCGACACCCAGTCGTTCGGCATAATGAGCACGCCGCTGTGGATTGAACCGGACCGCCTCTTCTTCTCTGCGGGCTACGGCGGCGGCACGCGGCTGCTCAAGGTCAATGTGAAGGACGGCGAATACGCCCCCGAGGAACTGTGGCACTACCGCAAGATGCAGGTCAACCACGGCACGATGGCCCGCATCGGCGAGTATGTGTACGCCAGCAGCGGCGGCAGCTTCGATCCCGCGTTCATGATGGCGATTGAGCTGAAGACGGGCAAGCCGGCGTGGCGCGACCGGACGTTCGCGAAGGCCAACGTGCTGCTCGCCGACGGCAAGCTCGTTATTCTCGATGAGCAAGGCACGCTGGCGATCGCGACGGCGACGCCGGAGAAGCTGGAAGTCCTGGCCCAGGCGAAGGTGCTCGAGGAGAAGGCCTGGACGGCGCCGACGCTGGTGGGCACGCGGATGTACCTACGCGACAATCACACGCTGAAAGCCCTGGATCTGAGCGCGGCCGCGAACTCGTGACGTTGCGCCGCGGCGCGCGGGAGGAGAGGCTTATGCTTCGGACCGAATCGGGAGTTCGCGGGCTGGCCGTTCTGACCGTGCTGTTCGCGGTCGCCGCGGCCATTGCGGCGGACGACGTGCCGCCGCGCTCCGCCGGGGGCCAGGCGCTCGTGGTTCCCAAGGAGCAGCTCGACCTGGGCGAGGTGTATCACGTCACGCCGGGCGGGGACACGCAACTGATTTGCCAATCGGACGCGCCACTGTTGCGGACCGCGTTCGTGTGCAACCGCGTGGTCGGGTACCTCGTCGCGCCGTTTGATCCGCAGGAGAACCAGCCGCCGATTCTGGCGGGTGCGCTCCGCATTCCGGTCGCGTCGCTCCGCTGCGGGATCGACGGCCTCGACGAGCAACTCCACGGCCCGCCGATGTTGAACCAGGCGGAGTATCCGGAGATCACGCTGCGCTTGACGGGCGTGAGCGACGCGAAGCTCGTGAAGGACGAGAACGGCCGGCGGAGCTACACGCTCAAGGCGGCGACCGAGTTGCACGTCAAGGGCAAGGCCGTGCCGCTGGAGGCGCCGCTGCGAATTCTGTTCGCCCCGTTCACTTGGGGCACGATGAGCCGCAACGTCGGCGACCTGCTCATCGTACGCGCGACGTTTGAGGCGAAGATGACGGACCTGGGACTGGAGGCTCCGCCGGCGAAACTGAGCGATTTCGGGGCCTCCACGGTCACGCTCGACATATTCCTGCTGTGTAGCACCATGTCGTCGGAGAAGAACCTCGATCCGCGGATCAAGCTGGAGCAGCATCTGAAGCAGCTTCAGTTTCTGACGCTGCTGCGCGATTTCAACGACCCGGACAAGGCGTACGCGTTTGGGCGCGACTACGTGCACACGATTTGGGACGATGCGCAGGCACTGAATCGCGTGGCGTGGGCGACGCTCGTCGAGTCCGGCATCGAGCGACGTGATCTGGGCTTCGTGTCCGGCGCGGCCCAGCGTGCGAATGAGCTGACGGAGTCCAAAGACCCGCTCTGCCTGTATACCCTGGCACGTCTGCACTACGAAAAGGGCGACATCGACGCGGCGGTGAAGTGGGCGCGGCAGGCCGCGGAACACGCGGATAAGGCGCGACCCGAGGAGGCCGCCGAGATTCGCGCGACGTTGCAGCGCTACGAGGCACAGGCGGAGAAGACGAAATCGTGAGCGGTCGTCGGATCGTGGTTTTCGCGGTGGCGTGGGCGGGGACGGCGATGGCGGTCGCTGGCACGCCCGCGTCGCAGCCCGGCGCCAGCGACTGGCCGATGTGGGGCCGGCAACCCAGCCGTAACGCGGTCTCACCCGCCACGGGAATCCCTTACACCTGGGATGTCAGCACGAAGCAGAACATCCGTTGGAGTGCGCCGCTGGGCACGAGCAGCTACGGCGGGCCGGTGATCGCGGGCGGCAAGGTCTTCGTCGGCACGAACAACGGCGGGCAGTTTCGGCCGGAGATCAAGGGCGACAAGGGCTGCGTGCTGTGCTTCGACGCGCAGAGCGGCAAGCTGCTTTGGCAAGCCACGCACGACAAGCTCGCGAGCGGGCGGGGTAACGACTGGCCCGAGCAGGGGATCGCGTCGACGCCGTACGTCGACGGCGACCGCGTCTACTACGTGAGCAACCGCTGCGAGCTGGTTTGCGCCGACGTAAACGGCTTCCGCGACGGCAAGAACGACGGGCCGTTCACCACGGAGAAGTACACGGGCGAGCAGGACGCCGATTTCGTGTGGATTCTGGACATGATCGGCGAACTGGGTGTGTACCCGTTTATTCTGGCGGCGTGCTCGCCGGTCGGTGCCGGTGACCTCGTTTATGTGTGCACGGGCAACGGCATCGACGAGGAGCACGAGAAGCCGCCCGCCCCGGATGCGCCCTCGTTCATCGCCGTCGACAAGCAGACCGGCAGAGTCCTGTGGAAACGCAACGACCCTGGCCGGAACATCCTCCGCGGCCAATGGGCCTCGCCCGCGTATGGCGTGATCGGGGGGCAGCCACAGGTCATTTTCCCGGGTGGCGACGGGTGGTGCTACGCGTTCGAGCCGCGGACCGGGGAGTTGCTGTGGAAATTCGACCTCAACCCGAAAGACACTGTCTGGGAGTCGAGCGGCACCGGCACCAAAACGAGCATCGTCGCGACCCCCGTGATCCATGATGACAAGGTTTTCCTCGGCGCCGGCGATGACCCCGAGGCTGCGAAAGGGCCCGGCCACCTGTACGCCATCGACGCGACGAAGCGCGGCGACATCACCGAGACGGGCAAGGTCTGGCACGTCGGCGGCAAGGAGTTTCGCCGCACGCTTTCCAGCGTCGCGATCGCCGACGGGCTGCTCTATGCGGCCGATCTCGACGGCTATCTGCATTGCTTTGATGAGCGGACGGGCGAGCGACGCTGGCGCTACGACATGCAGGCCGGCGTGTGGGGTACGCCCATCATCGCGGACGGCAAGGTCCTGCTCGGCAACACGGACGGCGACCTGGTCGTACTGCGGCAAGGTGCCGAGCTGAAAGAACTGGCCCGCAACGACATGCGCAACGGCAGCTTCGGCACCGCGGCGGTCGCCGGCGACGTGCTGTACATCGTCGCGCAGAAGATGCTGTACGCGATTGCGGCGGATACCAACTCCCCTGCCTTGCAGGGAGAGGCCGGGGGAGGGTCCACGTCGGCACCATCGTCACAACCCTCATCCGCCTCCGCCACTACCGGCTCCATGCCATCGTCCGCGCCCGCGAGCGCCCCCACCAGCGCCCCCACCCGCCCCGAATGGACTATGTTTCGCGGTAACGCCCAGAACACCGGGATCGCCGGCGGCACGTTGCCCGAGAAGCTCGCCATACGCTGGAAACGCGAGATCGGCGACGGCACCTCTTCGACCGCGGCGATTGCGGGCGGCGTCGCGTATGTCGGCACCGACGGCGGCAAGCTGCTGGCCCTCGATCTGAAGACCGGCGAGCCGAAGTGGGAGTACAAATCCGCGGACGCCATCGAGTCGTCGCCGAGCGTTGTGGCCGGGCTCGTCGTCTTTGGCGACGAGGTCGGCAACCTGCACGCGTGCGACGCGGCGACCGGCGTCGAGCGCTGGTCGTTCAAGGCCAAGGACCGGATCATCTCGTCCGCGAACTACGCCGGCGACCGGCTCGTCTTCGGCTCGTACGACAGCCACGTGTATTGCCTGCGGATTGCGGACGGTCAGCCGTTGTGGTCATACGGGGCCGACGAGCGCGTGCACGGTACGCCGGCGATCGCGGGCGAATACGTGCTCGCGGCGGCGTGCGACGGCAACCTGCACGTTGTGAACCTGTCCGATGGCACGCCGGTGCGCAAAGTGCCGCTGGGCTCCGTCAGCGGTTCGGCGGCCGCGGTGGGCGGCACGCGGGTGTACCTCGGCTGCTATGGCAACCAGGTGATCGCGATTGACTGGCAGGCCGGGCGCATGTTGTGGCAGTTTGAAGACAAGGACCACGGGTTCCCGTTTCTGTCGTCGGCTGCGGTGACGGACGGTTTCGTGGTCATCGGCGGGCGCGACAAGCACGTGCGGGCGTTCGATCCCGGCACGGGCCGGCAGCGCTGGGAGTTCGCGACGAAGGGCCGCGTGGATTCGTCGCCGGTGGTCGTCGGCGAGCGCGCCTTCTTCGGCTCGGCCGACGGAAACCTGTACGTCGTCGATCTCGCGACCGGCAAGGAGCTGTGGCGGTTCACTGCTGGCGGTGCGATTTCCGCCTCGCCAGCGGTCGGCGAAGGTTGTCTCGTCATCGGCACCGAGGATGGCGTGGTCTACTGCTTCGGCCAGTAGCGCTGGCACAGGCAAGGCCCGCGCTATGCCTCCTCCGCACGCTCCTGCCACGCCTGCTCGGCGGCGGTCAGCTCGGCCTTTAACACGTCGAAATCGGCCTTGAGTTGCGTGATCGCGGCGGGGTCCCGGTAGACGGCCGGATCGCCGAACCGCTCGTGCAGGACTTCGAGCCGCTCCTCGCGGGCGGTGATGTACGCCTCAAGCTCTTCGAGCGGCATCCTCGCGAACGGGGAGCGAGCGCTGGTGGTCTTGGCGCCGCCGCGCGACCTGCCGCCGGCGGTCTTGCGCTGCTTGTGCCGGGCGGCCACCGCGGCGGCCTGGGCGGCGGCGGCTTCGGCGGCCTGCGCTTCCTCGACTTTCGCGATGTAGTACGAGTAATTCCCGTGATAGAACTGGTGCGCCTCCGGCCGAATGACCAACAGTTTCTCCGCGACCCGGTCGAGGAAATAGCGGTCGTGGCTTACGGCGATGACCGTCCCCGGGAAGTCGGCCAAGGCCTGTTCGAGGGCCTCGCGTGAGATAATGTCCAGGTGGTTCGTCGGCTCGTCGAGGANNGCTCGCCGCCGGAGAGCTGCCCGACCCGCTTGAACACGTCCTCGCCGGTGAACAGGAAGCGGGCGGCGTAGTGGCGGGCGTCGCGTTCGAGGAAGTCGCCGCGGACCGCGCAGATTTCCTGCACGATCGTTTTGTCCGGGTCCAGGCCGTCGGGTTCCTGGGCGAAGTACCCGACGCGCGCCGTGGCCGCGAGCTTCGCCGCGCCGGCCTCCGGCGCGACCTGCCCTAGGATGATCCTCAGCAGCGTCGTCTTGCCGGTTCCGTTGGGGCCGGTGATCCCGAGCCGCTGGCCGCCCCACACTTCCAGCGCCAGGTCGCGGAAGAGCACCTTGTCGCCGTACTGCTTGCCGAGCCCGTCGGTCCGCACGATGGCCTGGTTGCCGCGCGGCGTGCGGGCGAGGGCGGCGAATTCCATTTTGACGGTTCGCCGCTGGCGGGGCTGGTCGAGCACGAACTCGCCGGCGGCGAGCTGACGTTCGAGCCGTTTCTGGCGGCCCTGGGCCTGTCGCGAGCGTTGTCCGGCCATGTGGCGGGCGATGAAGTCGCGTTCTTTTTCGATGAACGCGCGGTCCTGGTCGTGCTGGCGCTGCTGCGTCAGCGCGTGCAGCTCGCGCGTGCGGACGTAGTCGCTGTAGTTGCCCGAGTACGACTGCACGCGGCCACCCGCCGGCCCGGCGGTCAGCTCGATCGTGCGTTGCGCGACGCGGTCGAGCAGGTAGCGGTCGTGNNGTCGGCTCGTCGAGCAGCAGGAATTGGCGCTCCTGGAGCAGCAGCTTGGCCAGCGCCGCCCGGCATTTTTGCCCGCCGGAGAGCGCGGTCACGGGCAAATCGTAGTCCGCCGGTGTGAAGCCGAGCCCGCCGAGCACTTCGGACAGGCGCTGCTCGAACGTGTAGCCGCCGGCGGTCTCGAACCGCGCGCTGAGCCGGTCGTACTGGCTCATCAACTCGTGCAGCCGCGGCCCCTGGTGCTCCGCGGCGATTTGTTGCGAGAGCGTCTGGAGCTTCTCTTCGAGCGCCGCCAGGTCAGCGAAGGTCGCCGCGACCGCCGCCCGCAGCGTGGTGTCCGCGGCGAGATCCGGCTCCTGTGGCAGGTAGCCGACCGCGAGCCCCCGGGAGGTCGTGACGGTGCCGATGTCCGGGGTGAGCTCCCCGGCGATCAGGCGAAACAGCGTCGTCTTGCCCACGCCGTTCGGGCCGACGAGGGCGGCGATCTGGCCGGTGTGCAGATCGAGCGAGACGTCGGCGAGCACCACCTGTCCGCCGAACTGCTTCATCACGCCCTGGAGCCGGATCGAACTCATGCTACCATCCTATAGGAGCGGCGCACGATTGTGCACGCTCATTGCGGCGCAGCCCTGTGGAGACTGGTCGGGCTTGGCCGCGGGCCGAAGGAACGTAACCATGAACGCAGAGACCGAGACTGCACAGTTGCGCTTCGATCACGTGGCCCAGCAGGTGCCGGACATCGGTGCGGCGGTGGCGTGGTACCTCCGCATGATTCCCGGCGCCCGCGTGCTCTACCAGGACGCGACCTGGGCCTTCGTGGAGGCCGCGGGGGTGCGGCTGGCGTTCGTGCTGCGCGATCAGCATCCTGGCCATCTCGCCTGGCGGGTCAGCGACGAGGATCTGGAGCGGCTGGCGCAACGCTACGGCGCGACAATCCACCCGCACCGCGACCGGACGCGCAGCTTCTATCTCGAAGCCCCCGGCGGCCAGCACGTCGAGATCATCTCGTTTCCGCCGGACTACCCGTACCTGTAGGGAGGCTGCCGGCTTCGCGTCGGCGTTCGAGGGCGGGGAGCACCTCGGCGGAGCGCATTGCGGGCGGCAGCTCGCCGAGCATGGTCAGCGCGAAGGTGGTCGAGTTCATGCGGTTCAGCGAGCCGTGGGTGCTGGCGACCTTTCCGACCATCGCGGTGAAGAAGTGCGAGCCGTGGCAGGCGCCGTCGCGCAGGTTCGCGATCACGTCGGGCGTGTTCTCGACCTCCCCGTGGAATGCGCCCCAGAGGCGGACGAGCGGATCGGGGTAGTAGTGGTCGAGAGTGGCCTGGAACAGCGCGGCTGAGTCGATTTCGCCGTCCGCGGACACTTTTCCGTCGCGGCGAAGCGGCTCCAGGATCGGCGTCAGGCGCAGCGGGTCGCCGGCGCTGGCGTCGTAGCGGAATCCGGCCGCGCCGCGGGTGATGCGCGCGCAACCGTCGCGGTCGGCGACGATGACCGCGTCGCCATCCGGGTAGCAGACGAACTCCACGTCGTCGTGCCCGAGCAGGCACCGGGCCACGCCGGCCGCATCGCGCGTGAAGAACTCGGCGTACGTGACGAGGCCGTACGCGATTGTGACCACGTCGCGCGGGCCGCGCAGGGTGCTGGCCGGCCGATAGCCCGCCCGCTTGAGCAAGTCGTCGAAGGACACCAGCTTGTTTTCCACGAGGTTGTGCCCGTGGTCGGCGGTGAGCGTGATCTTCACGCGGCCGCGGCGCTCGAAGACGAGGCGTTCGCAGAGGTCGTCGACCGCACGCAGGTACGTGAGGATCGCGTCCCGGCCGCCGCGCGTGCCGAGGCCGGCCGTCCCCACGGAGTAGGCGTACGCGTGGCCGGCGTCGATCCGGGCGAACTGCTTGTGGATGTCGCTCATCTCGTGGTTGAAGACGGGCTGCGGGTTGAGGTACACGAGCACGTCCCACCAGAAGGAGCAACGGTAGCTCAGCTTGCTGACCCACGGCGAGTTGCTGGCACTAAGGTAGGACGTGCTGCCGTTCGTGACGTGGTTGGCCGACCGGTCGTAGTGCATGGCCTGGAAGCCGAGCGAGTGGCCGGCGTCGAACAGATCGTTTAGTGCGAGGTCGGTCATCGCGGGGTAGCCGCAGATCACGCGGGCGGGCGGATAGAAGAGGCGGAAGCGGCCCGCGCGATAGAGCTGGTCGACCAACTCGAACGGTACGCCGTCCAGCGCGATGAGGAGGTGCGGGCAGTCGGCGGCGTTGATTTCGTCCAGCTCGATTCGCGCGCCGGGGCCGCCACCAGCATGGTCGGCGTAGGCCAGGGCGTGCTTGCGCCCGTCCGGGCCGGCGTACTGCCAATAGTCCCCGTGCTTGTCGCCGTCCGTGTCGAATGTGAGCACCGTCTCGTCTCCTAGCCGGTCCACGTGCAGCGCGGTTGGGAAGCGCGGCGCCGACGCACAGCCGCCGCCGAGCGCCAGGGCGAACAGGCCCGCGAGCCACAGCGGGGAGTGCGATGGCGGGAGTTCATGCTGGTTGTGCCAGGATGATGGTCGCGGTGTGTGGTTGCAGATAGCCGAACCCGCCGAACGGACGAACTTCACCATGCGACCAATCTCCTGCTGGGGGCTCATGCGGTGCGATGCCTCGCGCAACGGTCGAGCGCCGTGGTCACTACGTGTAGCACCTCGAAGGCAAAGCTACGGTTTCTCGCCGGCCTCGGCGTACACGCCGGGGAGGCTGCCGCCGTCGGGCGAGCGGAAGCGGGCGCACGCCGCCCACGCGCCGCTGTCGTTGGTCACTTTCAATAACAGCGTGTTCCAGCCCTCGCGCAGGCTCACCGGCACTTTGTCGTCGCCGGGCACCAGGCCGCGGAGGGCGTTGTTCGTGTGGACGACCTTGCCGTTCAGCCACACCTTGATTCCGTCGTCGCTGCCGACCTCGAGCCGGGCCTGCTGAGCCTGCGGGCTGTACACGCGCGTGAACAGGTAGCCCGCACGGTTGTCGCCGCGCATCGTGGCGTGCAGATCAATCGTCCAGAGGGCTTCCGCGCCTTGCCCCACCGGCTGTTTTCGCCATTGGACCCCGGTGGCGTCCGGTTCCTCCGGCGGGAACGCCTGGTCCATAAGCTCGCGTCCCGGCTTGTCCCGGTCCACGTACGGACCGGCGACCCACCAGTCGGTGATGTACCCTTCGTACTGCTCCAGCCGCTTCAGCGCCGCCTCCGCCCGGCCGCGAAGCTCGGGGGTCGGCGCCGCGGCGAGGAGTTTCTCCAGCGGCGGCCGCAGGTCTTTCGCGTGCGCCGTAAGCAGCGCCTCGACGATGCTGAGCGACGCCGCGACGGCTTCCGCCCCGAGCGCCTCGTCGCCGACGTACGGTTCGAGCCGCTGGAGGCTGTCGAGCTCCTTGATTTGGCCGAGTTGGGCCAATACGAGCTTCTTTTCTTCGGGCCGACGGGCCGCTTGCAGGGCCGTGGCGTACAGCTCCAGCCGCTCGGCCGGCGGCTTGTCCTTCATCAATCCGATCATCCGGATGTACGCCCGCACGGCCAGCACTTGCAGCCGGGGATCGTCGGTCTGGCGGGCGAAGTTGAGCACAGCGGGTGCGGGATCGGCGTCCGGCCATTCCGACCAGGCCCGCACGCCGGCCTCGCGGAGCGTCGGGTCGTTGCTTTCCAGCGCGGCACGGACCGCTTCGAGCGCCCAGTGTCCTCCGAGCTGCCCGAGCGCGTGCAGCAACGCGGCGCGTACGGGCACGGATCGGCCTTCCGTTGCATTAATGACCTGCGCCGTCGCCCGCTCACGGTTGGCGAACCGCCGGCCGATGGCAGCCACGGCTTGTGCGGCGGCCGTGCGGTCCTCTTCGGTCTCGGCCGCGACGAGCAACTCCAACACGCGGGCGAGCGCCGGTTCGTCGCCGAGCGCCGCCAGAGCCCGCAGGGCCGCGGCACGGACCGCCGCATTCCCGTCCTGTGCGGCCGCGAAGATGGCCGCCAAATCGCCGGCGCGCGGCCGCGCGGCCAGCACGTCCAGCAGCAGGGCGCGGGCCTGCGGCGTCGCACCGGCGACCGCATCCGCGATCATCTGCGTGGCCTGCGGTCCCGACACGCGAACTAACGCGTCCTGCGCCGCCTGGCGCTCGTCGGCCTCCTCTGTGTCCAGTGNNGACGGCGCCATCACCGCCGAGCCGCGCCGCAGCGGCGATCGCCGCCAAGCGTACGTCGTGATCGGGGTCCTGCAGCGCGCTCGCGGCGGTGGCGAAGGCCGACGTGTCGTTTCGGCGCGCCAGCACGTCCAGGATTCCCGCGCGCCCGCGTGGATTCGCTTGCGCCAACGTCCCGAGCAGGGCGGCGGTCGCCTGCGGCCCGGGCAGCGCGGCGGCTGCGTTGGCCGCCGCCGCCCGCACCTGCGTGTTTTCGTCTTCCAGCCCGGCGACAAGGTCNNCAGCCGGTCTGCGTAGACGAGCAGGGCGTCGGTGGCCTGCGACCGCTCGTACCACGAATCCGTCTCGGCTGCCCGCCGAAGCACGTCCGTCGCCTGCGGGTCGCCGCTGCGGGCGAGGGCGTGCAGCGCGAGCAGCCGCACGGCCGGGTCGGGGCTGCGGGCGTCCTTCAGCAGTTCCGTCACCGACGCCGGATCGCCCAATTCGCCGAGCGCTGCGATGACGGCCGGCCGGCAGTCGGCGCCGACCGTCGGCAGCGCTGCGTGCAGCACCTGCAACGCCTGCTCGCCGCCCACCGCGGCCAGCCCGCGGGCCGCGTCCGCGCACCAGCGTTCGTGCGTCAGCGTCCGCCCCAGCGCGTTGACCGCGCTCCGCCCGCCGCCCAGTTGCATTTGCTCAATGACGAACGGGCCGTCGTGCGGCGGAGACTCGCCGTTGAGCACTTCGCCGAGCGTCTGCACGAATGTCGCCCGCCGGGCGGCCTGTCCCGGATCGCCGAGCGCGAGGGCCAACCCGTGCAGGGCCAGCCGCGCGGGGTTGTCGTCGGCCGTCCCGGGCTCGACCAGCATCCCGCACAGAGCGCGGATGTCCGCCGGCGCCAGTGCCAGCAGATCGGTCCGGACCTCCGGCGTTTCGGCGGGCAGCCTGGCTAGCAGGGCCTTGAGCTGCGGCGACGGCTCGTCAGCCCGGCTGCCCAGCGCCGCGCCGCAGACGAGAGCAAGCGTGGCTGCGCGAAGGACGCCGGAATGCAGCACGATCATGGCAGAGGCTCCTACAGATGCCACGGTGCCCGCATGGGCTGGTGAATGAACGCGCTGGCCTGCTCGTCGCCGACGAATTCCTCCCGGGCCGGATCCCAGCGCAGCCTGCGGCCGGTCCGGATGGCAATGTTTGCGAGGTTCACGAGCGTGCACGAGCGGTGCGCCGCTTCCGCGTGGCCGCCCGGCTGCCGCCGCGTGCGGACGGCCGTTTCAAAGTCGAGCAGCGGCTCGGGGTCCGGGAGCTGGCTCAGTTGCTCGAAGAGCCCGGGCGGATCGGTGCGGTAGTTGTCGTACACTTTGCCTTTGGGGCCGGCGAGGTATGGCTGCCCGGGCGCGTCCGCCTGCCCCCACTCGCCGCTTTGCAGGATCAGCGTCGTGCCGTCCGCGTACTTCAGCGTGATCGTCCCCCACAACCCGACGGCGTCCGGGTGCGGCGGCCAGGGGGCGTCGGCTTCGATCTCGACCGGTCCCGTGTCGTCCTTATTCAGGAAGTACTGCACGGGATCGAGGTAGTGCTGGCCCATGTCCGCGAGCCCGCCGCCGTCGTAGTCCCAGTATCCGCGGAAGCTCTGGTGGACGCGGTGCGGATGGTACGGCTTCCGCGGGGCCGGGCCGAGCCACAGCTCGTAGTCGAGCACGTCCGGGACGGGCTGCGGCGTCAGGTCCGTTCGCCCGCTCCACATCTTCAACTTCCAGTGGAAGTCCAGCGCCGATGTCACGCGCACGGTGAGCGGCGTGCCGAGCAGACCGCTGTCCACGAGCTTGCGCAGCCGTTTCGTCGCGCCGAACTGGTAGTCGTTCTCGAAGCGCGAATGCGTGTTGACCTGGTAGACCCGGCCGTAGCGGCGGATCGCCTCCACGAGCGCCCGCCCCTCGCCGATCGTGCGCGTCGTCGGCTTCTCCCCCAGGACGTCCTTGCCCGCCTGGGCGGCGGCCACCGCGATCAGCGCGTGCCAGTGCGGCGGCGTCGCGATATGGACCGTGTCGATGTCCTGACGGTCGAGCACGCGCCGGAAGTCGGCGTAGCCTTCGCAACTCCGCCCCGCTTTCTTCAAGCCCGCTTCCAGGTGTTGGCGGTCCACGTCGCAGACCGCCAGCGTGACCGGCGGCTTGCCCTCCACATTCTCGACGACGTGCGCGAGCCCCTGCCCGCCGGTGCCGATCACCGCGCGCGTAATGACCTCGCTGGGCGGCGTATGACCGGGGCCGCCGAGCACGTGCCGCGGGACGATGTAGAACGCGGCGACCGTCGTGGCCGCGCTCCGCACAAAGGCTCGTCGCGAGATTGTCCGCTTGTGGGTCATGCCGTGCTTCCTAGTGCATGCAGGCGCTAGCTCGCCCCGGTACAGCGCTGCACGAGGCCGCCTTGGGTCGAAAAACAGATCAACTCGCCTTCCTGGGCAGCGGGGGACCAGAGTATAGCCGAGATATCGGGGTGCTGCGCGCAGAACGCCTGCACTTCGGTCGGGCTCAGCACCATGAACGCTGTCGAGAGTGCGTCGGCCAGCGCCGCGGTGGGCGCGACGGCCCAAGCCGCGGTCGACGAATCCACGGGGTTACCAGTGCGCGGGTCGATGATGTGCGAGCCGTGCAGGAACTGGCCGGAACCTCCCAAGGCCTGGTCGCGTAGCTCGATCGCACCGAGCAGCGTGTTCTGTTGGTCTGGCCGGCGCAGGCCCACCCGCCATGCTTCCGCGTCGCGCGGGTGCCCCAGCGCGTGCACGGTGCTTTGACCGGAGTCGACGAGCGCCGCACGGATTCCCCAGTCGCCCAGCACGGCGACGGCACGATCGACGGCGTAGCCCTTTCCGAGGGCGCCCAGGTCCAGCATCAGCCCCGCTACCTGTACTCCGATCGCGTGCGTGGCGGGGTCAAAGACGAGCGGCGGCACGTCTGGGTCGAGCGTGCGCCGGTTGCGAAAGGCAATGTCGAATGCGCCGTCGGTATCAGCGTGCACCTGCGTCGCCAGTTGCAGGCACTCGAGGGTCTCGGGGCTGACGCGCACCAACTCGCCGGGCTGGGCCGAATGGAGGCGGCTGATGTCGCTCGAGGGGACAAAGCGGCTCAGGAGTTGTTCGAGTCGATCGATCTCCGCGCACGCGGCCCAAGCGGCCTGGCGGGCGTAGTCCTGGCGGGCATGCACGATTTGCAGGCCGAACGTGCACGCCATGGCGTCAAACGCGAAACGCCACCCGTGCGCGCCGTCGCCGCCGGGGCAGTCGCGGAGCCTGTCAGCCTCCATGTGGGTCATGGGCTGGTCGCCGTTGTGCCGGCTCGCGTCTGTCGCGCGCGAAACGCGTCCCACAAGTCGCGGCGGACGTAGACCGCGAGCACCTCGTCCCGCCGCAGGCCGCGGTAAGTCACCTCGTAGTCATGGTGCAGACGATGCTCCAGCTCCGACTCCAACTTGGTGGACGCGAGGACCACGTCCACGTCGGCGTCGTCCGGAATGTGCTCGTAGTACCCCACGCGCCCGAAACGCCGCAGGTACCAGGGTAGCGGCCAGCAGTTCTCAATCACGACCCGGATGAGCAGGCCATGCCCCAAGGGAGAGGCCGCGGCCAGCCGCTCCACGTCGACTTCAAGGGCCTCGACGTCGCGGACGGGGTGGGCGTAGACGCAGGGGTTGCGCGGGTCGGCGCAGAACACATAGTCGTGGCTGCCCCGCCAGGCCTGCCAGCCCAGTTGACCGGCCGCCGCGAGCAGAACGACGCCCACACAGACTTGAGCGGCCCGCACGCGCACAACATGCAAAAGCCACACCGCCCCCACCCCCGCCAGCAGAATCAGACCGTGCAGGAATCCAAGTACACACCACGGCGTCTTGTACGGGATCACGGAGTACACACATAACATCAGTAGTGTATAGACAGCCAGAAAGCGGACCAGATTCAGATCCACGCCCGTCGGCGCGCGGCCGCGCAGGGCTACAAACGCGCCGACGGCACCGAGCACCACGATAAGCGCTTCGCTCCACGTTGGCCCGGAGGCATAGTGAACGAATCCGAGAATCTGAAGGTAATAATACCACGGGTGATAGTGAGTCACGCCCGCGGCGCGCCGAAAGTAGGTCGCATACCCGCGCACTGAGTCCACAGCGCCCCCCAGGTGACTCGACAAGCCCGCGAATAGCAGCAGGGACGTCAGAACGGCGGCCGGCAGTGCGATCGCGATCACGCCCACGAGTGCCCGGCGCGGCGCGGTGTGCGACCATAGTACGACGATGGCCAACGCGAGCGCAAGGCAAGCCCAGGCGATGACGCACGTTTCTTTCGTCGCGTGCATCAGCCCGATGCCCGCACCGAGTAGGACGGCCCAGCTCCACTGACCGGACATGCGCCCCGCGCGCGTGAACCGCCAGCCCGCGGCCATCACCAGAAACGTGAAGAAGACCAGCAGGGTCTCCTGGATGTAGTAGCGGCTGTAGAAGACCATCGGCGACGAGAGGGCCGTCAGCACGGCGGCGCAGATCGTCGCCGGCCGGCCCAGACCGTCGGCCACCAGGAAGAGCAGCAGAATCAGGCCGACGCCAAAGAAAACTGGGACGATGCGATAGGCGGCCGCGCTCGTCTGCGCCCACCCTTTGACGCTGCTCAGCCAGAAAACCGGCAGGGTGCCGTAGTACAGCGTGGGGCCGTGGTATTCCTCCGGATCGTAGACGTACAGCCCAGATTGCCAGAGTTCGTTGCACTTGTAGGCGTGGACGGCTTCGTCGCCGTGCATCGGCCGCAGGTTGAGCTGCGGCAGGCGAAACGCGAGCGCCAGAGCGACGCTGGCAAGAAGTAGTGCGACGAAGACCGGAGTGCGGCTCATTTCGCCGGCACGCCGTAGACCTCCACCTCGGTGTAGTGGTTTTGGTCGTCGGCGGTGCTTCCCTTGCTATAGAGTCGGACGTAGCGACCCACGACCCCCTTGGCGTCGATCAGCTTGCCTTCGTAGGTCTCCCAATACTCCTTGTCCTGGCCGAGGCCGAGGCCGGAGCTATTGTCGTGATCGTTGTTGAAGACCGTCTCGACCTTGTCGATGAAGTCGGGGTCGTTGGAAACCTGCACGACCGTGTCATGGTAGACGCGCGCACTGCCGTGGAAGTGCCAGACAACTATGGCATAGATCGCGAACTTATCCTTCAGGTCAATCTGTATCCATTGCGGGCGTGGGCCCAACTCCACATACGTCCCCTCGGACGCCTCCTTGTTGCCGTCCGTGACCATCTTGACATTGCCGACGATCGGATCGGTGTCGCTGCTGGTGACCGGCTTCTTGAAGGCGACGTTCTTCGTCCCCGGCGGCGCGAGTACCGGCGGGCGCGGACCCTTGCGCGGCGGCTCAAGATTCGTGCCGGGCGGGACGTTTGCCGGCGTACCTTTGAACGCGGGTTTGGGCAGCTTCAGCTCGATGGGCACGAAGCCGCGATCATCCGGCTGCTTGGCGTCGGCCTTTTCATCCGATTTTGCCGGCTGCGTCGCGGCGGCCGGCTTGGATTCCTGCGCGCCCGCCGGCCGCGCGAAAACCAGCCCCAGCGTGACCACCATTCCGATCAATAGAATCTGGCGCATTATGTAGCCTTCCTTCTGGCCCGCCGGGCGATCCAGGACACGATCGTGTGCACAACCAATGCACCCACGAGCGTCCAGGCGGCGTCTTCGTGGAGTTCCTTCAGCAGCACTTGCCCCTTGTAGCCGGCCAGCGGCAGCATGGCGACGAGCATGGTCGTCATGACAGCCCAGCCAGCCGCGATGTAGACCCAGAAGATGAGCCGCTGCGGCGTGTTCAGCGACAATGGGAGGCCGCCGGCGCGAATTCGACGACAACGGCCGGCCCACTGGAGTGTCGTGCCGGTCAGGCCGAGGATGAACAGCGGCGCGCCGGCCATGTGGATGAGAAGCCGCCAGCCCTCGGTCTGTACCCCCGCGAGCTTGGAGCCAAAGGCGCTCACAATCTGGATCAATAGGCCGGTGATCGCGAGCCAGTGGAAGAGATGCTCCCAGCGGGTCAGGGCAGCCGGCTTTTGCGGGGAAATCGGCATTTCCGCGCCACATCTGCTCACTTCCGCGACGAAGCGCAGCAGCACGATCGCAATGAGTGCGGCGCAGGCGAAGCCAAACCACTTGAAGGCGTCACGGCCCTGGAATCCGAGCGCCCAGGCTTTTCGCAAGGTCGTGTCGTCGCCGCGCAGGGCGAGCATCGTGCCCGCGGAGCGCGGCGGTTCGGCGCTGCCGGCCGTGAGGACCGTGTGGCCGTAGTCGATCGGTGCGTTGGTCGCATGGCAATCGGTGCAGCCGCGTACGCCGAGCGCCTGCGTGGCCGGCCGCACGTCGTGGGCCAGCGGCCACAGGTAAGGCGTCGCCGGCTCGGACTTGCCCTTGGTCCAAACCATCCTGTGGGGCGCGAGCTTGCGATTGCCGTCACGAGCGAAGATCGGCCCGAGAATCTGCGGCGGATCGGCGTCCTTTCGGTCGCGAGTCGGCAGGCCCAACCTGTGCGCCATGGCCGTTTGGAACTGTTTCGGCTCCAGCTCCGGCCACGGGCCGCTGTGGCACGCCGTGCACGTCAGCTTCTCGAAATGCACCGTCGGCAGGCCGCGATGCTGGGGGCGTGGCGCGGCGTACCGCCCGCCGAAAACGAGCAGCGTGTCGTGCTCCTCGGTCTCATCGCAGCCACTCGCTTCGCGGTCTTCTTCCTCAAGATACTCGCGGCCGGTGCCGAGATGGCACCCTTCGCACGTGAACGCCGCGAGCTCGGGTTTGCCGCGCAGGGCCGCCTCACCCTCGTACCCCCGCGTGGTCATGTGGTCGAGCTCTTCGCGGTGGCAATCGACGCACCGCAGCCCCGCGGCCAAGTGCACGTCGCGCGACGCAATCAGATCGTCCGCCGCGTTCGGCCCCACCTCGCGAAACGAGTGGCAAAAGTAGCACCGCTCGTTCGGCGGCCGCCGCGTGATGTCGAAGAACACGCGATTGTCGGGGTCAAAGCGCTGCTTGTCCCACACGACCCTTGGCGCCGTCAGATCGGGGTAGTCCGGGTTCGGCGGCGCCTCCGGGTCCCAGTCATCGGGCAGCTTCTTCGCCTCGCCACGGATCACTGCGAGGCCAAGCGCCGCGGTCGGCGCCCACTTGAAGTTCTGCACTTCGATCTGACGGGCGGCCTCTGCCGGATCGTACTGCGAGTCACCGCTGTGGCAGGTCATGCAGTCGATCTCGAGCCGGCCAGAGATCTTCCAGCGCGCCGCATCCGGCGACCTGGTGATCTGCTCGTCGCTCGGCGCCCCGTAGCCGCCGCCCGGCAAGTGCGCCCCAAACTTGAGCACGAATTGCCAATCGCTCAGCCCGACATCCTGCGGCTTGTATGCCCCCGGCCAACCGCGACCCGACACGGGCAGCACCGTGCCCGCCTTCGCGTCCACCACGAACCACGGCTCGCCCGGCCGGCCCGCCGGCACGTTCGGATCGGGGGCGTCGAAATGCCAGCCGTGCGCGATCTGGGCGTATGGATGGCACTTCGCGCAGGTCATGAGCGGCGAGTACGGAACCGCGTTCTTGTCGGCTGGGTCGATCGCCTTGCCAGCGTGGTCGTAGAGCGTCAGGCGGTGGACGTAGGGCATGCCGCTGTCGGTCTTCAGAAGCTCAGCCGACTCGGACTTTTCCTCGCCCTTCTTCGCCGGCTCGGCGGCGCCGGTCGGCAGCGCGGCGACGAAAAGAGCCGCGACAACGCCGAGAAACGCCGCCCGTCGGTCGCGGGCGGCAAGGGCGAGCGCACCTGGTCCTCTACGGCCGGCAGGGGCGCCGGCCGCTACGTCTCCAGCGCCGGCCGCTGCATTTGCCATTTGTCTAGACCTTGAACTCGTCCGGCTTGAACTCGATTCGCTTGCCTGCCGCCACCGCGTCGTTGGCTTTCAGCACCGTTACCGCCGTCTCGTAGGCGACCTCGGGCGGGCATGATAGCGGCGTCTTGTTGCGGATCGCGCTAAAGAAGTTCTCCAGATGCAACTGGTGCGGCGGCTTCTTGCTTTCCTCGAGCAGCTGCTGGCCCTCAGGGTCCTTGGTGCCGTCGGGCCGTAGCGTCTCGCCGATCTTCAGCTCGATCGCGTCCTTGCCCATCGCTTCGACCTTCGAGGCCTCATCTTCCCACTCGCGTTTCTTGGCTTCCTGCTCGCGGAAGACGAAGCCCTTGCGGGTATCTTCCGAGATGACCAGCGAGCCCTCGTCGCCCATGAAGGCCTCGAAGAACCCGTTGAAGCTGGTCGTGTTAAGCACCTGGTAGAACCCGCGGACCATCTTGCCGCCGACCTTATACTCGTAGATCGCCATCACATTGTCGTACCACTCGCGGTCCTCGTAGTTGTCGAGCCCGCCGGCGGCCAGCACCGCGGCCGGCGGCGTATCGAGGAACCAGTTGTACACGTCCATTTGGTGCGAGCCGAGGTCGGCCATCGGGCCGCCGGAGAACTTCTTGTACCACCGCCAGTTGCGGAACTGGTCCATCGTCTCGTAGCCGTACTTCTTGAGCGTGGCGGGGTCGAGTTCCTTGCCCTCCGGCCAGCCGAGGTCGAAACGCCGCGAGCGGTTCCACTGGCTGTTGAAGTGCGTGACCCGCCCGAGAATCTTGTCGTTCCTGATCATTTTCAGGGCGTGCCAGTAGCGCGGGTTGCTGCGCCGCTGGTGGCCGATTTGGAGTAGCTTGCCGGTCTCGCGGGCCGCTTTGACCATCGCGCGGCCGCCCTCCAGCGTGTTCGACATCTCCTTCTCGCAGTACACGTGCTTACCGGCCTTCAGGCACGCGATCGCGTGCTCGGCATGAACCCAGTCTGGCGTCGCCACGATCACCGCGTCGAGGTCCTTTTCGCCGGCCAGCAGCTCGTTGTAGTCGGCGTAGACCTTCACCGGCATGTCGTATTTCTTGAGAATGTTGGCGGCGTAGTCCTGGTGGTACGGCCAGATGTCGCAGATCGCGGTGAAGCGGATGTTCGGGATCTTCAGGCACTGGGTCAGCAGGTTCCGTCCCTGGCTGCCCGGGCCGATCATCGCGATGCGTAGCTCGTTTTCCGGCTGCGACGCGGGCGCCTGCTCCTGCGCCCAGCCCGGCACCGTGACCATCAGTCCGGCGCCCGCGACAGCAGCGGTGCGAATGAAATCCCGGCGATTGAAGTACAGACTGGTCCCTTGCGTACGCGGATCAACCATGGAATGCCTCGTGTCATCGGCGCGGCGCCGCCCCGGCCGGCAAGCTACGTCGGAACCCCCTAACTCTAGCGGCACGGGAGCTTGCGTCAACGCCGAGCTCGGGACAAACCGGCGGTGGGCCGAAGCACGTCGCCGGGGGGCAACAGGCCCGGGGACGTGCGGCCGGCGTTAGAATGGCGGCGGGATGGTGCGGAGTCGCGAGCGGGCGATGAGCGGACAAGGCCCCGAGCAGCGCGGCGAACTGGAGCTCGTGCGGCGGCTGCGCGCTCTGCTCGCACAGCCCTCGGCGGGGCGCGGCGTGTCCGCCGGCAGCCCGGCCGTCGAGTTCGGCGACGACATGGCGGCGCTGCCGACCGGCGACGGCGGACTGCTTTGGACGGTGGACATGCTCATGGACCACGTCGATTTCGACTCCGCCGTCCACGACTGGGCCGCGATTGGCCGCAAGGCGATGGCGGTGAACCTGAGCGACTGCGCGGCGATGGCCGTCGTGCCGGTCGCCGCGCTGTGCGCCGTCTCGCTCTCCAACCAACTCACCATGCAGAACGCCGTTGACCTGGTTCGCGGCGCCCACGAGTACGGCCTGCGGTTTGGGTGTCCGATTGTCGGTGGCGACACGAATAGCTGGAACGCGCCCACTGTCGTCAGCATCTCCATCGCCGCCCGCATTCTGCCGGACCGGCCGCCCGTGCGGCGCGCCGGGGCACGTCCCGGCGACCGGATCTGGTTGAGTGGGCAGGTCGGCGGGTCCCTCCTTGGCCGGCACATGACTTTCGAGCCGCGCGTCGAGCTGGCCCTGCAAATCAGCCGCGACCTTCAGCCCCACGCGATGATCGACGTCAGCGACGGCGTGGCCCTGGACCTTGGCCGCCTGTTGGAGGCTTCGAGCTGTGGCGCGGTGGTGGAGGCGGTGGCGCTGGACGCCGCGATCCACGCCGACGCGCTGCGGTTGGCTCAACAGGATGGTCGTCCGGCGCGGGAACATGCGCTGCAAGACGGCGAAGATTTCGAGCTGATTGTGGTGCTGTCGCCGGACGTGCCGCCCCAGGCGTGCCAGCGGTTGGGCCTGCTCCCGCTCGGCCAGATCGTCGCGGAGCTTGGGTTGATGCTCGACGACGCGGGCTGCCGAGCGCCGATTCCGGTTCGCGGCTGGGAGCACTTTCGATGACCGGTTTGCTCCGGCGGACGTTGCGCAGTCCGGAGCAGACGCTGGCGCTGGGGCGTGTCCTGGGCGGCCTGCTGCGGGGTCGCGATTTCCTGGCGCTGGCCGGCCCGCTCGGGGCGGGAAAGACCCAGTTGATTAAGGGCATCGCCGCGGGACTGGGCGTCCCCGAGGAGGAGCCGGTCGTCAGCCCCACGTTCGTGCTGATCCGGGAGTACGTGGGCCGTCTCAAGCTGTATCACCTGGACGCGTATCGGCTCCAGGGTGTGGCGGACCTCGCGGCGCTAGGGGTCGAGGAGATGGCGGCCGAGCCCGACGCCGTTGTCGCCGTGGAATGGGCTGACCGGGTCGCCCAGGCCGTGCCGGCGACCGCGTGCTGGATCGAGCTGGAGCACGCGACGGTAAACATACGCCGCCTGCGGTTGCGCTGGGGGGACGGACCGCGCCTGGCGACGCTCCGCGACCGGCTCCCGCGGGTGTGACTATTCTCTGTGGACAGCGATAAGCCGTGGCGCGATGAAAGGTTGCGCCAGCGGTCGCGCGCACAACCGTGTTTATGTTTGGTCCCGTGGCTCACGCGCTCGGGCCTCGGCCTCAACGTGGCTGCGCGACAGGCTTGCACGCGAGATCGAAGCGATGGCTCAGCGGCTTGTGGCTCTTGTCGCGGGGCCGGCGACCGTCCGCACGCCCCGTTCCACAAAACCTGGTCACACGCAACCGCTTTCCGCCGCTCCGCCCTCAACTCGTTATACGCATTCCGCTTAGTTTT
>PMMM01000249.1 GCA_003162245.1 Phycisphaerales bacterium
AGCGGAGGCCGGCTCGCCAGAGCTGCCGCCGTCGCCCGACCGATCCGTCCGCGCCCACGCCCCCCGTCCCACGACGCGCGTCATCCCGCCGGACTTCGCCCCCGTCACGACGCAGCCGGCGTCGGCACCGGCGACACTGCCGCCGGACGGGCTCGCTGAGCCGGCCCCCATCCAGACGCCGGCCGCCCGCCGCGCGAAGGTGTTCACGCTCACCGACGCCCTGGGCTACGCGCAGCAGTACCAGCGCGAATACCAGACCGCCAAAGAGGAGCTGTATCTCGTCGCACTGGCCCTCTCGCTCGAGCGCCACCTGTGGACGTCCATCTTCGCCTCGCAATTCCAGACCGTGTACGGCAACTACGGCGAGGCCCGCAACTTCGACCAAGCCATGCGCTTTGTCGCTGACCTGTCCGTGTCGCAGCGGCTGCCCTACGGCGGCGAGGTCACCGCGAAAGCGATCAGCACGCTGATTCGCGACGTGAAGAAGTCAATCACGGCGTCAGAGGGGAGCAACATCGCGCTGGGGCTCAAGGTGCCGCTGCTGCGCGGCGCCGGCCACGTCGCCCAGGAGAACCTGATCAAGCTGGAACGCGAGCTGACCTACGCGGTGCGGGTCTTCGAGCGGTTCCGCCGGCAGCAACTCGTCAACGTGGCCCAGGCCTACTTCGATCTGCTGCGCGCCAAGCAACAGGTCACCGACAGCGAACAGAGCCTCGATCGCGCCATCGAGGATTACGAGCGGGCGCGCGACATGGAGGTCACCGGCCAGCGCTCGGCACTCGACACGCAGCGGGCCGAGCTCGCCATGCTCGACGCCCGCAACACCGTCGAACAGACGCGCGAGAGCTTCCGCGCTCAAACCGACCAGTTCAAGCTGCAAGTGGGCATGCCGCTGGACGAGGCGCTCGGCCGCGACGACCTGGAAGACATCGACACGATCGAGCGCCAGATCGACGCGGGCACTTACCCGCTGCTCGCCCCGTCGCCGGCCATGCGCGACGAGGCCCGGGCCGTCGCGGTGGCCTGTCAGCGCCGCCTCGACCTGCTCACCACGCACGACCAGGTGGACGACGCCCGCCGCGGCGTGGAAATCAGCCGCAACGCCATGCTGCCGAACCTGAACTGGGATTCGTCGCTCACGTTCCAGACGGACGCGCAGCGCTACAGCCTCAGCCACTTTCACGTCGACAGCGCCAACTGGCTGTCGCAGCTCACGTTCGAGCTGCCCCTGGAGCGCACGGCCGAGCGCAACGCGCTGCGCGCGTCCCTGATCCAGGTGCGGGCCGCGCAACGCGCGGTCGAGGACCAGACCGAGCGCATCCGCGCCGAGGTCCGCCGCATCGTCAATCAGCTCCGCCTCCAGGAGATTTCGCTCGAGATCCAGCGGCGGAGCGTGGATGTCGCCGACCGGCAGCGCGAATTCGCCCAATACCAGTTTGAGGAGGGGAAGATCGACAACCGCGACAAGGTCGATGCGGAGCGGGCCCTGCTGGCCGCACAAAACGCCCTCAACCAGGCCAAAACCGGGCGGTGGGGCCTGCTGCTGCAGTTCCGGCTAACCACGGAAACCCTGCTGATCGACGAGGACGGCGTGCAGCAGTCGGACGCGGGCGCGCCGCCCGGCGACGCCCCGTAGCAGCCGCGCGGCGTGCGTCAGCGGGCGAACATCTCACCGAGCGCTTCGCGACGCAGCTCGCGGAGGCGTTGCGCCTCGGCGCTGGGGCGCGTCTTGCGGTCGCCCGCGGTGGGGCAGAGCGACTCGTACGAGAACAAGGCATAATCGCCGCCCCAATTGCGGCACAGACGCAGTTGGTTGCGGGTCTGCTCCTCGGTCTTGTGCGTGTACAGCCCGAGACCCGGCACGATTCGCCGGCCGCGCACAAGCTGCCGGTACGCGCCGATGTCGGCCTCGAACTGGTCGCGCTTCTCCGTGTAGGCCATCGGCATCAGAGCGTCCACGATCCCGCTGCGCAGCCAGACCACGCTGTTCTGCAGGAAATCGGCGTAGCCGAGCATTGGGTTCCGCCAGACGGCGGCGGTCAGCGTCGCGCCCGGGCGGCGGCGGTTGATCGTCTGGCGAATGTCCACCACGATCCGTGTCAACTGGTTCGCCCGCCAGTGATTCCAGCCGGGGGGGTCGTCATCGGGACGCTTGCCCGTGTCGTGCCAGTACAGCGCGAGCGTCCGCTCGTCGCGCGGGTAGCTCTGCTTCGCCTTCGGCACGCCGTCCCACGCGTAGCGCACGTAGTCCATGTGCACGCCGTCCACGTCGTAGCGCGCGACGATCTCGTCCACCAGGCTGACGATATGCCGGCGGACCTCGGGCCAGCAGGGGTTGAGGATCACGTAGAAGTCGCCCAGCGGTTGCTGCCGGCCGGCGGCGTCGTGCAGAAACCACTCCGGGTGCGCGTTGTAGAGCTGGTTGGGAATCGGCGGCGTCGCGGGGCCATGCCAGCCGGGCATGACGTTGAACCAGGCTTCGATTCGCAGCCCCCGTTTGTGGGCCTCATCCACCGCCAAGGCGAGCGGATCGAACCCAGGGTCGCGGAACCCGAACTCCGACCCCCACGGCTCGATCCGCGACGGGTAGCACACGGTGCCCTCGCCGCGCACCTGCCACAGAACCGTGTTGCACCCGATCGCCGCACAATTGGCGATGATCGCCCGGACATCCTCCGGCGTGTGGAAGTGGTAGCGCGCCACCCAAACCGCGCGGACCGGCCGCGGCAGGGGCACTGGCTCGCGCCGCCCCACGGGGGCTCCGGGTACGGCTTCTGGCCCCGTCTCGCCGCCGCCGTGGCGACAGCCGACGAATGACATTGCCGCGCCGGCGAGCAGGGCGCCGACAACGCAGATTCTGGTCGAGTGTGATCGGTTCTTCATGTTGCCGTCAGTAAACGGTGGAGCGTGGCGCTCGTCAAATGCGTCCCGCGGAGGTGGCGGCGGCGGTTGTTGGGCAGGTTGGACGGTCAAGAGTGCCAAGGGGCGCTGCGCGTGGCCAATAATACGCAGGATTGGCGGGCGTGGGCCGAAGGGTGCCAAGAGTATCATGTTTGTACGGGGCGCAAATGGGAATCTTGAAACGGAGGCGCACGAAGAGTGACAAGGCAGCGAGGTGGGCACGTGCGTCCTCGGCTTCGGCTATAGGCTCTCCGCCTGCGGGCGAACGGGGGCGCGCACAGCGAGCGCCGTAATGACTAGAAAGTATATCACGAGAAACGGGGCGGCGGGGAGAAAGGCGGGCCGGTGGCGGATTTGGGCGGGAGGTGCGCGGAAATGGCGGATTCTGTGCGAGCGCGCTGTGGTCGCCATTCGCCATTGGCGAAGCGCTACTCGAGAGTCACCGCACCAGCACCCCCGTCGCCCACGTGCTTGGGTCCGCGTTCCAGCCCAGCTCGTCGTCGACGCTCAGGTGCTGGGTGCCGACGTGCGTGTCCTTGATCTTGTAGAACACGCCGATGCGCGGGTGCTCCGCCGGGTCCCAGCCGCTCAGGCACGCGGCGGGCAGCGCGACCTCCAGGCTGTAGCCGGTCTTGCGGACGTGGGCCGCGACCTTGATGAGCGACGCATCGACCGGCGGCGGCGGCTCCTTCGCGCGGCTCATGCGGTGCGTGCCGGCGACCGGCAGCTTGCCGTCCGGCCCGCCGCCGAGCGGCAACAGGTAGAAGAAGTGGCAGAACCGCGTCGCGCGTTTTACGTCGCGCACCTCGCGCGTGCTCAGGCACAGCCGCAGGCCGTCCTGCTTCCACCACGCCTGCGGGTCGCACCGCGTCCGGCCGATCTTGCTCGGCACGTCGAACGCGGCGTAGAAGCCGTCCTCGTTCCACGCCCAGTACACGTCGGCGACCGGCTCCTGCCCCTCCAGCACGACCAGCGGTGGGACGAGGTGTTTCGCCGCCCACTTGCTCGCGTCGCCGTCGATCCGCGGCGGGCGCGCGACGTAGTGAATCGGAATCTCAAACTGGAAGAACGCGCGGCGGCAAATGAGGTCGAGCATGGCGCCAATTCTCACGTCAAAAGTCACGAAGTATGAGGTTCGGACTCCTGGCAACTTCGGCGGCCGGCCGAATAGGCCGCGTCGATGGGCTGTGCCAGCACTTGGGTCTCCGCGAAGCGGCTACTATCCCGTCAATCCGCCCACATACACTTGCACCGCCCGTTTGATGAACCGCCGGAATGCCGGCGTGTCGATTTCCTGCTTGTCGTGGGCGTAGACGACGACCGCATCCCAGCCGTCGCTGCGCGGGCGGACGTCCACGCGCGACCAGTCGCCGTAGGTCTCCAGGTCCTCACGTTCGTCGAGCGTCTTGAGCCCCAGCTCGCGGTCGAGCGGAATCCACTTGAACGTCCCCGGCGGTGCGCGGAAGTACAGCTCCAGCAGCCACTCGCCGCCGGTCAGTGCGTGCAGGAACCAGTACGCCGCATTCGGGGCCGTCACCTCGACGCTCGCCCGGTTGCCCCAGTTCGTCGGCTCGAACACGCTCTCCGCATCCGGCGGATGCTGCGAGCGCCCCTCGCGCTCGACCAGGTCGAGCACGTACTCCAACGCCGCCGGCTCCCAGCGTCGCGGCCGCTCGGCGCGGCTGCTGCGCTGCTCCAGGTGCCACTTGCGCCCGTCCGCCTGCCACGGCATCGGCACGTCCTTGCCCACGTCGCCGAAGCCGCCTTTTTCCGCGGCAATCTCGCGGGCAGCGTGCTCGGCGGGGTCGTACGGCGTCCGCTCCTCGTACGGCCCCGCGGCGAGGATCGGCGCGAGGGCGGCGGCGGTGTGCGAGACCATTTTGGATTTTGGATTTTGGATTTTGGATTGGGGCGCGTCCGTCGACGGTCCCTCGACTGGAGCTAGGACTGCAATCCCCTCCGGTGTACCCGTGGCGACGATGCTTCCGCCCGCGTCGCCGGCTTCCGGACCAAGGTCGATGATCCAGTCCGCGCATTTCAGCACGTCGAGATTGTGCTCCACAACCAGCGCCGTGTTGCCGAGGTCGGCCAGCCGGTGCACGACGGCCAGCAGCTTGCGGATGTCGTCGAAGTGCAGGCCCGTCGTCGGCTCGTCGAGGATGTAGAACGTCCGGCCGGTGCTCGGCTTGCCCAGCTCGGTCGCCAGCTTAACTCGCTGCGCCTCGCCGCCGGAGAGCGTCGGCGCCGGCTGCCCGAGCTGCACGTAGTCCAGCCCCACGTCGGCCAGCGTCTGCAGCATCCGCCGGACCTTCGGCACGTTCGTGAACAGCGCAAGCGCCTCGGTGACGCGCAGCTCGAGCACGTCCGCGATGCTCTTGCCCTTGAAACGCACGTCCAGCGTCTCGGGGTTGTAGCGCCGGCCGTGGCACGTCTCGCACTCGACCCACACGTCGGGCATGAAGTGCATCTCGATGCAGCGCTGGCCGTAGCCCTCGCACGCTTCGCACCGCCCGCCGGGGCGATTGAAGCTGAAGCGGTTCGCGTTGTAGCCGCGGAGCTTGGATTCCGGCAGCCGGGCGAACAGCTCGCGAATCCAGTCGAACACGCCGGTGTAGGTGGCGGGGTTGCTGGAGGGCGTGCTGCCGATCGGCGACTGGTCGACGTTGATGACCTTGTCGATCTGCTTGAGGCCATCGACCGCGTCGTGCTCGCCGCCCGCGAGGTTCGCGCGCTGGAGCGCCCGGGCCAGAGCGGGCCACAGGATGTCGTTCACCAGCGAGCTTTTGCCCGAGCCGGAGACGCCGGTGATGCAGGTGAATCGCCCGAGTGGAATCGGGATGGTGAGATTCTTGAGGTTGTTCTGCCGGGCGCCGCGGACGACCAGCCAGCCCTTCTTCGTCCCCTCTTGCCACAGCTCGACGGGCCGCCGGTTGCTCGGAATGGGGATCGCCGTTTCCCCGGCCAGATACGCCCGCGTGAGCGATTCGTCGTGCCCTGTAGCGCCCGCGTCGGCAGTGAATTCCCGCGGCGCGCCCTCGGCCACGATGCGTCCGCCGGCGCTGCCCGCCCGCGGGCCGAAGTCGAGCAGGCGGTCGGCGTGGCGGATCACGTCGCGGTCGTGCTCGACCAGCAGGAGCGTGTTGCCCAGATCGCGCAGCTTCGTCAGCGCGCGCACCAGACGCAACGTATCCCGCGGATGCAGGCCGATCGTCGGCTCGTCGAGTACGTACAGCACGCCGGAGAGCCCGCTGCCGATCTGGCTCGCGAGGCGGATGCGCTGGGACTCACCGCCGGCCAGCGTCGGTGCCGCCCGGTTCAGCGTGAGGTATTGCAGGCCGACGTCGATCAGGAACTGCAGGCGGTCGCGAATCTCCTTGAGCAGTTCGCCGGCGATCTGTCGTTGACGCTCGTCAAGCGCGAGGTCGCGGAAAAACGCCGCCGCCTCCTCGAGGGGAATCTCGCAGACTTCGACGATCGTGCGGCCACGAGCGGCCGACGCCACGTCTGACGGTATGCCTCCCAGCCGGACGGCTGCTGCGTCGGGCCGCAGCCGCCCGCCGCGGCAGGTCACGCACGGGATGTCCGTCACCATGTTGCGGAGCTTGTAGCGGAAGGACCACGAGTTGCGCGTGGCGTGGTCGATGGTCGGGAAGAAGCCGCGCCATTGGAACCGGACGCCGTCGAACGCCGCGGAACCGTCGATCCACGTTCCACTCGTTCCGAACATCAGCGTGCGCTTCTGGTCGGCCGTCCAGTCGGCCAGCGGCGTATTCGGCGCGACGCCCAGGTGCGCGCATAGCGCCACCAGCATCCGGCCCAGCGGCGATTTGCGGTCGATGTGCGGCCACCCGGCGACGGCGCCGTCGAACAGCGAGCGCGCCGGCTGGCGGATGATCTCGCCCGCGGGGGCGCCGCGTTGCACGCCGAGCCCTTCGCACGTGTCGCACCAGCCGAGTTGGTGATTGAAGCCGAAGTGGTTGGGCCCCAGCTCCTCGTAGCTCGTGCCGCACTTCAGACAAGCGAGCTTCTGCGAGAACATCAACTCGCGGGCCGGCACCACCTTGACGACAGGCTCGGCCGGAGCCTCGCCCTCCCCCGTAGCAGCCTCGCCTTCTCCGGCGTCGTGCCCCTCGTGCACCGTCTCCACGGCCTCGACCAACAGCGTCATCACCCCGTTGCCCAGCGCCAGCGCGTGCTCGACGCTCTCCGCGATCCGGCCGCGCGACTTGTCGCGGACGATCGTGCGATCGACGACCACCTCGACGCGGTGCTTCCGCCGCGGGTCGAGCGTAACGGCGTCGGCGGTCAGGCGAACCTCGCCGTCGATCCGCACCCGCGTATAGCCCGAGCCCTTCAGGCGCCGGAAAAGGGCAGCGTACGTCTCGCCGTCGCCGAGGCTGACCGGCGCGAGGAGGATGATCGGCGTGGCGGGTTCGAGGGCCATGACGCGTGCGATGATCTCGTCGGCGGTCTGCGTGCCGATCGGAATCTGGCACTGCGGGCAGTAGCGTGTCCCCAGGCGGGCCCACAGCACGCGCATGTAGTCGTAAATCTCGGTGACCGTGCCGACCGTCGAGCGCGGGCTCTTACCCGCCGATTTCTGCTCGATGCAGATCGCCGGCGAGAGACCGTCGACGTGGTCCACCCGCGGCTTGGCCATTTGCCCCAGGAACTGCCGCGCGTACGCGGACAGCGATTCGACGTACCGGCGGTAGCCCTCGGTGAAAACCGTGTCGATCGCGAAGCTGGTCTTGCCCGAGCCGGACACGCCCGTGCACACCGTCATCCGGTCGCGCGGGAATGAAACCGTGAGATCCTTCAGGTTGTGCTGTCGGGCGCCAACAACGGTGACGGCATTGGCGACGGGCGGTGATTTGCGAGTGGCGACTTCGGAGCGGCCGCCGGCGCCTGCGGTCTTCGATTCACCATTCGGTATTCGCAATTCCTCATTTGTGCGCAGCACCTCCCGCAGCGCCTGCCCCGTGTACGACGCCTCACACGCCGCAACTTCCTCCGGCGTGCCCTCCGCGACGATCTCGCCGCCGGCCTCGCCGCCCTCCGGACCCAGGTCGATGATCCAGTCCGCGGTCTTGAGCACTTCCAGGTTGTGCTCGATGACGACCACGGTGTTGCCGGCGTCGACGAAGCCGTGCAGCACGGCCAGCAGCTTGCGGATGTCGTCGAAGTGCAGGCCGGTCGTCGGCTCGTCGAGCACGTACAGCGTGCGCCCCGTGGGTTTCTTGACCAGCTCGCGGGCCAGCTTGATCCGCTGCGCCTCGCCGCCCGAGAGCGTCGTGCTGGGCTGCCCGAGCTGGATATAGTCCAGGCCGACGTCGTGCAGCGTCTGCAACATGCCGCGGATGCGCGGGACGTTCTCGAAATGCTCGAGCGCGACCCGCACCTCCATGTTGAGGACGTCCGCAATCGAATGGCCCTTGAAACGCATTTGCAGTGTTTCGCGGCCGAAGCGCTGCCCCTCGCACACCGGGCAACGCACCCACACGTCGGCCAGGAAATCCATCTCGATCCGGTTCGACCCGTTGCCCTCGCACGCCTCGCACCGCCCGCCGCCCCGCACGCTCGGCACGTTGAAGCTGAACCGCCCCGGCTTATAGCCACGCAGCTTCGCGTCCGGCAGCTTCGCAAACAGCAGCCGGATTTCGTCAAACACCTTGATGTACGTGGCGGGGTTGCTGCGCGGCGTCCGGCCGATCGGCGACTGGTCGATTGCGATCACCTTGTCGAGATGCTTGAGGCCGTCGATGCCGGCGTGGGGGCCTGGTTGGGCCGTCGTCGCGCCGTTCAGCTCACGCGCCAGGGCCTCGTACAGAATGTCGTTCACCAGCGAGCTCTTGCCCGAGCCGGACACGCCGGTAACGCATGTGAACCGCCCGAGCGGGAACCAGACGTCGATGTGCTTGAGGTTGTTGTGGGCGGCCCCCCGGATGGTAAGCCACGGCACGTCGCCGCCCGGCTTGCGGCCGGCGTCAACGGGCAGTCGTGGCGCGAGTTTTGTCCTTGGTTTGGGCATTCGCCTGGCGGGACATCACGTTCCGCAGCGTATCATAGCACCCCCGCACGAATCCGGTCGCCAGGCCCTCAGCGCCCGCGCGTAATCAGGACGACCTCGTCCTGCACGACCGACGTGATCGTCGGCCCTTGCTGCGGGTCGACGAACACGTTGATCTCGAGCCGCACGCCGAACTCCGGCAAGTACACGCCCGGCTCGATCGTGTAACCGATCCCCGGCAGCATTTCGCGCGTGTCGTGCGTCTCCAGGTTGTCGAGGTTCATGCCGAGCCCGTGGACCTTCGGGCCGGGGCTGAGGCTGTGGCCCGTGCGGTGTCTGATGTACTGCCCGAAGCCCGCGTCGCTGATTACCGTCCGCGCCGTCTCGTCGAGCTGCCAGCCCTGCACACGCTCCTTCGCCGACCACGCTGCTTTGGCACACTGCACCACCGCGTCGCGGGCCGCGCGCACCACTGCGAACACCTCGGCGCCGCGCTTCGGCACCGATGTCCCAACGTGGCCCACCCAAGTGATATCCGAGAAGATGTTCTCGTCGCCCGGAACGCGCGCCCACAGGTCGATCAGCACCCAGTCGCCGGCGCGGATCGGCGCGGCCGATTCCGCGGTCGGCTCGTAGTGCGGATCGCTGCTGTGCGCGTTCACCGCGACGATCGGGCCGTCCGGCCACTCCAGACCGGCGGCGGCGAAGTGCTCCCGCATGTGTTGCTGGACCTCGTATTCGTTGACGGCCTGACCGGCGGCCAGCCGCTCCGCGATGAAACGGAACGCGCCATCCTTGACCGCGCCGACCTGCTGCGAAGCCCGCGCGTGCGCCGCCTGCGCCGCCGGCGACCATTGGGCCGCGCAAACCTGGATCAGGTTGGCCGACGATACGACTTCCGCGCCAAGCGCGCGAACCAGCTCGACCGTCCCAGCGTCCGCTATGGAAACGGCCGGCAGGACGCCGCCCGGTGCATACTCCATTGCGATCCGCGATCCGCCGGCGGTGATCTCCGCGAGCCACGCGATGAGGTCCTGCCACGTGAGGTAGACGTGGCTCGCCACGGCGACGCTCGCGAACTGCCGGGCGTCGATCGAGTGCACCGCGAGGACGGCCTCGCCCTGGGCGGGAATGAACAACAGGGCGCGGCGGGTCGTCCAGCGCTGGCCGGGCAGGAGTTGGGCGAGTACCGGGTTGTTCCCGCGGAAGTCATACAGCAGCCATCCGTCGATGCGCTGCGCACGCATGTACGCCTGCACGTCGGAGAATTCCATGTCGCGGCCTCCTGTCGTCAACGGTGCGTTCGTCGGTCGCCCCACCATGTTATCGCGAAACCCCGCCCCACGCGCGAGTGCGCGGACGCAGCCGGCACGGGCGACCCGTATAATGCGCTGCCTGGAGTCTCCCATGCGCGTCCGCTCACGCGACAGACTTATGCCGCGATCGGCTCTTTCCGTGGCTCTGATCTTCGCCGTAAGCGCGCTCGCGAGTGAGGAGGAGCTGCCCGCCGTCTGGGCCGCGCCGTTTTCTGCGGGCGTCGACTGGGCACAGGTCGTCGGCCGCGGGGACGCCGTCGCGCTGCTCGTCGCCACGCGCGATGCACGCCTCCACGTCCTCGATCCAGCCGGCGGCCAGGAACTCCTCGCGGAACCCGTCCAGGCCGGCCGCGGTGTCCGACCCGCAACCGGAGCAGAGCACGCCGCCGCGGCCGACGTGCCGTCGGACCTGGCGTGCTGCTTCGACCGCCACGCCGTGTACGCGCTGCGCCTGTCCCGCCCGGCCACACTCCCATGGCAGCACGGCCGCGCGCCCGCCAAGGACGACTTCCCCGGCGATCCCGAAGCCTTGACGGATCGCGTCGGCGTCGCCCTCACCGCCGCGGGCGTGCTGATCGCAAACACCAGCGGCGAAGTGTCGCTGCTCGCGTACGAGGACGGGGCCGAGCGATGGCGCATCGACCTCGGTCCGCTGCCGACCGCGCGCCTCCACGCGACCGCGGCCGCCGCCGTCGTCGTTTGGAAGGCGGACGACCGCGTGCAGGCCGCGTTCGTCGACCTGACCGCGCCACGACCGCAACCGCGCGTGCGCGACCTGGGCCGGCACTGGCCCATCTGGAGCGGGCTCGTCGCCGACGAGTTGCTCACGGTCTCGCCTGCGCAGGTGACACTCTGGCCCCAAGCTGGCCCGCCGCGCAGCTTCGACATCGACACGTTCGGCCTGCGCGCCGCGGCGATTGACGTATTCGTACCGCCGGACGACCAGAGCGCGCGACCCGCGGGCAGCGCACCCGCCGGCACGCGTCCGGCGGCGCATCCGTTGCTCTTGTTCGGCACCGGGCCGGCCCCGAGCGCGTATGACTTGGTGTCCGGCCAAAAAGTGTGGCCGAAAAGTAGCGCGCGCGGCGCCGGCCTCGATGTCGAGACCCTCGCGATCCGCGGCGAGCGCTTCGTGCTGACCAATGAGCTCGGCGTGGGCGTCGGGGACGTCGCGGCGGGCCGAACCGAGTTGTCGTCGCTCAAGCTCCCGCCGTCCCGCCTGGCGGCGTGGGAGCTGACCGCGCGCTGCCTGTACGCGCTCAGCGGCAACACGGAAGACCCCAACGCCCCGCTTCAATTGGAGTGCGTCGCGCCGCCATCGCAGCCCGCGTCGCGGCCGGACGGCGCTGCGCCCGCGACGACGTTCTTATTGCCGGCCGGCGGCACCCTGCGCCAGGTGTTGTGGCCGCCCGGCGCCCTGGTATTGGTACAGCAAAACGGCCTGCGCGCCTTTAAGCTGCCCTGAGCCGTCGCCCGCCACAGCGGGCACCGCGCAACGGAGAGGTACGGTCGTTATGCCGGAAACACGTGAATTCCGTCTCGTGGACGCCTTCGCCGAGCAACCCTATCGCGGAAACCCCGCGGGCGTAGTCCTCGACGCCGACGGTCTCAGCGATACGCAGATGCAGCGCATCGCGCGGGAGATCAACGCCAGCGAAACCTCCTTCCTAACCCGCCTGAACGACCTGCATCGCCTGCCGCGGCTGCGCTGGTTCACGCCCGCCACCGAGGTGCAGTTCTGCGGACACGCCACGCTGGCCGCGGCCCACGCGCTGGCCGACAGCGGGGCCCTCACGCAAATCCTCGCCCGGCCTGAGCCGTGCGTCACCTTCGAATCCGCGGCCGGCGAGCTGCGGCTCTACCCCGAGCGGCTGCCCCCTCCGCACAACCAGTTTGTCTGGTGGCTGCAAATGCCCGACCCGCGCCTCGAACCGGACCACACCAACCCCCTGCGGACGTGCGATCTGCTTGGGATCACGCTGGACGACCTCGACCCCGCACTCCCGCCGGCGCGGACCCGCGACAACGACGTGATCTTCATGATAACGAGCTGGCAGAGGCTCATGGAGCTGTCGCCAAACTTCGCAGCGCTCGCTGAATGGTGCCAACAGTCGAACATCCGCGGCGTCTGCGTGGCGACGACCGCGACCCTGTCCGAGTCCACCAGCGTGCACTCGCGCTTCTTCGCGCCCGCCGTCGGCATCAACGAGGACCCCGTCACCGGCAGCGTCCACGGGCCGCTGGCGGCACTCCTCGTCCGCCACGGCGCCGTTCCCAGCGTGGCCGGGCTTGCGGGCCTGATGTGCCTTCAGGGCCGCGGCGAGCGCATCGGCTTGGTCCGTGCGCTCGTGCAAACCACCGCGACTGGCTGCAGCGTCCGCATCGGCGGCGTGTGCCACACCACGGTGAGCGGAACCGTGCGCGTGCCGCCGGAGGCGCCGGCGTGAGTATGCAGGCCACGCTCACACCGCCCAGGGAGCCGGTCGCCGGGAACCGCCCGTCTTTGTTGCTCAACGCCGGGCTCGGGCGCGTGCTGATCCTGGGGCTCGGGCTCGTGCTGCTGAGCGACAAGCTGACGAGTCCGTTCATGGGTCACCGCGAGTGGAACAGCGCCGAGTTCTGCATTTTCGCCCGCAATCACATCGCCTACGGGCTCGGGTATACGAAGCTGTACTGCACGTGGGGCAATTCACGCACGCCGCCGGTTGAGCCGTGGCGCTACCTCAACCACCCGCCGCTCATCGCCGCCTGGGTCGCGCTGCCGATGCTGCTCTTCGGCGACCACGAATGGGCCGCCCGCCTGGTGCCCATCGCCGCGACGCTGGGCAGCGCGTGGCTCCTGATGATCCTCGTCGGGCGGCTGCACTCCCCCGGCCTCGGCGTCCTGACCGGGTTGTTCTACGTCACACTTCCGGCGACCGCATACTTCGGCCGCATGGTGGACCACCACCCGCTCGCGCAGTTCTTCAGCCTGCTGATGCTGCACGGCTACCTGCTGTGGATCGGGCTTTACGACGGCCGGCCGCGCCGCGCCGGCCTGACGTGCTATGCGCTCGGCGCGCTGCTCGGCATCGGCACCGCGTGGGTCGTCGCAATCCTCGCGGGCCTGATCTGGCTCTGGAACCTCCTCCGCGCGCGCCACGACCGCGTTGCGCGCCGGCTGGTGCCGTGGCTGGCCGCGATTCCGGCCCTGGGACTGCTGGCCGTCGTGCTGCACATCCTGGGCGGCTGCGCATGGAATTGGCAGATGCTCGCCGCGCTGCTCTCGTCGCGCACCGTCGGCGCCAACGCCGGCGCCGGAGCGTTCACCGGCCAGGAATGGTTGCAGCAGAACTGGACCTACGTCCTCAGCAACTTCACGCTTTGCGCCGCAGTCGCGGCCGCCCTTTACCTGCTCCTGGCCCCGTCGATCCTATGGCTGGCCGGTCCGTCGTCGCCGTGGCGGCGGATCGTGCCGAGCGCCACGGCCCTCACGCCGGTCCTGCTGCTTTTGCTTCAGGGTCTCCTGTGGGTCGTCGCCTTCCCGAACCAGTCCTGGATGCACGACTACTGGCAGTACCTTCTTGGCCCCTTCGTGGCGCTCAGCCTCGCGTCCGTCGTCCTGGCCGCGGCAACGCTGCTAGCGCGGCTGACCCCGTCGCTCGCGGGCCTGGCCGCCCTGCTCGTCGTCAGCTTCATGCCCGCTTTCGCACGCGGACGCGAATACCTATACCGCTCCGTCGCCGGCCCAGCCGACACGATCGAGGCCTTCATCCGGCTCGCCGAGCTGGTGCCCGCGCGGGCACCGGCGATGGTGTCCGTGGCGTACCCGGAGCCGTCCGAACGGTTCGCCGAACACACCAACCGCTGGCGGCAGCCGCAGATCGAGTACTACGCCCGCCGCCCGCTGATTCTCGCGACCCGCCTCGACGAGATCGTGCAGAACCCATCCGGCTGTGCGGCCTATGTGCTGGCGCTCGACGGCGACCCGCGCGTTCGCGCGCTGCGCGACGGGCTCGCCGCGCGCTACGAAGCCGTGCCCGTGCGGAATCACCACGTGATTTTCCTGTTGGATCATCCCCGACAGCCGCCATAATCGCGAACGGACCAGGCCGGCGCGTCGTTACGATGGGGCGGTGCCCTGCGGAATCGTCACCAGCACGCGCGTCCCCCGCCCCAGCTCGCTTTCCAGCCGCACAGCTCCGCGCAGGGCGCTGACCGCGTGGCGCACGATGGACAGCCCCAGCCCCGTGCCACGCTCGGGCCCCGAGCGGCTGCGTTGCACCTGGTAGAACCGCTCGAAGACCCGCTCCCGGTCCTCGGGCGGGATGCCGCAGCCGTCGTCGCACACCTCAAAGCACGCTTGACCGTCCGCGACGCGCACGTGCACCCCCACGTGCCCGCCGGGTTCTGTGAACTTGACGGCGTTGTCCACCAGATTGTCCAGCACCAGCCGCAGCAGGTGCGGATTCGCGCGGACGGTCGCTATCTCCGGCGGCTCGACGCCCGCGTCCCAGTGCAGACCCTTGCGCTCAAGTGCGGCGGCGGATCGCTCGTGCAGGTCGTCGAGCAGGCGCCCGACGTCCAACTCCTCCGGCTCGAAGCGCTCCGCCGGCGACGCCAGCCGCGACAAATCCAGCAAATCCGACACCATCTGCTCCAGCCGCCGGCCCTGCCGCGCGATCTTCTCCAGAAACTGCATGGCGGCCGGCGTCTCGGCAGACAGGTCCATCGTCAGCAGCGTCTCGACGGCGGCGCAAATGGTGGACAGCGGCGTGCGCAACTCGTGCGAGGCGTTGGCGACGAAGTCGGTCCGCAGCTCGATGGTCCGCTGCAGCTCCGTGATGTCGGTGAGGACGACCGCCCGGCCGGTCGCCGCTGTCTCGCGCTCCGCGTCTGCCAGCGGCACGTCCGCTGCGCGCGCCAACAAGTGCACGGTCCCCGGCTGCGTCTGAACCTCGAGCCGCACCTCGGCCTCCGGTTCGCGCTCGTCGGCACGCGACCCGGCGCGCACCGGTGCCAGCAGCGCTTGCAGCGGATGCTGCGGGATGCACGTCTCGACCGGCCGTCCGGCCAGCCCCTCCGCCTCGTCGGGTCCGACCGGCAGGTTCAGCATCCGGATCGCGGACGGATTGATGAGGGCGATGCGTCCATCCGCCCGTGCGACAATCACGCCCTCGCGAAGTTGGTTTACCAGCGACGCCAGCATCCGCCGCTGCCCGTCGATTCGCTCGACTTGCGCCGCCAGCCGCGCCCGCACGCCGTGCAGCGTCGAGGCCAGCGCGGCGAGATCGTCATCGCCCGGCACCGATGGCACGTCGGACAGCTCACCCGCCGATAGATGCCGCGCCGCCTCGATCACGCGCAGAAACGCGCCCCGCCGCCGACGCAGCACGATCAGCACGAAGAGCAGGGTCGCCAGGGCGGCGACCGGGCCCATCGTCATGATCACGCGCGCCGGGACGCTCGGGACCTCTTTCTCGCTCCACACGAGCCAGAGCGACGCACCGCAGACCATCGCGACGAGAACCCCCGCGAGCAGGACGAGCTTCCAAGGCCGGCCGCTGAGAATCATGCCGAGTCTAATGGTACCCCGGGCTCTTGTTCCGGCAACCGAAACGAGTACCCCACCCCCCGCACGGTATGGACCAGCTCCCCGGCCGATCCGAGCTTCTTGCGCAGCGACGCGATGTGTACGTCCATCGCCCGGTTCGTCACCGGCGCGCCCGGCCCGATCACCAGGTCGATCAGTTGCGCGCGCGTCAACACCCGCCCGCGCGCCGCCATCAGCGCCCCCAGGATCCGAAACTCCGTCGCCGTGAGCGCCACGGCCTGCCCCGCCACCCGCACCTCGTGCCGCCCGTGATCGAGTACGACGGTCCCGGCGCTCAGCACCTCGCGTGCGTTCTCCCGCGCCTCCGGGCGCCGCAGCACCGCCGCGACGCGGGCCAGCAGCAGCTTCACCGAGAAGGGCTTTCGGACGTAGTCGTCCGCACCGAGCGCGAAGCCGACCAGTTCGTCCTCGTCCGTCGCCTTGGCGGTCAGCATGATGATCGGGGTGGCGGCGGTCCGGTCATCGCGCTTCAGGCGCCGGGCGACCTCGTCGCCCGAAAGGCCCGGCAACATGCGGTCCAGGATGACCAGGTCGGGCGGCCGCCGGCCGGCCTCCGCCAGTGCCCGCTCGCCGTCGCCGACCCGCCGACACGCGTACCCCTCGTGTTCCAGGTGGTACGCGAGCAGGTCGGCGAGGTCTGTCTCGTCCTCGACGATCAGAATGGAGGGTTGGCTCATCGCGCGTCGTCCCGACGAATTAGTGTCGCCGGCACATGCTAACTTATCTTGAGCCCGCCGTTAGGATTTCGTGAGCGCGCCGGCCCCGGCCGGCGCAGCAACGCCGCGCACGCGTACACGAAGCTCGCCACGGTCAACACCGCCAGCAGCAGCGACCACGCCGCCGCCCCGGCCGACTGCGCCCCCTCGTCTGGAGCCGCGTCCGCCGGCGCCAGCCAGAGGAACCACGTCATCTCGAACGTGCCGACCAGCAACAGGGCCGCCAGTACGGGAACCCACGTGCGGAACGTCACGGCGATCACAATGAGAAACGGCAGGCCGTAGTAGATGTACCGCTCGTGCACACGCGTCGGAAACACGAACGCCGCAGTCAGAGACAGAGCCGCGAACGCCACCCAGGCCGGTGGTTCCCAGCGCCACCGCCAAACGCACAACGCGGCGCTCAGCAGCAGCGCCGTCGCCAACATAATCTGCCCGACCCGCGCCTTGCTTAAGCCCAGCGCGACGATGGCGTCGGGGTTGAGCGCGGCGGGGCTCTGGTTATGGACGGAGTAGTCAATCCACCAGAGGTTGAACGCCTTCAGCGTCGTGTACGCGCCGAATTCCCGGATCGGCATGACGTACGCAAGCCGAAACCATCGCCACGCACCACCGCCCGGATCGTTGCGCTGCGCAATGGTGTACGGCGCGACAATGACCGCGACGGTGACGAGACTCGCGACGGCGAATTTCCAGAATTCGAACCTCCGTCCGGGCGCGACGCCCCGGGCGCGCCACAGAGCCACAAACGCGAAGGCGAGCGCCGGCAGCAGCAGGACCGCCTGCGCCTTCGTCGTGATGGCCACGCCGTAGCAGAGGCCGGCCCACACAAATCGCCCACTGATCAGCAGATAGATGCACCAGACCAGCCCGCACGCCACACAGGAGTCGAGCTGCGTCCAGAATGCGGAGTTCAGGAACATCGGCGGCGCGAGCAGCGCGATCCCGAAGGCGCACACCTCCGGCCACCCGCGCCTCCGGCCCGCACCCAGCACCCGAACGAGCTCCAACACACCCCACGCGGCGAGGAAGTCCGCGGCGATCGGGACCGCCGCGTTCGCCGCCCTGGCCGCCACGGTATTCGCCACGCGGCTCGTCGCCGTGCGGCCCGCGAACTCGCGGTAGTGCGCCAACTCCGGCCCGACAGGCAGTGTGACGACGTTCGAATCCAGCGCCCGCCATAACCACCCCTGAATCCAGAAGATATATCCGGCCAACGGCGGGTAGTTGCAGACGTCAATGGCTGGATACGGTTCGGTCGCTGGCCCGCGGCCCGCCCGGGCCGGGAACCGCACGTTGATCAGGTGCCCCGACGGAAGATCGTACACGCTGGTCGCACCGTGCTCGGCCGCCCACGCGGACCAGAGCATGTACTGCGTATGGTCGATCAGGAACGCGTGCTGCGGAGCCAGCGCCACGAAAAACGCACGCAAAGCGAGGCCGGCCGCGACGCAGGCCGCCAGCGCCACCCAATGCGCCCTAGCCCAGCCTTGCGCGCCGGTTTGGCCCACTTGTTGGCCGACCGGAGTCCCGTCTGAACGCCCTGACTGACTCACCCTCGGTTCCTTGCACGCGGCCCAGCGGTCGGGAAACGTGTCATACGAGAACGTCCCATGCAGTGCCGGCGCAGCTCTTCTACCGACAGCGCCGGTCCCCGGCAAGCACACGGTCGGACAACCAGCGCCGCCGAACCGGCGAGCACGTACCATGCCGGACGTCGCCGGCCGACCACGGCGGCCAACACATAATTCGATTTGGGACAGCCGGTTAAGAAGCTGTCAATCGTCGTGCATTGCCGTCCGAGAATTGACCGGGCTCAAAACCTGAGCTATACTATAACGATTTACGTGACGTGGCCCGAACGGCGGGGCGCATGTTGGGGAATTGTGGAACACGGTGCGGCATGAGCCGCTGAATTATCTCGCATTTAATGGATAACTCCTTAAAAGACAAGGTATTAGGGTCTATCGACATCGTCGACGTAATCGGCGAGCGGGTGACGTTGACACGTAAGGGCAAGGATTTCACCGGCCTCTGCCCCTTCCACCCCGACCATAAACCATCCCTCGCCGTCAGCCCCACCAAGAGAATCTTCAAATGTTGGTCGTGCGGGGCCGGCGGCGACGTGATTCGCTTCGTGGAGCTTTACGAACGCGTTGACTTCCGCGCGGCCTTGGCGAGCCTCGCCAAACGCGCCGGAATCGAGCTCAGATCATCGCCGGTGGACCGTCGCGCCGCCGAGATGCGCGAACAGATCATGGCGGCGATCGCCTGGGCGCGCCAGCACTTCCAACGCAACCTGCTGAGCACGCCCCCTGGACAGCAAGCCCTTGATTACGCGCTCGGCCGCGGCTTGACCCGCGAGACGATCGAGCGTCACGGGCTCGGCTTCGCACCCGACGCGTGGAACGACCTGCTGACGGTCGCTCGCCGCGCCGGGTTGCGGGATGATGTCCTCCGATCGGCAGGTTTGGTCACAAACAATGAGCGTGGGGACACTTACGATCGTTTCCGCCATCGCCTGATCTTCCCGATCGCGGATGCTCAAGGCCGCCCGATCGCGTTTGGCGGACGGACGCTGGGCGACGATCCCGCGAAATACCTGAACTCGCCCGAAACGGTACTCTTCAGCAAATCGCGTGTCCTGTACGCGTTCGACCTCGCTCGACGCGCGATCGAGGAGCAAAACGCAGTCATCGTCGTCGAAGGCTACCTGGACGCGGTGCTGCTGCACCAATACGGCTTCACACACGCCATCGCCACGCTCGGGACCGCCCTCACCGACGCCCACGCGAAGCTCCTGACGCCCCGCGCCGCCCGAATCTACCTGTGCTTCGATGGCGACCAGGCGGGGATCAAGGCTGCCGACCGGGCCGTCGCGGTCGCTTTGCGGACCCAGGCCGAGGTGCGCGTCGTGTTGCTCGATGGGGGCCAGGACCCCGCGGACTGTGTCGTGGCCGGGGGAACGCCTGCATTCCAGGCTTTCTTGAACAAGGCCATCGACGCGCTAGAATTCAAGTGGCGACAGACACTTAGGTCGTTTGGTCAAGGAGGCCAGGCCGCCCGGCGGGCGGCAGTCGAGGCGTACCTGCGATTTGTGGCCGGGGCCACGTCCACAGGCGGAGTGGACCCGCTCCAGCAGAACCTCTTGGTGGGACGCCTGAGCGACCTCCTCGGTGTGCCGTCCGACTCGGTTTTTGAACTGCTCGTCGCCGCAAAACGCTCGCTCCCCCGTGAATCGGGGAACGAAACGGCCGAGTTCGGCGGCGTCTCGACCTACCAGAGCACGACGGCGGCTCTGCCCGCCGGATTGACGACGGCGATGGAGACCGTTCTTGGACTGCTGCTCAGCGGTGCGGATTGCTGGTCGCTCGTAGACGACTGCGTCGCCCGGACGGCGGAGTATTCTCAGACGTGGAAGCGGCTGTATGACGTGTTGCTTGAAGCGCACGCAGATATGGGTGAATACTCCATTGGAGAGATCGTCGCGCGCTGCGAGGACGGCGCGCTGCTGGAATTGGCCGACCGGGCGCGGGCCCGGATCGGCGCGGTCACGTCGCCGGTCGCTGAATTCGCGGCTGCGCGTGACCGGCTCGCGTCGGAGCTGTCCGTGCTGCGCGCGCAGGGACTGCACGAGCACGTACGGACGTCCGGCGGCGAGGACGAAGAGGCTTTCCGGTCGCTGCGGGAAAATGCCACCGCACAGGACTGGCTGATCCCGCCGGAGAGCCGCTGGAACCAGGCCCCCGCGTCGGCGTGAGGCGCGGCCCGCGCACGGCCCACGGCGCTGCAGTGCCGTGGACACCCGGAGGAGCGGGACGGATGAAGAGGCGACGGGCCGGCGGCGTGGGCCAGCCCGAACCTCGCTGCGGAGAGCTTGAATGATAACTGTTCAGCCTGACATCGACCCCATTGAGCAGAGTGTCAACGAGCTGATCGAGCGGGGCAAACGCCGGCGCTATCTGACCTGGGAGGAACTCAACGAAACGCTCCCCGACGAGGCCATCTCGCCGGAGAAGCTCGAAAGCGTGCTCAACCGCATCGACCAGAGCGGCATTCAGATGATCGACGAGATCGAGGCCGTCAAGATGCGCGAGGCCGGCCGCAAGCCCGGCGGAACGCTCGAGGGCGGCGACAGCCTCGAACAGGTCACCGAGGTCGACCTCACCGACACCGCCGCCCGCCGCGTCGACGACCCCGTCCGCATGTACCTCTCGCAGATGGGCGAGATCCCCCTGCTCGCACGCGAGCAGGAGATCGCGCTCGCCAAGAAGATCGAGCTGACCCGCATGGCCTTCCGCCGGCGGATCCTCGAAAACGACTTCTGCATCCAGCAGGCCATCGAAACCATGCAGGCCGTTGCCGACGGTCGCATGCCCTTCGACCGCACCATGAAAATCTCGACCACCGAGAGCATGGCCAAGAGCACGATCATGAAGCGGCTGCCGGCCAACCTCGCCACCGCCCGCAAGCTGCTCGAGCTCAACCGCGCCGACTGGAGCCTCGTCCGCGACCCGCGCACCGCGGCCGCCGTCCGCCGCACCGCCCAGCAGCGCATGAACCAGCGCCGCCGCCGGGCCGTGACCCTGCTCGAAGAGCTATCGCTCCGCACCAGCCGCATCATCCCCATGATGCGCAAGCTCAACTCCGTCGCCACCAAGCTCGAAAACCTCCAGAACGAAATGACCCGCCACGGCGAGGGCCTGCCCGCCGACGAGCTGGTCGCCATGAAGGAGGAGCGCCTCGGCCTCATCGACCTCGTCACGGAAACCGGCGACGACCTCCGCCGCCGTGTCGACGAGTCCAAAAAAGTCTTCGGCGAATACGAGGAGGCCAAGCGCAAGCTCGCCGGCGGCAACCTGCGGCTGGTCGTCTCGATCGCCAAAAAGTACCGCAACCGCGGCCTGTCGTTCCTCGACATCATCCAGGAGGGCAACACCGGCCTGATGCGGGCGGTCGACAANNACGATCCGCATCCCCGTCCACATGATCGAGACGATGAGCAAGCTGCGCAACATCAGCAAGCGGCTGCTCCAGGAGCTCAAACGCGAGCCGACGATCGAGGAGATCGCGGTCGACGCGAAGATGCCGGTTTCCGAAGCCCGCCGCGTGATGAAGATCAGCCGCCACCCGATCTCGCTCGACCGGCCGGTGGGCGAAAGCGAGGATTCGTACTTCGGCGACTTCATCGAGGACGAGAAGGCCGAATCGCCGGTGTTCAGCGCCTCGAGCGACATGCTCAAGGACCGCATCGAGGCGGTGCTCAAGACGCTGACGTACCGCGAGCGCGAGATCATCAAGCTGCGTTACGGCATCGGCGACGGGTACACGTACACGCTCGAAGAGGTCGGCAAGATCTTCAAGGTGACCCGCGAGCGCGTCCGCCAGGTCGAGGCCAAGGCGATCCGCAAGCTCCAACACCCCGTCCGCGCCCGCAAGCTCGAAGGCTTCCTCGACGCGATGAAGAGCGGCACGGAGGGGTAGCACGCGGCGCATTTGGATGTAGCGGCCGACCCCCGTGTCGGCCGTGGAAAGCCGACTGGCCCACAACGACCAGCAGGGGCGTCGGCTGCTACGGCGCGCTGCGACGAAAATCCGCCGGTGCGACAATCCCCTCTCGCACCATGATCCCCGGGACTCCGCTCAGCGACCGGTCATTTGCTCCAGTTTTTCGGGATACCGAGCCCCTTGCACGGCGATCTTCGAGGCGGAGCTGTCAATCTCGCGGAGATCATCCGGCGTGAGCTGGATGGCAGCCGCCCCGATGTTCTCCTCCAGGCGATTCAGCTTCGTGGTGCCCGGGATGGGCACGATCCACGGCTTCTGCGCCAGCAGCCACGCCAGCGCGATCTGGGCGGGCGTCGCCTTCTTCCGTGCGGCGATGCTGCCGAGCAGATTGACCAGCGCCTGGTTCGCCTTCATCGCCTCGGGCGTGAAGCGCGGCAGCGTGCTGCGGAAGTCGGTGGGGTCGAGCTTCGTGTTCTCGTCCATCTTGCCCGTGAGAAAGCCCTTGCCCAGCGGGCTGTAGGGCACGAAGCCGATGCCGAGCTCTTCCAGCGTCGGCAGCACTTCCGCCTCCGGGCCCCTGGTCCACAGCGAGTACTCGCTCTGCACGGCGGTGACCGGCTGCACGGCGTGGGCGCGGCGGATGGTCTTCGCCGCCGCCTCCGACAGGCCGAAGTGCTTCACCTTCCCCTGCCGGATGAGGTCCTTGACCGTCCCCGCCACGTCCTCGATCGGCACGGCGGTGTCCACGCGGTGCTGGTAGAGCAGGTCAATGGCGTCCACCCGCAACCGCTTGAGCGAGCCCTCGACGGCCTGCCGGATGCGCTCCGGCCGGCTGTCCAGCCCCGGCGCGCCCGTCATGCCCCGCGGATCGCGGTTCGGGCTGAGGTCGAAGCCGAACTTCGTGGCGATGACTACGCACCCCTTGAACGGCTCGAGCGCCTCGCCCACGAGCTCCTCATTGATGTACGGGCCGTACACCTCGGCGGTGTCGAAAAACGTGACGCCGCGCTCGACCGCCGCGTGGAGGAGCTTGGTCATCTCCTGCTTATCCTTCGGCGGCCCGTAGGAAAAGCTCATCCCCATGCAGCCCAGGCCGAGGGCGGAGACTTCCAGGTTGCTCTTGCCAAGTCTGCGCGTTTCCATCGGGTTCTCCCTCAAGACACCCGCACGAACTCCGGGCGTCAGCGGGGCGGATCCAGGCCGAATGGTCCCGCTCGAAGCCGCTTCTTAGTCTCGCTTCCGACCAACCAATCAAACCAGGCGCGATGAACGGGAGGCAGACTATCGAATCTCTTACAAAGGCGCGCGGCCACCACAATGGCCACGTCCGCGACGCACCGCCTATACGTCTCGCCAAACCTCCCAATTGACTGCTCATCGATCGCGTCGTGGGCCGTTCCAAGGTGTTTATTGACGCTCGCCGCGGCGGCATGAACTGCCTGGCTTAGCCGCCCGTACGCGACGATCAGCCTCCCCGCTGCCGCAACCGCGAGCCCTGACGGCTCCCCCGCGAGAAGTTCCCTCGCGTAATTCGCGTAGAAGGAAGGCTCTCGATGCGCGTTGTTCGCGATGGGCGTGGTTGTCTCTCGCGAGATTCCGGCTCCCGGGTTCTTTTGGAACTCTGTCCACTCAACCGGATGGTCCGTGAAATACAGACAGAGAAATGCGGTTTCGACGAACTTCCGAAGTGTAGCCTCCGCCGCGTCGAACTGGCCACAACCAACAAGTATCGGCACTCGTTGTAGCAGTGAGCGGGCGTTCGCAAGGCGAGGGCGCTCGTTAGAACAGACTCTTGCGAGAAAACAGTCGCCGGCTAACGAGACCTTGTAGACAAAGTTGAATGCACCACTCTTCGCGAGCGCGCGGCAATTCTTCTGAGCAAGCCGAATAACGTCAGCGAGATACGCGTCGACCTCGACGCGGATAGCCTGAGAATGCGGCAGAGCTCGGTTCATTTTCTCGACCGACGAATGAGATCGATCCAGCCGCTGGTTTGCGGATCGGGTTGGGCCGCCGCGTCGGTGGCAAGGCGCTCCAGGGCCGTCGGATCCGCGAGGAACGCCGCTGCCAGTTTTCTAGCGAGCCGCAGCTTCCCGCATTTCGGATCGGCTGTCACCTCGATGCCGTGCCTGCGGGCGAATTCGACGAGAGCTTGCTTCGAGCGGAAACACCGTTCGCTCGCAAAGTACGCCGACAGCTCTCCCTTGATCCGCTTCTCATCGGCAGTCGAGCGAATCGGCTCATCATGCGATAGGATCGGCCACAAAGCGGGCCGCCCCGCAACGGACGCTGCCTTGCGATGTTGTTCACTGTCTCGCCGGGAGCTACGGGCCTCGTCCGCCAACAACTTCAGGGCGCGACGCAGGTTGTCCGAGACTCCGCGCGCGCGGCTTGCGGCCGCCAGGGACTCAGCATCGAATTGCCCGAGAAAGCGATACACCTCAGATAGGACTTGAAATCCACTCTGACTCATTGTGCGCCCTCCGCCGTGTCCCCATTGGCCGACAGTTGTGTGATCCTGGACTCCATCTCCTTCACAACCTCGCCGATGCTCGCCTTCAGATCGTCCCTGGCGTACTTTGTTTCGAATGCGGGCGTCTGATTCTGGATTGCCGTAAGGAAAGTGTTTGAGTATCCAAGCGTGTTTCGGAATACATAGGACTTGAGCTTTACCGCCTGAACCCGAATGTCGTTCATACAATCGGCCTCCACACTAGATGACCCACGCACCTGTGTGAAGACCAGGCCAAGGTTCTGCACATTATTGGGGTCACTCGAGTTTTCGCGAAATGCCTCAATAGTCTTGATGAGATTTGCAAAACCGAGGATCGAGAATCGATCCGGCCGCATCGGGACGAGCACAAAACAACTGGCGGTAAGGGCCATTGTCGTTAACACCGAGTCAGTCGGCGCGCAGTCGATGAAAATGTAATCGTAGTGCGGTCGAGTAGGCGCGAGGAGCTTCTCGAGCCTGAACTCCATCTGCGCCGGGTTCTTGACCACGTGAGCAAGCGTCAACTCCGAGGGCAAGAAATCCAAGCAAGCTGATTCCGAGTGCTCAAGGTGAGCGATACACGCCGTCGTCGCTGGTCGGCGCTGCTTCGGCCGGAGTCGCAGGGTGGGTGACTCGATAAGCAGGTCAGCGATTGTCCCCTTGTTTTTCACATGATCCGCGTACGCGCTGTAATCCATGACATACTGCGATGCATTAAACTGCGGATCGAAATCGATCAGCAGCACTCGCTTGTTCCGATGCCGGTAGGCGTACCAAGCGAGGTTGACGGCCAGTGTCGTCTTTCCGACTCCGCCCTTCATGTTTAACAACGAGACCGTGTGAGTCATCCAGACCTCCGGCAATCCAGCCAAGAGCTTATCGACATCGTCCGTAGCTAGCAAGCCGCCCGTGGGTCGCTCGTAGAGCGATGTGCGCCCTGCAGCCCGGGCGGGCGCCGCAAGGCCACTTGCGCTTGACCGACGTCATATCGATCGAGAAACGGCACGTCACGTCCGAGTCGAGCGTTCGCCCGTAGGCCTCGCTGCGCCACGTGGTTAGCGCCCTTTCTTGCCGTTGCCACTCAAAACCGGCGCGACCGCCATGATCGTGTTGCAGTTCCGCGTCGCGCCCGGCACACCTAGCAGTTTGTCGATCCGGGCCGGATAGCCGACCGCTTTCGCTTGACCAGCCCCACCCCTTATCACCAATCTCCCGTACGTGCTCCCGTGGCCCCCTGTCACCTGTCACCTTTCCCCCGCCACCCTTCCCCACCCCGCCGCGCCGGGCCCGCGTTCCCGCGCTGCCCGGAATCGCTCCCGTTGTTACCTTGTTACTTTGTCACTTTGTTACCATGCGCCGTGCCAGCGCGCGCCGGCCCGGACCCCGTTTCCAGCCCCGCCACCCCAACATGGCCACCCCCGCCCCGCCCCGAAACCGCTCCCCGACCCCGCTCGCCGCGACCGTATTCTGGTTCCCCGCCCCCCGCAGCTACACCGGCCAGAACGTCGTCGAGCTCCACACGACCGGCTGTCTCCCGCTGCTTCGCGTCCTGTCGGAGCGGTTGATCGAGCTGGGCGCCCGTCAGGCCCAGCCGGGCGAGTTCACCGCCCGCGCTTTCCTGCTCGGGAAGCTGGATGCCACGCAAGTCGACCGCGTCCTGAGCCTCATGCAAGCCCGCGATCAGGCCACACGCCGCGCGCAGGCGCGGGCCGGCCGCGATGCGCGGCGTCACGCCGGCACGCGGGGCATGGGTACGCCCCGCTCGCCTGCATCGTCCTGTGTTCAACACGTCAGGTCAACATCACACAAGGAGCAATCCCGCCATGTCGCACTACGTGGAATGCAAGCCGGGCTTCAAGGACCGCGAAGCCCTCATCGAAGCGCTGGTCGCCGTCGGCTTCGGCCGTGATCAGATCGAAGTGCACGAACAGGCCGCACCGCTGTACGGTTACCGCGGCGACGAACGCCCGCAGCGGGCGCACATCGTCGTCCGGCGCGAGCACATCGGCCCTGCCGCCAGCGTGAGGACGGCGCGATCGTCCTGCGCATCGCCGGTTACCGCTATCGTACCGGGTCAGCTCGAGGAGCGCGCAACGTGCAACTCCTTGCGCATCAACACGGACGGAGTTTTCGGGAAGGACAGTTGTGAACTCGCCCGGCCTGGCCACCGCCACGAATCCGTATCGCGTGGGCGATTCTGTTCTTCAGGAGCTTCGCGCTGCGATGAAGGAACTATGGCCCCACCGTGATGGGAACCGTCGCTCCGACCGTCGACGTGCCGCTGACGTCAAGCGCCAGGTGAATCGTGCCGCCCACGTCTTCGCACCGAACCGGTACGGCGACCTCCACGCTGGTCGTGCCGGCAGTCGGACGGCACGCAAACGTCAGCGAAGTCGTCTCGACATCCGCTTGGCTCAGCGCCGCCCCTTCGAGTACCGGCGGACCCGCAAAAGTGAGCCCTGGCGCCTCCGAGGTGAGATCGACCCGGATGGCGGGCTGGCCGTCGGCGTCCACCCAGCGAGCGCTCTTGCCGATCCACCAGTCAAGGGACTCCCTCGTCAGGTCGTTGCAGTCCATGGGCGGCGGCAGCGGGTCGCAAACCACCGGGGAATTGCTGTCGAACGGCGGCGGGAGCGGATCGCACACCACCGGGGAATTGCTGTCGAACGGCGGCGGGAGCGGATCGCACACCACCGGGGGCCAGTTTCGGTCACAACCTGCCATGTGCAATGCCGCTCCAGCCGCGGCGGTGTTGGCCAACAACTTGCGCATGTGACGTAGCGTGCGTTGTCGCGCCGGGCTCGCGCGCTGAGGCGGCTCGCCCACGGACGGCGTCTCGTCGCGCGGTCCCTGCGATTCGAGCCTCCGATCCTCGTTCATTGGACCACCTCCACTGCGCCGGCGCCGCAACCGGCCCCGACGATGTTCTCCCGCGGTCGGGCGTGGCGACAGCGCGCTCCCACCGCGGCTTGAATGCGTTCTTCCAAATCCCGCGCGCCCACGGCCACCTCCCGCTCGATTCGCCGCAGCCGCCGCGACAGATCGGCCACAAACTCCCGGGCGTTGGCACCGTGCCGCGCCTGCACAAATCCGACAATCTCCCGAAGGCAGGCCACCGAATCGCGGCCAAGCCGTCGGCTCAGCGCCTGCGTCTCTTCCAGCCAGGCGGTCCGAAAAACCTCCGAGTGAAAGTGCCGGCAGACCTCAACGTCGAATCGCGTGCCCTGCAATCGGTTCGCCAATGCCCCCGCCGCGAAATTGCGCGGGAAAAAGCAACGCGTCGCCAACTCGAAGACCCGCTGCATCTGGGGGCTCGCCAGACGGTAGTCCCACCCGAGGTAATCCCCGGTACAGCGCCCCTCAGCCTGCATCCGGGCCAGCAGTGGCGTGCCAGCGTACAACTCAACGCGCCCGAAGTTCCAGGGGTGGTCCGCGTGCACCTCCATGAACTCCAGGTTGGTCGCCAGACTGCCCAGCGTCGTGTCGGGATCGAAGATCAGCATGTTGAAGCAAACGTAGATCCCGAGGTCATCCAGGATTCCAAGGGCTGCATGGTTCTGCTCCTGACGCACGCCGCGCTGTAGCGTCCGGAGACCCTGGGCCGCGTCCGTTTCGATTCCGAGAAACACGCGGATGCAGCCGAGGCGGTCGCGCGCGGCGCGAAAGATCTCCGGCGACACGTCAGTTGGACGGGCTTTGACCACCGTACCGATCCGGCCTACGCCCCGGGCCGCGAGGGCATCGGCCAGAGCCTCGATACGTTCCAGGCTCTGCCGATGACCAGGGATGAAGAAGTTGTCGTCGTGGAAGACGAAGATGTCGACGCCGCGCTCATGGTGAAGCCAGGCCATCTCATCCGCCACATCGGCAATGGGCCGTGTGCGAAAAGGCCTGGCGGGCCGGGCCAGCGCATGCCACGCCGCGATGCAGCAAAAGACGCAGCGGGCGTAGCAGCCGCGGCTGCCGACTAGGGGAACCATCGTATGTCCCAGGCAGCTCGTGGGGACGCCCCGGCGGTCAGGCCACGGCAAGGCCGCCAACTCCTGGGGCTGCGGCAGGTCTGTGAGCACCACCGCACCGCGCGCGTCACGAAACCCGAGTCCCTCAACACCGGCCGGCGACTCGCCAGCCGCCACGGCGCGGGCGAGGGCCACCAGTGTCGCTTCCGCTTCGTACCGGCAAACCGAGTCCAATTCGGGGAAATCCGCCAGCAATTCGCGGCACGCGAACGTGCCGAAGTGCCCGCCCGCCGTAATGTGCCCCTGGTAGCTGCGCTCTCTGAGCGCCACCGCGAGCGCCAGGCAGTCCTTTGCACGCCACTGGAAGGCGAGCGAGAGGCCGACAAGAAGCGGGGGCGGGCGGACCGATAGGAGTGCCGTCACGACCGCTCCCAGTTCGTCTGGCCGATTAAACTGCAGGATTTCCGCTTGAAACCCGGCCCGCGTAAGGACCGCAGCGAGGTAACGCAGGCTGAGGTTCTCCTCTTCCTCCGGCCCGACCAGCGCAACCCAGGGCGCCGCCGAACTGCCGCTGTGGCTGCGGTCACGGGCGCTTGAACGACTACCGGTCGCTGTGCCCAACGCGGCTTCTCCTGTAACCCGCCAGCGACGACGGACAGCCTCCGCGCTGGCATGATACCGATACTGGCGACGGCGAGGAAGCGGCGCGCGACCGACGCCCGGTTCTGATCGTTGCGTCAACGAGAGGAAAAGTGCTCGCATCTCGGCCGGCACGTACCAGAAGTCTTGCGTCCCTGCCAACCGCCAGCAACCCGCATGCTGAGCGGACCGACGGCCTCGCGCCGCTGCGGTCGGACGATCTCGTCCCAACCACCACCGTCACGCGCTGCGCCCGCACATCGCCGCCGTGACCCGTCGCGCGTCACGTCGGGCCAGCTCGGCACACACGGCTCCAGCGCTGTTGGCGACGCCACACTGCCGTCGCCGTCGCAAAGCCGTTTAATCTCGTCGCAACTCCACGAAGTAATCCTGCACTGCGTCGCCCAGCTGTCCGCCGTCCGGGCAATCACCGTGTCCAAAGCACCCAAGGTGACCTACAAGTCTTCCAGCCAAGTGATCGCAATATGTGCCCACGGTTAACGTGTAGTACAAGGGGTGACTCCCTGTGGCCGAAAACTGCCATACGACTTGATAGTCAGCCTCGGGCAGTAGCGGTCTATAGTCAAATCCTCGGGTAATCACACCGGCACGGGAGTTGTAAGCGCCAGTGGGTGAACCAGTGCATTGCTCGTCAAAGCTGGTTATAGCGCCGTCCGTGATCGTCAGGCATGCCAGGTCGAACGCGGGTATTGACCCGAGCGGCGTCGGCGTAATCGCGGTCACGCGCCACTTGCCATCATAATCCTGGGATGCAGGCTGCCCGCTGCCAGAGTAAACGGGGCAGCAGCCGGTCAGCAGCACGAACCCGAGTCCGGCAGTCAGAAGAGTACCGACGTGCATTGGTAGTTCCACGTCATGATTTCGTAGCGAAATCGTTGACGTTTTCCGTACATTCGGTTGGGCAGTATACCGCGGTCGATACTCCGCGCAAGCGGCTGTTGGAGCTGTCGACGAACTCAACAAGCCCCCGGCCGGGAAGTCGATCAGGGCGGGGACGCTCGCGGGCATGGCCCCGATCGACAAGAGCTGCCCGACCGGTGCCTGCTGCGTCGGCACGTGCGTTCTGCTCGGCTGACAGGATGACCTGCGGCGTCCGCGTCCGTTCGGGTGGTTCGCAAAGCGCGCCGCGACGTTTCTGTGGGCATGGTTGCATGGGCGCTGTTAACGGCGTAGCCTTGTGCGGTCGCGGTCACCTGTTGGGAGATCAGACATGGCTACGACCGGCAAGTTCAAGTGCTCGGCGTGCGGTCGCACGTTCTCGATGGCGGCCCATCTGGGTCGCCACATGTCCACGGTGCATGCTCCGAAAGGTCAGCGAGTGGCCCCGGCAGCCAAAGCCAAGCGTGTGAAGCGTCTTTCCACGACGCTGGGACTTGGCGGAGCAGAGGCTCTTGCGGCCGTGGTGGGTGATATTCAGCGCTATCGCGACGAAGTGGTCGCCCAGCGTGCTGCCCTCGATTCCCAAATGGCGGCACTCGATCAGGCGCTGGCGGTCCTCGGCGCAGAGGCCCCGGCGCGGAAGGGTCCACCGGGCAAGGGTCGTCGCGGAACCGGATACCGCTCAGGCTCACTCAAGGCTCACATCCAGCAAGTCCTTCAGGCTCAAAGCAGCGCCATGGCGGTGAAGGATGTCACTGCCGCAGTTTGCCAAGCGGGCTTCAAGTCGAAGGACAAGGCGCTGGCCAGGAGCGTCGGCGTGGCGTTGCGTGGGATGCGGGACGTGGCCAAGATCGGTCGTGGAGTTTTTCGGCTCAGATAGCGACTCCTCTATCTGTGTCACACCCAGCCGCAGCAGCGCTTGGACCTTTTTTCCGCTCCCGCACGGGCAGGGATCATTGCGCCCGACCTTGGGATCATGCCGGCGAAACGGGGCCAATCTCTCCGTCTCAAAGTCAGAGGCACTTTCGGGTCGGAGTGACGGTGTACTGGTCGGCAACTCGGCCGCCCACTGCTGGCCGGTTGATTCCAACTCGGCCCGACGAGTTGCTTGGAAACGGTCACGCTCATCACGTTCCTGCCGCCAGCGCTCCGCCTCGGGCAATTCGACGCCCAGAACCTGAGCAACCGGCAGCAGCACCTCGTCCAGCGTGACCATCTGCCCGTCATAGCCAGCCTGAATCTGCGCGCGCACGATCTCAATGCCACGCTCGGAGAAGAGGTTGCACAGGCTCAAGCATAGATCGGTGCGGATTTCGACGTTGCGCTCCGTTTCCAGCAGAGTGACGATCGCTTCCTCGGAGTCCGGATGCTTGATGTCCCCCAGCCGCGACGACGTGTAGTTCTTGAAGTTCCACGATGCGCGGGGAAACGCCTCTCGGATCAACCGCACGGCCTCAGGATCGCCCAGCTTGGCGAGCACCTCGACGCATTGGTCCAGCATGTAGTCGGTGTCAACGTGGAATCGATCCACGAGTAAGGGAATCGCCTCCGTCAACCGCCGCTCACCGGCGAGGTTGATCAGGAACATCTCCAGCCACGGCCCTGCGATGTCCTTGACCGCCAGCAGGCGACAGACGGTTCCGGCGTCGGGGATGTCACATCGAGCCAGCGCCTCAACGAGCGCCTCGGCGTAAGCGTGATCGATTTCCCCGGCGCATTGAGCCGCTTTGGAGCGCCGCGAGAATGCCTGAAGCTCCTCCCACAGCCGATCCCCCGACCAGCTTGCCACGCTCCGGCGATGCTGAATCCGGGGCCGGTAGCCCGCCAACAAGCGCTCGTTTTCAAGGACCGTCGTCTCATCGGCGAGCAGCAGTTCGACCGGCGCACGGGAAACGATGCCGCTCAGGTGCATGAGCGTGTTGGCGTCGTCTGATACGCATTCCGCTTAG
>PMMM01000002.1 GCA_003162245.1 Phycisphaerales bacterium
TTCCGATTCCGGACCCGCACCGCGCCGACCCCGTAGCGGCCCGCGCCCGCGCGCGCCCGCTATGCGCACCGCGCTGGCCGCCGGAATAGCGGGTTCTGGCCGCCTTTCGCGCCCCCGCTGCGCGCCCGCATCACCGCCGCGCGCCGGCGACGCGCTCCTGCTCACGCTCCGATTGGCGGTCGGCGCGGTTACGCCTCGCATTCAGCACCGTAGGGCAGCTCGCGTTTGTGTGCGACCTGCCGGGCGCCTTCTTCCCGCCGCGGCCGCCCTCACGGTCAGCGTGGCGCGTAGAGATAGAGGGCGCGCCCGGCATCCAACCGAAGGCGTACCGCGTACGCGGACACAGGATGTTGCCGGGCGCTAGTGGCCGGGGGACGCGAGTGGCGATCCGTAATTGGCGATAACCGCCTGCATGGCGGGGGTCAGTTGTTTCACAAGCTCGGCGTTGTACGCATGGGACGTGGTATCCGCGAGGACGGCGGGCGTGGCGCCGAAGATCCGCGCGGCGCCGATGGCATAGCCGCGCGACTTGGCCGCGGGCGACCCTTCGGCCACCGCGGGGTCGACGTCGGTCACAATGATCGAAATCGTATTGTCGCCGTTGCGACGGATATCACACGTCCGAAACTCCTGGGGAAAATCCCGGAGCGATGAAGTCTCGACCTCCCAGAAGCTCTCCTCCGGGTGGTTGATGGGATCCGCGGACGGTTGGGGGGTGACCACGTTGACGTGCCGATGTCCGGAAATCCAGAGGATGAGATTGGGATAGTTGTGGAGAATGGCAAGCAACGGAAGATCGCCGATGACAGAGGTGCTGGAGAATAGAAAGTAGTTCCCTGAGTTAGGATCCAGCGTCTGCTGCGGGTAGAGCGGGATGTGGGCCGCGATGATCATGAGCTTGTCATGGTCCTGGCCGTCCTGGAGTTCGGCCTCCAGCCAGTCGAGCCGGGGCTGATCGAGACACGCGCGGGCATAGTTGGGCTGACCCACTCCCTTACAGGTATCGTCGAGCACGATGACCTTGATCGGCATGTCCGACTTCGGCTCGAAGGAATAGCAGGCAGAGTCGTCGGCCAGGTTGGCCGCGGTAAACCCGTGACCAACGGGGCTCGAAGTGGTGTGGAAGAACTCGCTCATCCAATTCAGGCTGCTGGAAGCGCTGGTCGCAAGGGCGCGGCGATCCGCGTCGGCCACGACCGTCGGCGGTGTAGCAAAGTACGCTTCCGGCCCAACGCCATAGATATCGCCGTAAGAAGTCGAGCCGTCGACCACGCCCATGTAGTAGCCGGTCTGATCTATGGCCCCCGACGATGGATCCGAGCTCATCGCCATGTCGAGGATGAAAGGCCCGATGTGGGTCTGCCGGGTCTTGACGTCCTCGTAGGCGGAGCCCATCCAAAACTGATCGTGGTTGCCAATGACCTGAAACCAGGGAATCGCCGGGTTGAGCCCAGCGGCCTGGTAGGGCATCTGGTAATCGATGGTGTCGGCTCCGACATGAGCACCGGAGCTGGGGGTGATGACCTGGCCATCCAGGACATCGATGAACCACCGCAACTCGTTATACTGGTTGTTGTTGATGTCATCGCCGAGGGAGATGCCGAAATCGAACGGCGATTTTTGGTGTAGAGCGTTGATCGTCTGGATGGCGGCATCGAGGACCTGGGTCGTCGAGAGGATGATCGGGGAATAAGCCGACGCCAAGCCGGCCGAAGCTGGACCATACGGTGCACTCCAGCCGACGCCGATCGGCTGAGCCGGGGATTCCTTGTCGGCGATGTGAATGTCGCTTATGGAGAAAAACGACAAGAGCCGCGCGGCAGCCGGCGCGTTTGTGTAGGCGGGCGCAAGCTCGGTCCGCTTGTCGTACGGTCGCGGATGGTTGGGATCCGGGCTGTAATTGGTGCCCGCCCCTACGTGCCAGGCGCTGTAACCGAACGGCTCGTACAGCGGTACGTCGGCCGGGTTAAGCTGCGGCGTGCCCGCGGGTATCGCGACGGGGAGGATCTGCTGCTGGGCGGTCGTGAAGACGTCCTTGGCGATCGGCCATCCTGCGGGCTGCGGGTCCGTCGGAATGTCCGATCCACATCCAGCCAGTTGCAATTGGGGCATGAGGGCAAAGATCGAGCTGAAAAGCCAAAAAGTCCTATTGCGCATGTTTCTGATTCTCCCTTGGCTGTGATTCCCCAGATGATTCCGCCCGGCTCCGCGGCCGGGGCGTGCGGAGCGATTGTGCAGCGCCAAGCTCTTTCGTGTGCGACTTCTCCACGCTTTTTCCCGGTGTCATCGGCAGAACCGGGCTAGTTCGAGGCGGTCCGACGGCATGAGTACGTCCCGAGCGCCCGGGGAACGCCTGTGTTCCGCGCTGGGCGCAGAGTACGCGCCGGCATCGTCGGAACGGAAGCAGCGTTGAGTCCGGATCGTTCGGATCATCGAACACGGCAACCTCTGCCGTCGCAGGCTGCGACCTAACGATTGACAACCCGACCAAATGCGACCCCGACCGCCCGTGGAGCGCACCGCTGCTGCGCCATCACGCCGGGCGTATTCGCCGTGCGCACGGGCGGGCGCCCGAGCGATCCTGTTGGCCTTTCTGGGCGGTTTGGACAGGGTCGTACCGCCAGCACAACGTATCGGGGCTTCGAGGAAGCCGGACGATGGGTAATTCCACCCAGTAGGTCGCTACGGGTCGCGTGATTTCCGCGCGGCGGACAGGCAGAAGAATGCGCAATGGCGGTCGGCGGCCGTGGGGGGGCGGCAACTCGCGGAAGCCGGCGGCGGTCAGTTCGGCTGGGCCTCGCGCGCTGGGGCCCGTCCGGTTCTCGGGCCGGTGCTCCGTACGGACACAGGGAAGTAACATAGTCCGGTCGGGCCGGCCCAAAGCAAAGCCCCGTTCTGCGCGGTGCGAAGAACGGGGCCGCGGAGTCAAGCGGTCACGGACGCATCATTGGGCCGTGGTCGGCGGGAACGGAATGTAGATGTTCCGCGCCCAACTCGTGCCCTTGAAGTTCTGCCAGAGCTCGTAGTAGAAGAAGTACCACTTCTCCTCGCTGCGGCAAAGCTGCACGTAGCACGAGGTGTACATGGGGGCGTTTTGGGCACGGACCGCGGGCGTCATCTTCCAGATCCACTGGTTCATCGGCTGGAAGGTCGTGACGGCGAGCTGGGGCGGGTCGAGCACGCAATTCTGGAAGAAGCAGTCGCCGACGCCGCCGACCTGGCAGCGCTTGAACGAATAGAGCCAGTGCGCGTTGTTGCCCTGGTCATTGCTCTTGTTGAGCGCATCGCAGTCGCGGATGGTGATCGTGGTCGAGTTGCTGATGCTGATCCCGGCCGAGAGCTTGCCCGACGGGCCGCCTGCGGCCACGCCCACCTCGCCGCCGATGGTAAAGCTCACGCCGCTGGTGACGGTCGTCTGGCCGTTGACGGTCTGCGGGCTGGATTGGATCATTCCGACGGCCGCCGGGTTGTTTTCGAACCCGCTCATCGAGGTGTTCATCTCGATCTGGTCGAGATACCAGCCCTTGTTCATGCCCTCCTTGATCGTATAGGCCGCGGAGCCGCTAAAGACGCCGTACTGCTGGACGTAGAACCAGTCGAAGGCCTTCGACGGGTCCGCATCTAGCGAGTGGCACTTGTAGACGAAGTGCGAGATCTGGTAGTTGTTGCCCTCCTGCTGAAAGTTGCCCTGATCGACGAAGGCCGCCGCGAGATCGGTCAGGTTGTTTCCGTTGGCCGCCTGCGCGCTCTGCTGGCGGGCGCTCTGGGCCAGCGGCGTATTCCAGCGCACGCCGTCCTCCGCGAGCCAGGCGATGAAGCCCTGGGCCCGCGAATCCTGCCGGGCGCCGGTGTCCTCCGTCGCCCCCACGGCCTCGGTTGGAAACTCCGTGGTCTCGGTCTGGCCGGTGTTGCGGTCGGTCTCCGTCATCAGCGAGAAGGATGTCGCGGCGCTTGCCGGCGGGAACAAGGACCACTGCCACATGTCGCCGTCCTGCTCCTTGTCGATCCCGTAGATGTCCGCGACCGTGACGTCCGCCGGAAACGCGTACTGGAACGACGCGTTTCCGAGCACGTTCTGCTGAAGGGCCTCGATCTGAGCGAGCGAGGCGTACACGACGGCGACCGGATGTTGGGCGTCATAGATGCCCTTGATGCCGGCAGCCTCCGCCAACGTGAGGCCGGCGACGGCATTTCCGGCGATCACGACCGGGGCGTCCGTCCGGCTGCCGTCGTAGGGCACGAGGTTGAGAAATTCCGCCATCTCGTCGGCCAAGGCGCCCTCGAACGTGCCCACCTGGTATACCGTCGGCTTGGCTATCGGACCGACTTCGGAGTTGGGCTCGCCCACCGGCAAGAAATCGCAGCCGGTCGAAAGCACTACGACGACCAGAACACAGAAACCCACCAGTCCTTTGCTCGCGTCCGTCATCGAAACGTCTCCCATGTTGTTTGCGACCACGCTTGCCCGACACTTCCCAGGCAATCTCACCCGGCTACGCCGCCGGGTCGTGTTTGGCCAAGGGACGCCGGGAGAGTGCCGTGCCTGCGCTTGTCCACCGGCTGGCACAGGAAACACCTGTCAGGCCGTCGCCTCCGCGGTGGATTCACACACGACATTGATTCGCGGTCGCGCAGGCTGCATTTACCGCAGGGACCACCCTATCCATCGGCGCCACAAGTCACGTTGGGGTATAGGCAAGAATGCCCAGTACACCTTTCCTGTTTCAGGCTCCCGGACCACGACGACAAGAAGGCTGTACCCCAGCGGAGTTCCGGGTCAGATGACTACATCCAACAGGAGAGACCCCATGAGGTCAGGGACAAACGCGAAGCGCGCCGGCCGAATCGTCTTTCTCTGCGTGGGCGCAATCGTTGCCAGCGCGACCGGGTTTTTGATCAGCGGTGGCTGTCCGGCCGGGCCTGGGAGTCCAGTCGGACCGCCGACCCCATCCGCCAATTCGTGGAAGTTCGTCGTCTTCGGCGACACACGGGGCGACTTCGATCCTACTAATACGCATTCCGCTTAGTT
>PMMM01000123.1 GCA_003162245.1 Phycisphaerales bacterium
AAGATGTGGGTAATGACAAGCCAATGCGGGAGGAATCTCGCGGGGACCCACCTCCGGTCTCGGACATCACCCGGCTCGGCCCGACTCCCCGCGGAACCGGTGGCCGCCTATTTGCCGCGGTACTTGCGCACAACGCCCACCACCACCCCCTGAATCTGAAGATGCTTGGTCCGAATGGGCTGGTAGTTGGGGTTGGCGGCCTCCAGGCGGACGCCGTCCCGTTCGCGATAGAAGCGCTTCAGCGTCGCCTCGCCGTTATCGAGCAGCGCCACGACCGTTTCGCCATCGCGCGCCGTCTGGCGCTTCTCCGCCACCACGTAGTCTCCGTCGCAGATGCGATCGTCGATCATGCTGTCGCCGCGGACGCGCAACACGAACGTCTGGTGCGGCGAAACGAACAGCTCCTCAAGATCGAGGACCTCGCGTTCTTCGATGGCTTCGATCGGGCGGCCGGCGGCAATCGTGCCGACCAGCGGCAACCGGGTTGGCCGCTCGTCGGGGAACATGATGTCGTCGCTAAGTCGCAAAGAGCGTGCCTTGTGCCGGGCACGCCGCAGAAAACCCTTCTTCTGCAAAGCGCTGATATGCTCGAACACGGTGACCTTGCTGACGCCAAACTCGTCCGCGAGCTCCTGCATCGTGGGCGCGTAACCGCGGGCGTTGCGGTAATCGCGGATGTAGGTGAGCACGCGAAGCTGTTTGGGTGTCAGTAACCCCGGACGTTTCCTCAAGTTGCGCGCCATCGCATTCCTCCGCCAAGTAAGCACTGAGAGATCCGAACACCACGGGTGGCAGAGGGTGGCCGGCAGCAGCCCAGACGCGCGCATCGGCCGGCCGGAGCGCTGGCTGCGCGGCCTCGGCCGCGCGGAATGCGGCAAGCTGCTCGTAGAGGCAATGGGTGAGGCCGCGCAACTGATCGCTGGTAAGGGGCTGCGACTCCAAGTCCGACATGCCCGGCCCCGAGTCGTACACCGCGTCGCGATAGTCCCCCCCCGGCCCCAACACACACAGCAGTTGTCCGACCGAACGTTGCCTCGTGGACACCACGCACTCCTTTGCGTTCCCACTCTGCGGCATTCGCACCCGTGTTAGCGTCCTATTTGTGCTAATAATAACCTAACTTCAGGCCGAAGTCAAGCAGGGTGGACATTATCGCGAGTCCCTGCGCCATGCCCAACATGATGGGAGTCACCATCACTGTAATAACTATAGCTTGTATTTCGGCCAGGAGAAGGGCGTGCGGGCACAATCCCGGCTTTTTTCCGGATTTGGCGAGTGAGTTCGGCACGACGCTGCTTCGCAACCCATTTTCGGACAAGTGTTTACATGTCGTGCCCGCTCCCGGGCTCCCATCCACGCTGCCTGCAACCTGCCCGCTATGCCCCACCCGTGTACGACGTCCCGCGCCAGTGCGTCGCGGCGCCCGCATACCGCCGCATGGCGTTGATCGTGATCGCCAGGCACATCGCCGCCCCGATCGGATAGGTCAGCGCCCACGCCGGCGGGGTCCGCCCCAGCACGTAGAAGCGCCATAGGACCGACTGCTGCGCCACGATGGCCAATGCGGCGGCCCCGGCGATCCCGCCAAAGACCGCCGGCGCTACCGACGCGGCCGCAAGCCCGAGCGCCACCAACAGGCTCACCGTCGGCAGCAGGCTGAACACGGACAAGAACACGACGCTCACCAGCAAGTGCGGGAGCGTCCCGAAGCAGCAGTAGAAAATCCGCGTCCAACCGTTCCAAATCTGCCGCAGGCCCACGTACATCCGCACGCTGTACATCCCACCCCCGAGAATGACGCGCAGCCGCAGCCCGCTGCTTTTCGCCCGGCGGGCAAAGTGCATGTCTTCGTTCAAGGCGTTCGGCGCCGCGGCGTGGCCCCCCAACGCCTCGTACGAACGCCGCGACATGAGCATGAACGCCCCGTTGGCGTAGGCGCGGGGGGAGTTGGGATTGTTGACCTTCTCCGGCGGGAACCAGAAGACCATGATGGCCCCGGCCGGCGGCTGGACGATGCGCTCCCAGAACGTGTACGCCTCCAGGTCCGGAAGCACGGACAGGAAATCGATCTTCTCGCGCAGCGCGAAGCACACCGCCGCCGCCAGCAGCTCCGGCGCGTGAAACTGGCAGTCCGCGTCCGTAAAGCAGAAGTAATCGCCCGTCGCCTGCCCGATGGCCTGGTGCAAAGCGTGGTTCTTGCCTGTCCAGCCGGCCGGCAGGTGCGTAACGTGCACGGGCTTCAGGCGGGCGTCGCGGGCGGCCATGTCGTCCATGATCGGCCCGGTCCGGTCGGAGCTGCGGTCGTTCGTTGCGATGACCTCCAGGCCCGGATAGTGCTGCGCCAGTAGGCCGCTCAGGCAGCGTCCGATGTTGGGCTCCTCGTCCTTGGCCGCAACCAGCACCGAGAGCCGCGGCAGCGTCGCGGGCGGCGCAGAAGCGTCCTGGGGCGAGAGGGTTTTCTGCTGGTCGGCGCGGTTGAGGGCCAGATGCCGCCTCGCCCAGACCAATCCGATCAGCAGCAGCACCCAGAACCACGCCGCGGCCCAGGAAACGTGGAATGCGAAATCGAGCAGCGCCAGCGACACCAGGAACTCCGTTTTGCAGGTTGAGCAGCGTAGCGAAACTGGGACAATGACGCCAACCTTCGGAGATGAGGTCGTGCGGATGACTTCTCAAATGTCACGCCGGTGTGCCACGCTTCTGAACCTGGTGCCGGTCCTCGGCATGGCGGCCGCGGAGGGCCCGTCCTCCCAGCCAACCTCCACGAGCCAGCCGACCGTCAACTACACCGATGCGGCGTACGGCTTCGAGCTGCAACTGCCGGCCGGCTGGGACTATGACCGCTCGCGTTTTCAGGAGTACAAGGGCTCGATCGGCCTGCTGCGTGGCCGGGGGCCCGGCGGGCAGCAGGCTCTGCAAATCGTGGTCTTTCGTATCCAGCCGCTCGTCACGCCGCGCACCGGCGACGCGGACCGCCCGACCGTGAAGATCCCGCCGTTCGAGGACTGGGTGGCGCAGTTCGGGCGCGAGCTGGCCGAGAGCGCCAACGCAACCAAGCTGGAATGGGAGACGTGGAGCTTGCCGCCGCGGGTCGGCGCCGTGCTCACCTACTCCTCCAAGCTCGGGGCGACGATGACGCGCACGCACACGCTGTGCGTTCCGTTTGATCCGGGCACGGTCTGGGTGCTCGTCTACACCGGTGCGGTCTTCAACGAGGAGGACGAGCATCGGCTGCGCCGGGATTTCGACCAGATCGTCGGCACGTTGCGCGTGCATTACGACCCCGGCGAAGTCGAGCAGATGGCGTCTGCGTTCGGCCGGGGCGAAACCCTTCTGGCGCGGCTGCGCAAGCAGGCCAACCAAGTGAAGCTCGACGAGACCGAGTACTACTACGACATCGCGATCGGCGGAAAGTCGCTCGGCTACCTGACCCGCCGCGTGGCGCGCGAGGACCAGGTCCTTACGGCGCCAGGCGCCAAGCACCAGGTGGCCGCGCCCGGGCTGCGGGTGCGCGAGCGCTCGTGGCGGTTCGCCGAGGACGGGACCGTACGGCGTACGCGGCTCGACCTGTTTGCCAGCTTCGACCTGCAGAACGCGTTGATCGAGAGCCAGCAGACACAGCTTCCGGCCTCCGACGTGCAGCCGCAGAAGGCGCTGGTGAAGACCGACCAAGTCGTCCGCAAGGAGGACGTGCTCGTCTCCAGCTATACCACCAGTCTGGACCGGACGCTGCCGGAGCCCAGCAAGCCGCTGAGCGTCGGTCCGGTCTACCTCGATCTGGCGTGGGTCCGCGTGCTGCCCGGGCTTCTGCTTGCGGCCCCGCAGGAAGCCCACGCGTTCGCCATTTATAACACGGAGACGCGCGCGCTGATCTCGCTGGTCGTCACGCCGCTGGGCGAGCGCACGCTGGAAGGCTACGACGGCCCGGCGTGCGCGTTCGAGACGCGGGAAGGGTTGATCGACCGCCCGAGCCTGATGTACACGGATGCGCGCGGCAACCTGCTGCGCCTCGTCGCTGGCGACCTGGTGGTCAAGCGCGTGTCGCGCGACGAGGTCGAACGGACGTACGGCCCGCGCCGCGACGACGCGCGCCGACGTTTCTCCGTCGCGGATGACTAGGATGTCGCGCGTCCTTCACCGCCGCCCGCCTCCCCCGCAGCCGCCCAAGCTGACCGGCGACGTCGCCGCGAACGTCGGTCCGCTGTGGACCCGGCTCGCTGTCGTGGCCGTGTTGCTCGCGATCGTCATCCTGGCGTTCGCCCCGGCGCTGCGGGGCGGGTTCCTGGATTGGGATGACAAGGGCAATTTCCTGCAGAACCCGTACTACCGCGGGCTCGGGCTCGCTCAACTCCGTTGGATGTTCACGACGTTCCACATGGGCCATTACCAGCCGCTGAGCTGGGTGACCCTGGGGCTCGACTACTTGTGGAGTCAGGCGCTCTTCGGCGACGGGATGAACCCGTTCGCGTACCACGTCACCAATGTCTTGTTTCACGCCGGCAGCGCGGCGCTTGTGTACCTGCTTGGGCGGCACATCCTGGCCGCCGCCGTGCGCCGCGAAACGCCGCGGCGGGCGCTGGTCGTACAGGCGGCCGCCCTCTTGGCCGCGCTCTTGTTCGCGCTGCACCCGTTGCGGGTGGAGTCGGTCGCCTGGGCAACGGAGCGTCGCGACGTACAGAGCTCGTTCTTCCTGCTTGTGACGGTGCTCTGGTACGTGCGAGCCGCGCAGCCCGGCGTAGTGCACCGCAGGCGTTGGCTGGCGCTCGCCCTGCTTGCGTTCACGTTTTCACTTCTCAGCCGGGCGATGGGGGTGACGCTGCCCGTCATCCTGCTCGTGCTGGATTGGTACCCGCTGCGGCGATTCGGGCGTGCGGCAGCCGGCGCAGCCCGCCGGCCGCTGACCTCGCTGCTACTGGAGAAGGTCCCGTTTTTCCTCCTGGCGGCCGGCGCCGCGGTGCTGGCCGTCGCCGCCCAACGGCGAGTGGGCGCGGCGATGACGCTCGCCACGCACGGCATCCCCAGCCGCCTCGCGCAGGCGTGCTTCGGGCTCGTGTTCTACATCCAGAAAACGCTTGTCCCGATGAACCTCTCTCCGATCTATGAGATGAAGCTCCCGCTGGACCCCGCCGCGCCGCGCTATGTGATCCCGGCGATTCTCGTGTCGGCGGCGCTTATCGGGCTGATCGTGCTGGCGCTGCGCGGGCGGGCGCGAGCGGTCGTGACGGCGCTGGCGTGCTATACCATCCTGCTGCTGCCCGTGCTCGGCTTCGTGCAGAGCGGCCCCCAGGAGGCCGCGGATCGCTACAGCTATCTGCCGTCGGTTCCGCTGATGTTGCTCCTGGCGGCCGGCCTCGCGCACATCGCCGATTCCAGACGTCGGGCCGCGTTGGTCTCGCTCGGCGGTGCGGCGTGCCTCGTGCTCGTGCCGCTCACCTGGCAGCAGTGTGGCATCTGGCACAGCACGGAGACGCTCTGGACCTACGCCTTGCGCCTCTGCCCCGACAGCTCCATCGCAGTCAACAGCCACGGCTGGGTGATGTGGCAGGAGCACCGGCAGGCGGACGAGGCGCTCGCGGCGTTCCGGCGTGCGATCCAACTCCAGCCGTCAAATGAGCAGGCTCACAAGAACCTCTGGGTGGTGCTGCGCGAGCTCGGCCGCACCGACGAGGTGATTCAGGCGTATCGCGACTCGATCCGCGTCCTTCCGGCCATGGTCGACCCCCACCTCCTCCTCGCCAACGCCCTGCTGCGCCGCGGGGATTACGCCGAAGCACGCCCGGAGTACGAGTGGGTGCTTCAGGCCGATCCCCACAGCGCGGGGGCTCACCTTGGACTCGCGTCGGTCCTGAAACGCGAGCATCGGGACGCGGACGCGCTGGCGCAACTCCGCCTGGCACTCGCGGCCGACCCCAACTACGCCCCCGCGCGCCGCCTGCTGGAGCAGTGGACTCCGTCGCCCGCGGCCTCAGCACCGGCTCCACCCTGATCCTGCGCCCGCGCCGGCCGCGTGCGGCGACGCTACCCTCCCGCGCGCGTCCGCAGCGTCACTGTCCAGAAGAACGGCCGGTCCGTGTCGATGCGCAGTCCCTCGACCACCACGCGCTCGCCCGCTTGGGTCTGCTCCAGCGCCAGGCCGACGTCCTTGAGCGCGGTGACGGGCGTGCGGCGCAGGCGGAGGACCAGGTCCGTGGGGATGATCCCCGCCCGGTCCGCCGGGCTGCCGCGTACCACCGCTGTGACCACCAGCCCGGCGTAATCGGGCAGGTCATACTTGTGGCGCAGGTCGTTCGAGACTTCCTCCAGCTCGACGCCGAGCAGCTCGCGCGCCAGCTTTGCGCCGTCGGGCAGCGGGACGGATTCCAGCGGGACGGCGACGTCGAGCGTCTTGTCGCCCCGCCGAACTTCCATTTTCACCGTGCTGCCCGGCTTCTGGGCCAGCAGGCGCACGTTGTAATCGATGCCGTCGCGCACGGGCGTGCCGTCGAACTTGACCACGCGGTCGCCGACCATCAGCTTCGCCACGGCGGCCGGCGTGTCCTGGCGCACCTCGAGCACTTTGGCCTCCGGTCCGCCGACGTGCAGCCCGAACCGCACGCGCTCGCGGCTCTCGATATCGAGCATCGCCGGCAGCAGCTCCCACAGCCGATCGACGGGGATCGCGAAGCCGATGTTCTGCGCGTCCCCGCGGATCGCCGTGTTGATCCCGATCAGCTCGCCGTTGACGTTCAGCAGCGGCCCGCCCGAGTTCCCCGGGTTGATCGGGGCGTCCGTCTGGATCAGCCCGCGGTACACCGCGTCCTCGCTGAACTTCAGGTCGCGATCGAGGGCGCTGACGATGCCGGAGGTAACGGTGTGCTGGAGCCCGAGGGGGTTGCCGATCGCCACCACCGTTTCCCCGATCATGATGTCGTCGCTACGGCCGAGCTTCTGATACGGCAGCGCCGCGGGGGCCTTCACCTTCAGGACCGCCAAATCGTGCTCGCGGTCGACGGCGACCACCTCCGCGGGCAGCGTTTTCTTGTCGGCGAACGTGACCTGCACGTCGGAGGCCTGATACACGACGTGGGCGTTCGTGACGATGTACCCGTTCTCGTGCACGACCACGCCGGAGCCGAGACTCTGGACCCGCTCGTTCCGCTCCGGCAACAGGCCGAAGATGTTGTCCAACGCCCACTCCGGACCCAGCGAGCGCATCCGCACGATCCGCGTCGTGCTGATGTTCACCACCGCATCGCGGCAGTGCTCGAATACGTCCACCACCGGCGTCCGCCGCGCCGCGCGTGCGGGCGGGTCGCCGCCCACGGCCACGCCGGAGAGCAACAGAGCTATGCCGACGACGATGATCAGACCGGGCTTTGGCATCCCTACACCTTTCGCATGGCCAATCGAAGACCCTGCATCAGCAGACGCCGCATTGTACGCACACCCGTCAGAAAAGTGCCCGCCCAACACTCGGGCGACGGGTGGCCCGGCCCGGCGAAGGCCGCCATGGCGTACGAAGCCAGGGCGTGGCGACGCGGGAAAGGTGCGGGGCGCGCAGCGAGAGCGCAAAGGGCGGCCAGAACCGGTTATTTGGGCGACATGCGCGCCGTGGATTGACGGTTTCTGACCGGCGCGGACCGGATGGCCGCTTCCTCACGGGGGCGGTTCGGGTCCGTAATCGGAATGTGTTTTGGTGT
>PMMM01000097.1 GCA_003162245.1 Phycisphaerales bacterium
AACAGCCCCCCTGTCCCGCTCGCTCCGCCGCTCGCTCCGCGAACGGGTCGATGTCCGCGAACGTCACCCTTCCGTCGCGATTCGTGTCGGCCGGGCAGGCCAGCGGGCACCGGGAATCACCCTGGCTGCCAGGGGTAACGTGGGCGTCCCCGCCCGCGAAGCTTCCCGGCGTAAACCACTCTCCGTCTAATCACTCGCCCTTGACGGGCGGGGTCCCGCTTCGCGCGAATAGCTCGTGGGCGCGTGTCATTCCCGCTCAAGATGGAGGCTGACCAGCTCGACGAGCACATGATCGCATCGAGCTGGCACCGTCGCGTAACGGATAGGCAAGTCGCAGGACGCTCCTCCTGACAGAAACAGTGCAGTGCGGGCATCATCCATGTCAGCGAACGTGCAGAGTTCCTTGCCATCCCTGACCGACCAAGCCGTAATCAACCCCTCAAAGCTACGCCCCATTACGGCCCGGCCGGTTGGATCGAAGGCCACGCCGGAGTCGCATCCGAAACTGCGCAGTTGTGTGCATGCCCGGCAGTCCCACAGCCATCCTTGCCCCGGCATCTCCCGCTTGTCCTCCATGACTGCGCCTCGCCCAGCCGACACCATTCTGGAGCGGTAACACGCCGAACTCACCGAGGCAAGTATCGGGCACGTGGGATGAAACCGAACCTGCGTGACGTTCTCGTGTCGCCGGAGGGCGCTGTTACGTGTAAACGTCCTCGCATCAACAAGGTGAATGACGCCGGTCCATTCGGTTACGGCGATTTCCGCGCAAGGCGCTGAGTATGCCAAGTGAGTACTTGTGGCCTCGGTGGGCGTAGCAAAGCGGAGCCTCATTGAAACGACCATGCGCTCGAGGTCGATACCGTAAATCGCCATCTCATCGGCAATCACGAGCATACGGGGTTGATCCACGAACAAGAGGTCATGCGCGCTACGGCAGACAGGGCCGTCGTCTTTCAGTTTGTCATGCAGTTGTATGGTCTGCGTCCAAAGATCGATCTTAACAATCTCCTTGCCTGTCTCCAACTCCCAGATGGTTACCCATTTGTCCCTGTGGCAAGCGGCAAGAAGCTGGCCGTCGGCGCTGACCGCCAATTTAGGAATTGTGGATTCTGAGTATGTCGTTGCCCAGACGGGGCGTCGATCTGCCATGTTCCAAACGAAGATGAGAGCGCCTTGGGATTTGGGCGTTGAGGCGGCTTCGTCCAGCGAATGCCGTCCGACCAAGAACCTGGCATCCGCCGTCAGGCGGAGATCGAGGCCCTTGAGTGGATAGGGAAGGTCGAATGTCGCAATCGGCGTGAAGGCCGCGCCCAAGCACGCAGGAATATCAATGACCTCAGCAGATCCTATCTTTCCGACACTTGCAGCCTCCCGCTCACGCCGGGGGCCGTCTGAATACATGTTCCACCAAGGAGAAAAATACGCGTGCTGGCCCGCCATATACTCGGCTTGGAGCCACCATGAGTTTCGACCGTTTGGACTGAAGGATGAGCACGTATGCGTACACTCGACGGTTGTGTTGTGTCGGGCGCAGTGACCGGCCCCGCGCGGGTATCTAGATTCACGAAACGTGGGATCCGTGAATTGGTCGCAGTAAACGCACCTCTCGTCACCGACCAGGGTTTCCTCGATGCCGCTCGCGACGATGTTCCCCGCCCCGTCAGACGCCTGACGGATCGGGATGGTTGCCGCCTTCGGCGTCGAGGGGGCGCTGGTTCCCGCAATCGGCGACGTCGAACCAGGAACCGTCTCGATGTGGCCGCAGTACGGGCATTTGCCCCGTTTGCCCGCACGGTCCACCCCGGCTTTCAACACCTTGGCGCATCCAGTACAACTCCAGCGTACGGCCGTTGGCCGCGCAACGGGTGCCTCCGAACCGAGCACGCCCGCGGCCGCCTTTGGCCCTACTTCGCATCCAGGGCCCGGGTTATCGTCCCAAGCGACGTACCACACCTTGCAGCAGTGGGGACAGGTGACGGCTACGTAATACTTCCCCGGCGCCTTCTGGTAGTAGAACGGCACCTTGTCGCCGTTGCGCGGCCACCGCGTTGCGGCGTTTTTCTTGCTGCAGTACTGGCAAGGCAAGTCGCCAGCGAATTGGGATGTGCCAAGCATCTGATTCCTCCGTTCGCAGATCCGTGACCCAAACCGTCAACGGGCTGCCTATTCTTGCTTCGCCTGTCTGATGGCGCCGTTCAATCTGTTCATGTACGGGACGAGCGGCGCTGGCGCGGCGCCGGCGATATTACCGCCCGAGAGCATGACCATCGGGTTGGAACGGTATTCGCGGATAGCGCTGGAGCAATTCGTCGCTCCGCACACCGGGAGGTCCCAACGGCCGGCCCGTTCGGTTTTGGTCGCAGTGCCGCCGCACCACGCGCACGTTCCCCTGGTCTCGGCGCGCTCAGGGGCACTACTACGCGCTTCGCTCTTTCCAAACAATCGCGACCACATGCCCATGACTTGTCCTCCCAACACATCCCGTGGGGCTGGATCTTTCATCCGGGAGTTACCTTGATCCCCGGTATCCATCGGGATCTATCTCTGGGATCGCTGGGTGCGGTTTCCCGCACTCGGGGCAAGACTTGTACGCCTTCATCCAGAGTTGTCCCTCATATGAGATGTCCCATGCCAGGTTTACGAGTGGGTAGCGTTTCATGGCCTCTTCATGCAGATTGGAATTGCGCTGACGGATTTGGCTCGGCGTCTCCGCGACGCACTTCTCCACCTTCGCCCAAAGATCGGGGTGAACCTTATTCGGGTGATTGGCAGACATGAACCGCCCAAGCCTGAAGCTGCACGATGGGCACGGCAGGAACTTACGATCCAGCATCGGCGGATAGTCCCCGTTCTCGAGCAGCTCATCTGCAGCCGGCGTACGGCTGCACGGCTCACATACGATAGCTTGCCCACTCGACTTGTAATTACCCGTTGCCGAGGTCTCTCCGCACAACATACATCGCTTCGTCATTGGCATTCTCCGCAGTTCGCGCCTCACACCCCAATCGTTGCCGTCGCCGTTTCGCTCCACGGCCCCTTCTCTCCGGTCCGGTTCACCCAACGTAGCACGTAGTGCGCGGGCTTGCCCCTGACTCGACGGAAGCGCTTCGCGCTGGGGAGGCGGTCGAAAACAAACCGAGCGCCGCGTCGCGTCAAGGGCCGAGCGCGACGAACACGAGCGAGGCGGGATCGATCCGCGTCGGCTGGCGCGCGGCCAGGACGTCCACCCAAACCTACGCGCCCAGCACGCCCGCCGCCGTGGCCTTGGCGCCGCATCAGCCCGCGGGCCGTGGCCTCGACGCCCGTCCGCGCCGCATTCTTCGCCTGCCGCGCCAACTGCGCCGCCGCGCACCCGGCCATCGCACGGTTCATCGCGTTCCCCTTGCCCGCCACGAACGGAATCTCGACCCAGGTAAACCCTCGCCGCTCCGACGGGCCAATCCCGCCCTGCTCGCTCCAACGAGGCCCCGCGGGCCTGCACGCCCCGGCATGCCGTGGCCACGCGTCTAATAATAAGATCACTATACGCGCGGAACTGCGGAAAGGCAACACGGTCTGCCGTCTCCGCTTCGCCCGGGGCAAGCCCAGATTCCCGCAAATCCCGCAAAAAACCGGCCCCCCCCGCCAGTCTCGCGCAAACCGCCCGCCCACCGGAAACCGATTACTGGCCCCGCTCCCCAGCCCCGTCCGCCGAACATTGCCAACCGCGCGCCGGCCCGAAACCGCTCCCCAGCCCCGCCGCCCGAAGGTTGCCAAGGGGGGGTAGCGCGCCGGGGCGAAGTTGGCAAGCTCCACACCGTTGCGTCCAATGCGGCGTTCGCCGGGAACCCGTCGCTCGCGCTCTGAACTCTGATAACAGGCGTGGGGCGCTACGGGCGCGGACGACGGCCACGCGAGGGCGCGGGCCGCTACGTACACGGCGCCGGCCGCTACACCTGCCGCAACTGGCCGTCTTCGAGACGCAGAATCCGGTCCGCCTGGCCGGCGACCGTCGGATCGTGCGTGACCATCACGATCGTCTGACCCTCGGCGTGCAGCCCCTTGATGAGCGACATCAGCTCCGCACCCGCCACGGCGTCCAGGTTCCCCGTCGGCTCGTCCGCAAACAGAATCTGCGGCTTGTGCACCAACGCCCGGGCGATCGCCACCCGCTGGCGCTCGCCGCCGGAGAGCTCGGCGGGCCGATGCCTCAGCCGCTCGGCGAGGCCCATGTGGCCGAGGACCGCGAGCGTATCGGCCCGGGCGCGGGCCCGCTGGCGCGACCAGACGAACGTCGACGCCCCCACCATCCGCGCCAGCAGCACGTTCTCCAGCACGTTCAGCTCGGGCAGCAAATGGTAGAACTGGAACACGAACCCGAATGCGAAACGCCGGTAGTGGATGCGGCGGCGCTCGTAGCCGTAGAGCACGTCGAGGGCGCTGGTGGCGAAGCGGCGGCGGCCCGGCGGGGCGAAGACGGGCTCGTCGTGGAAGAGGACCTGCCCGGCCTGCGGCACGTCGAGCGCCCCCAGGATGTGCAGCAGGGTGCTCTTGCCGCTGCCGGACTTGCCCATGATGGCGACGAACTCGCCGGGGGCGACGCGCAGGTCGCAGCCGCGGAGGACGCGGAGCTGGACGCGACCCATGACGTAGGTCTTTTGGACGCCCTGGGCGACGAGGAGGGGGCTACTCATGGCGCAGCGCCTCCACGGGTTGCATTGCGCCGGCCCGCCAGGCGGCGAGCAGGGAGCCGAGCGTCGACGCGGCGATCGCGGCGACGATGACGGCGACCATGTCGTGGCCGCGGACGGTGTGCGGGATTTCGTCGAACGAGTAGACGGAGCGGTCCCACACCTGCCAGGCGGGGTTCACGCGGGTCAGCCAGTCCTGGATGGGGTTGATGTACCGGACGAAGTAGTAGCCGAGCACGGTGCCGAGCGTGCTGCCGACGATGCCGACGGCGGCGCCGTACGAGATGAAGATCAGGGCGACGCCGCCGGACGAGCCGCCGATGGCCTTGATGATGCCGATGTCGCGCGTCTTCTGGAGGACGATCATGTAGAGGATGCAGAGCACGAGGACGGCGGCGACGAGCGAGATGATCGCGAAGAGCATGGTGACGAGCTGCCGCTCCTTCTCGACGGGGGCGATGATGTGCGACTGCGACTCTTCCCAGGTCATCGCCTCGACGTACTCGACGAGCTGCGTGTCGCCGATGCTGAGCTTGAAGCGCGGGCTGGTTGCGTAGCTGAGGTAGTGCTCCTGGAGGCGTTGGGCGAGGGCCTTGACGTTTACCGGCCGGCCGCCGACGGTCTCGTGGATCTTGATCTGGATTTGCGAGCAGCGGGCGGGGACGGTGCCGACGACGGCGCCGCTTTCCGGGTCGACCCGCTCGGCCGCGTCCATGTGCAGGAGCTTCTGGAGCAGGGCGAAATCGCAGTAGACGTGCTGCGAGTCGATCTCGTAGATGCCTGTACGCGAGTCGTCGGTGTAGCGGAAGGGCTGCTTGATGGGGGTATCGACCGAGCCGCCGCCGGTCGTAGGTATCATCGTCAGCGTGACGACGCAGCCGCGCGGGTACATCGAGTAGCGCTTGTATGTCCCGTCGGCGAGGCGCTTGGCGATGATGTCGCGGCCGATGATGAGCCCGGGCCAGGAGTCGCCGGTGAGTACCGGTGGGCCGCTCGGGTCCACCTCGTGTTCGCCGACGATGATCGGGATGCCGGCGTCGCGGCAGATTTCGGTCCATTCGGTCGGCGGGGTCTCGTCGTCGCGGACGCCGGCGGCCCAGCTCTTCTGCAACGCGGCCTCGTAGGGCGGCGGCAGGAGCGGGCGGGCGCCGCGGCCGAGCACCTCGCCCTTGCTGTTCTTGAGCTCGATCGGCTCGGCGTTCAGGTCGACGCCGATGACCGGCTGCTGCTGTTCGGCGAGGGTGGTGGTGCCGGGGTAGTACTTTTCGTAGTACAGCCCGTGCTTGAAGGCGTTGACCTCGTAGACCTCTTCGAGGCGGATGCCGACGACCCGGACGGTGTGCGTCTGGGCGGTGTCCTGGAAGCGGAGGAGGCCGAAGGAGTAGAGCACGGGCGTCGCGACCTGGATTTCGGGCCACTGGGCGATGTCGGCGATGAACTCCTCGTAGAGCGGGAAGCCGCTGTAGGACTTGTTGTCGACGATGATGTCGCCGAGCAGGCCGCGGGCCTTGAACTTGAGCTGGTCGAGGAAGCCGCCCATGACCGACATGACGATCAGCACCATCGCGGTGCAGAGCAGGACGGCGGCGATCGCGAAATAGGCGATGCGGCGTTTGCGGAGATAACGAAGCGTCAGAAACAGCTTGTACACGGGCGCGTGTTATACGTGGAACGGCGGCGCGGGTCCAACGGGGCGGAAACCGGGCCGCGCGTGGCGGAAAAAAGCGAGTTATGAGTGGCGAGTAGCAAGTAACGAGTTGGAACCGGAGGGGCGGGCGGGGTTGGGCGGTGGGA